>NZ_JBNPLT010000033.1:0-29865 GCF_050313615.1 Prevotella sp. SGI.167 | reverse complement strand
ATATATAAAAGTTAGTGTTTATATATAAAAGCCAGAACATCGCTGCCCTGACTTTTATTTATTTCATTGTATTTTCTATTATTTTACTCTTCTCAATATATTTTGCATTTCGAAAACAACTTTAGGATTTGCTTCAGCTACATTGTTTTGCTCGTAGAGATTG
Source organism: Prevotella sp. SGI.167 (assembly GCF_050313615.1). Taxonomy (NCBI): domain Bacteria; kingdom Pseudomonadati; phylum Bacteroidota; class Bacteroidia; order Bacteroidales; family Prevotellaceae; genus Prevotella; species Prevotella sp. SGI.167. The sequence continues at coordinate 29,702 of NZ_JBNPLT010000033.1, read as the reverse complement.
TCAGAGATTCGATAGAGCTGAGGATTAGGATCGTTGCCGGTTTCAATCTTTGGTCCCCATTTTATCATTTTAGAACCATCATTTGGTTCTATGTATTTCCATTCTTTTGTGCGGATAGAAATTACATGATTATTTGACATTTCTGCAACCCATGGGCGATGGGTGTTATCGTTGCCGAGCAGATTTCCAAGATGGTTCTTGCTGTCGGGTGCACTGCCTTTAGGGAAGGTTGCACCAATCAGATTACCAAAGGATGCCATGAAGTCAATCTGTGACATGAGAACATCTGAAGTCTGATTTGGTTTTACCGACATTGGCCAACGAACGATAACAGGAATAGCCGTACCACCTTCGAAAGCACTGTATTTGTTACCACGCCAAGGACCTGCAGGCTTATGACCATTCAAAAGCTCTTCTGCCTGATCCTGATAACCGTCATCTACAACAGGACCATTATCACTAGTCAACAAAACGATAGTATTCTCTGCAATTCCAAGTTTATCCAATGTCTCCATGATCTTACCTACAGACCAGTCGAACTGCACAATGGCGTCTCCACGCATACCCATGCAGCTCTTTCCACGGAAACGCTGGTGTGGAAAACGAGGCACGTGGACATCGTTGGTGGCAAAATAGAGGAAGAAAGGATGATCGCTGTTTTTCTTGATGAAGTCGATGGCGTGGGTAGTGATGGAGTCGGCGATGTTCTCGTCTTTCCACAATGCCTTACCGCCACCCTTCATATAACCGATTCTGCCGATGCCGTTCACGATAGACATATTGTGGCCGTGGCTCGACTTCATATTATAGCACAACTCAGGATTGTCCTTTCCGGTAGGTTCGCCAGGGAAGTTCTTGAAATAGCTTACCTCGATAGGAACCGACGGATCGTAGTTAGCTACCATGCCGTCTTCGATGAAAACACAAGGCACACGGTCGGCTGTGGCTGCCATGATGTAGTGATGGTCGAAACCTATGTCGGCAAGGGCTGCTGGCAATGGGGCATTCCAGTCTTGCTTGCCTGTTTCTGCACCCAAGCCCAAGTGCCACTTACCGATGGCACAAGTAGAATAGCCTACGCTCTTGAACATATCAGCTATGGTAAACTGGGTAGGCTGGATAATCATTCCCGCATCGCCCGGTGCTACGTCGGTACCTGGTCGGCGCCATGCATACTCACCCGTGAGCAGGGAGTAGCGGGATGGGGTACTGGTGGAAGCGATGGCGTGGGCATCGGTGAAGCGAATACCCTGCTTGGCCAGTTTATCTACGTTAGGAGTCTCTACGTTCTTGGCACCATAGCATCCCAGGTCGCCGTAGCCGAGGTCATCGGCGAGGATGATGATGACGTTAGGTTTCTGCTGATTGTTGGCTTTCGCCTTCTTGGCACCCATGGCTGCCGTGCAAACCAGGGGCGACATCAGGGCGATAGTCATATAAGTTTTGTTCATTTCGATAATCGTTAGTTATTTTTTAAAACATTCATAATGTTGGCAGGCGGACGCTGGGCGAGGAGTTCCCGTTTCATAAAGTCCATGTAGGGAGACACATGCGTATAGTACTGATAGTATCCTTGGCAGAGATAGTTCAGGTCCGGCTCTCCATACTTATCCTTCTCGAACCTGTTCTTGGGGCATTCGCCATGGCAGGCGAACTCCATGTCGCATTCCTTGCACTGGCGGGGCAGCGAAGTATGCTTCAACCGGCTGAAAGCCTGCTGCTTTTCGCTATAAAGCATGTCGATGAGCGACTGCTCCCTGATGTTTCCCAGTTTGTATTCAGGAAAGACAAAGTGGTCGCAGGAATATACATCGCCATTGTGTTCCATCACGCCTGCATGACCGCACTCCTTGGAGTAGGCGCAGATGCCTGGAAGCACCCCCATCCAGTTGGCAAGTGTGCAGTCGAAGATTTCCACAAAGGTCTTACCCACATCGTGGCGCACCCAGTCGTCGAAGATGGTGCAGAGGAAGTTGCCCCACTGTTGCGGGGTAACGGAAGCATCTGCAAGCGGAATCTCCCTGTCGTCGGCAAGACTCGCCAGGGTGCGACCGTCTTCATGTTCCGTCAGTCGCTCCACGATAGGGGTAAACTGCAAGTACTGGCAACCGTTGTCTCTGAAGAAATGATAGAACTCCAGCGGATGTCCAGCGTTGTAGGCATTGACCACTGCCATAGCATTCCATTCCACCCGATGCTTCTTCAGCAGGCTGATGCCCTGCATCACCTTTTCCCAGGAAGGCTTTCCGGCAGGAGTCACGCGATAGTGGTCGTGATATTCCTGGGGGCCATCGATGGAAATGCCTACCAGCCAATGGTTCTTGGCAAAGAACTCGCACCATTCGTCGGTGAGGAGTGTGCCGTTGGTCTGGATGACGTTATCTATCTGTTTGCCGTGGGCGTACTTCTTCTGAAGCGCCAGTGCTTTCTTGTAGAAGTCGATGGAGCGCATCAGCGGCTCACCTCCATGCCAGGTGAAAAGCACCTGCGGCATGGTTTGTGCCTCGATGTACTCTCGGGTGAATTGCTCCAGCATCTCATCGCTCATCAGATGGCGGTGGGAGTTCTGGTAAAGATTGTTCTTTTCCAGATAATAACAGTATTTGCAAGCCAGGTTGCAATGGGCACCTGCCGGCTTCAGCATCACATACAGTGGTTTGGCAAATGGGGTTGCTATGTTGTCGTTCATCATATTTTTTCTTTTTAGAAATCGGTTGGAATCTCGCAAAAATAGGAGATGGAATCAGAACTTGGTCAGAGTCATTTTCCTTAAAACTCTGGCAGCGTTATCTTGAAGTCCTTGCTGTCTCTGTGCTCCTTCTGGATGGCAGCCAGCAGATCTTTCACGATTTCAGGATGTTCTGCCGCCACATCGTGGTCTTCGTGAATATCCGAAGCTAGGTTGTAGAGGCGAGGCTTGCCTTTTACTACTACCATCTTCCAGTCGCCCTTTCTCACGCCAATCTGGTCGGTCTCATGAAATTCCCAATAGAGGTATTCGTGGTGCTTCTGCTCGGCATCCTTGCCCAGAAGGGTAGGAGCGATGGAAATACCGTCGAAGCCGTCGCCAGCCAACTTCCTGTTGGTGTAGCGCTTGGCGAAGTTCTTGATTCCGGCAAGGTCGCAGAAGGTTGGCATCAGGTCGTAGAAGGCAAACTGGGTATCGTTTACGCTGCCTGCCTTGATATGCTCTGGCCACCAGGCAATGAATGGGATGCGGATTCCGCCCTCGTAACACTGGCGCTTCAAGCCTTTCAATTTTCCGTCGCGACCGAAGAACTTCGGATCGGCACCGCCTTCCTCGTGAGGACCGTTGTCCGAGGTAAAGATGACCACGGTGTTCTTGTCTAGGCCCTTCTCCTTCAGCTTGGCGAAGATTTCGCCTACATACTGGTCAAGACGGGTAATCATTCCGGCAAACTGTGCGTGGGTATGAACCACGGCGTTGTATCTTGAGTCTTCCCATCCTCCCCAAGTCTTGTCCTCGAAGAATTTCTTCTGATAGTTCTCTAAAATGGAATCTTCTGGTTGAGCCAACTCTGCGTGAGGTAGGGTATAGGTAAGGAATCCTACGAAAGGATGCTTATTATCCTGCTTGTCAATCCACTCCAAAGCCTTGTCGTGGATGATGCGGGCAGAATACTGCTTGCGTTTGAAATAGTCCTTGCCGAACATCGGGTACTGGATATTCTGCTCCATGATATCTCTTACCACAGCCGTATCACCCAACGACTTGCTGTAACGGTTCAGGAAGTTGGGATAATAAAGATGTGCCTGGAACTGACAGATGTAGCCGTAGAATTCATCTACGCCACGCTTGTCGGGAGTAGAGGCAGAACCTTCGTATCCGCCTGCCCATTTTCCGAAGACGCCGGTGCGGTAGCCCTTGTCCTTGAGCATTTCCGGAAGAATCTTATGCTGCGGGTCGTAAGGTTCCTGCCCCACCACAGAAAAGTCCTCGTTTATTCCATACTTTACCATCGGTACGTTTCTCCAGTATTCCTTGTTGCCTCTTACGTGGGTGTGACCCGAATGCTGACCGGTCATGATTGTAGCACGCGAAGGGGCTGAAACCGGCGAACCGGCGTATGCCTGGGTGAATCGCATTCCCTCCTTTGCCATCTGGTCGATGTTGGGGGTATGGATGTAAGGCTGACCGTAGCAAGCCAAATCACCATATCCCATATCATCGCAGAGGATAAAGAGGATATTCGGCTGTTGTACGTTCTGTTTAGCTCCAGCAAGGGTAGGTAGGCAAATCATACCTACCCCTGTGAGCCATATTGTTTTGCTAGTTCTATTCATAAATCTGTAATCTTAGATTTCTTATTCGTCTACCTTCAAATTCTTGCGGTAGTTAGCGAGCAACTTCTTCAGTTCCTTCTCAATCTTCTGAGTGCCGGGCTTGCCGTAGATGTTGTGCTGCTCGTTAGGGTCTGCCTGGATGTCGTATAACTCCCAGTAGTCGATGTCTGCATCATTGGTGAAGTAGTTGATAGACTTCAGGGCATTGAAGCAGTTGTTTTCTCTTGTGCCTGGTTGTCCCTGATACTTATTTTCTACCACAGCTCTTTCTCCACCCTTGCCATAGAAGTGAATCAGCTTGTAACGTTCTGTGCGAACACCATCGTGCTTGCGTACAAGATGATATGTAGGATAGTCGTAGTAGTGATAGTACAGGCTCTTGCGCCACTTCTTCACAGGCTGTCCGGCGAACAGAGGCTGTAGCGATGTTCCAGGCATGTACTTAGGTTTCTCCAAACCCGCCAAGTCGAGGAAGGTAGGGGCGAAGTCGATGTTCTGAACCATCTGGTTGCACTCGCTCTTTGGCTGGATGTGCTTAGGATAGCTGATGATGAGCGGAGTGTGGAATGACTCCTCGTACATGAATCGCTTGTCGAACCATCCGTGCTCGCCCATGTAGAATCCCTGGTCGGATGTATAGACAATGATGGTGTTGTCGGTGAGGTTGTTCTTGTCGAGATATTCCAGCAGTCTGCCCACACTCTCATCTACAGAGGCAATCACTGCCATGTAGTCGCGGATGTAGTTCTGGTATTTCCACTCGATCAACTCCTTGCCAGTCAGGTTCTTGCTCAGGAACTCACGGTTTCTTGGCATGTAGTAGGCATCGATGATGGCACGCTGCTTTGGAGTCATGCGGTTCATCTCGCCCATCAGACCGGCATAGGAATCTCTTCCCTCTGGAGTAGAAGGATCGTACATTTCTGGGACCTTCAGGTCGCGTACCATCTCCATGTACTTGTCGATAGACATCTTCTGTGTAGAAGCTGCAGAACCACGGGTTTCATAATCATCCCAGAAAGTCTCTGGCAACGGGAAGTTGACGTTGGCATACTTGTTTACATACTTGGTGTTAGGCATCCAGAGGCGGTGTGGTGCCTTGTGGTGAACCAGAAGACAGAATGGCTTGTTCTTGTCGCGGTTGTTCAAGTACTCGATAGCATGGTCGGTGATCAAATCGGTAGCATATCCCATCTCCTGCTTGAAGTTACCATACTGTCCGGTAGAAGCGAAGGTAGGGTTGTAGTACTGCCCCTGGTCATCTAGAACATGATAGTAGTCGAATCCCTTCGGACTGCAGGACATGTGCCACTTGCCCACAACGGCAGTAGAATAACCTGCCCCCTGCAGCAGTTCTGAGAAGAAGGTCTTGGTAGAGTCGATACCCTCGGCAAGCTGTCGCTGTCCGTTCTGGTGACTGTAAAGACCGGTCATAAGACATGCACGGCTTGGTGTAGAAAGCGAGTTCTCCACGAAAGCCTCGTTGAATTTCATTCCTCTTTCAGCTAGGCGGTCGATATTTGGTGTTGGTGCCAATTTGGAGATAGGGCTACCGTATGCACTGATGGCTTGCATGGCATGGTCGTCACACATAATATACAAGATGTTAGGACGATCTCCTGCATTCTGTGCAAAGATCGACAACGGCATTACTTGCAGCGCTGCCAATGCGAGTAATGAGCGGTTGTTTTGCTTACGATTGTTGTTAACCATAACTTTTCAATTGTATAATTAAAAATTAGTGTTGATTCTATTTGAGTTTTTTGATGCTGATATGGAAAATTATATAGATTAAGAGATTGCAAAAAGAGGGAGTGCCGTCTCGGCACACCCTCTAAATGTTTTACATGAACTCTATTTTATAAAAACTAGCATCATGTTACTTAATATATGATTACCTATGAAGTTATCTCTTCAAGTTAGGGTTCTTCTCAACATCTGATGTTGGATATGGACAGTAAATTCTATCTTCTGTCCAAGAACCAGAAACGGTAACACTTTCCTTTGCTGTATAGGTTTTGCCATCCTGCTCAGCTACTACGAGAGGAGCATTAGCAACACGGTAGTCGAAGTTCTTCTTGAGTTCGTCCATACGAAGCTCGTCAGAACGACGTGTAACCATTGATACCCAGTTACCAGCAACTTCCCATCCGTGCTCGATGTAGCAAGCTTCAGCCAACTGCTCTGCATTCATGTCAGCAATCTTCACGGTAGTACCGTTGGTCAAAGTAACATTCTCTACGTCTGTAACGGCACGGCTGCGAACCTGACGGAGACAATCCTTAGCCTTGTTCAGGTCACCACCAGAGCGAGCTGCACTCTCAGCATACCAGAGAAGAATCTCAGAGTAGCGGATGAGGTTGTGACGGCGGTCGTTGATCATACCACCCCAGTTAGGAGCCTGGTAATCATAAGCCTGACGGAGCATGTTGCCGTTCTCGTCTGAGTTAACGGTGAAGATACAGAACATTGGGTGATAAGCTTCAACCTCTGGAGTCTTTCCGTCTTCTTTAAGAGCCCACCAATCTACAGCCTTAGTAATAGTGTTTCCATCCTGGAATGTTACCTTAGGAGCGTAGATAGCATTCTTGCGAGCACCCTCTGGGAATCTCTTCCAGAATGCGATTTCACCCCAAGCGTCACCCCAGCCACCATCGCCGAGACCTTCGAAGCGGCAGCAGGAAGAAAGCTGAGAGTCATGATCCCACCAACCACGAGCGTCGTTGTTGATACCAAGCACGGTCTCCATGTTGTAGTTGTTGCCCATAGAGTAAACATCCTTCCACTCTGGGTTCAGGATGAAACCGTAAGAACCGTTGTTGTCGATGACAGACTTAGCCTGCTCTGCTGCGAGCTTGTAGTACTCTGTACCCATATTGAGTGGGTAACCAGCCATAGACATGTAAACTGCTGACAGGGTAGCCTGTGCAGCCTGTTTGGTTGTCCAGATATCAACACCGAACAAACGGCTAGGCTCCTTCTCATACTTGGTAGGAAGCTCGTTAACGGCTGCCTTCAAGTCTGAAACAATCAGTTCATATACATCCTTTACACTAGATGGAGCAACCTCCAACTGTGAAACGTCGGTACCGGTAATCAATGGCACAGGACCGAATACACGTACCAGGTAGTAGTAAGCGTATGCACGCCAGAAGTGTGCATTACCCAAAGCTACGTTGATCTTATCTTGAGCAACAGGAGCCTTACTTGCACTCTCAGTAATCAGGTTAGCAGCCTTGATTACAGAATAGTGCTGGTTCCATGCGTCTGTTACACCCTTGTTGGCACCATCAGATGCAAAAGCATCGAGGGCAGCACAAGCCTGCTTGTTAGAACCAGGGTTAGCAGTAATATCATCACCCTGCCACTGTGGGTACATAGGGTTGGTCCAGCTCTGTGTCTGGTTGATTCTGTCATACAGTGCGTTAACACTTGCAGTAAGGTCCTCTTCGCTATTGAAGAAGTTGTTAGGGGTCAAGTGTCCCTTTGGATCCTCATCCAGGAAGTCTCCACAAGAAGAGAATGTAAACAAGGATGCTGCCATGAGACAACCCATATATAATAATTTTCTAGTTTTCATAATTATTACAGTTTTTAGATTGTTGGAATTAGAAGTTAATACGAACACCCATTGTGATGGTACGAGGGTTAGGGTAAGCACCCATATCCAAACCATTGTCACGGTCTACACCATTGTCACTGAATGAAGCACCTGCAGGGTCTATACCCTTATAGCCGGTAATGGTGAAGAGGTTCTGAGCTGAGAGTGAGAGACGGATGTCTGCCAACTTGGTTACGCTGCGTGGGAATGTGTAAGCGATGCTGATATTCTCACAACGCAGATAGTTAGCATTTTCCAACCACTTGTCTGAGTTTCCGTATGTCTTGTTCTCTGCGCCAACTGTAGGCATGGTAACACCGATGTTGTTGAAGTAATCCTTATCGGTTACGAACATAGATGCACCTACCATTGAGTTCATGGCGTAGCGAACCATATTCAAACGCTTGGCACCGAATGCTGCATTGAAGAAGGCATTGAAGTCCCAGTTCTTATAACTTACTGTATTGTTCCAACCTAATGTGAAGTCTGGGTTTGAACGACCTAATACGAAGCGATCCTTTGAAGCATCAGGAGTAGCTGTTGTTCCACCATCTGCAGTGTAATACATATCAATATATTCACCCTTTGCATTCTTTTCAACACCAGCCCACTTGAAGCCGTAGAATGTACCGATAGCTTCACCTTCCTTGATGATGGTACATGGGTCAACAGTACCAGGAGAAGGGCTTGTACCATAAAGAATAGGAGAATCAGCTGTCAACTTGGTAACCTCGTTCTTGATGTAGCTGGCATTCAATGTAGATGACCATGACCAGTCCTTGGTCTGGATAATCTGTGCATTGATTGTAGCATCAAAACCCTTGTTGCTTACCTCACCGGCATTTACCCAGTATGATGTGCCACCCAGGTAACCAGGAGCTGATGTTGTCAGGAGGGCATCCTTTGTCTTCTTGTCGAAGTAGTCTAAGCTGATGCTCAAACGGTTGCCGAAGAAACCGAGGTCAACACCGAGGTCAAACTGATGAACCTTCTCCCATGACAAGTCAGGAGTTGCAAGACCATTTGCCCAGTAACCTGTGTAAGACTGATTAGTACCGTATGTGAAACTGGTTGTACCCAAAGAACCCAATGTAGAGTAAGGAGTAATATCCTGGTTACCGATGATACCGTAGCTTGCACGGATCTTCATGTATTCTACTGCATTCTTGATAGGCTCCCAGAACTTTTCGTTAGAGATGGTCCAAGCTGCAGCTGCTGATGGGAAGTAACCCCACTTCTTATTGGTGAAGCGGCTAGAACCATCCGCACGGAATGTACCAGTCAACATATAGCGGTCTGCATAGTTGTACATAACACGAGCTACACCAGAGAGCATGGTCCACTTGCTATAGCCGTTGCTAGGATTCTTGGAAGCTGCATCTGCTACGTTCCAGTAACCCAGCTGCTCGTGAGCAATACCAGTTCCAGAGAGACCCATGCGGCGAACCTCATTAGAGGTAACTTCCCATACGCCTGTAGCTGTCAAACCGTGATCACCCCACTTGTTGCTGTAAGTCAAGTTGTTGGTTGACTGCAACGCTGTAACTGTTGCATCGTTGTTGCCCATATTGTTACCAGCTGCGTTCACCTTTGTAGATGTGAAGCTATACCATTTGTAATCGTTATAGTCGATACCGTTGGTAGTGGTGAATGTCAAGCCTTTGAGAAGGTTGAATTTCAAGTCAACGTGACCTGTAACCATGGTACGCTTACGGTCGTTTTCACTACCATGGAGAATACCGTAAGGGTTGTTCTGGATGTTATTGTATGGGTCTTTATTATACTTACCGTTTGCATCCATCATCTCCATAGTAGGAGAGTAGTTCAAACCAACCCAGATAGGATTAGACTGGTTCTGGGCGAAACCTGCACCTGAGTTGTCAGTCTGAGAGAGGTTGATATCGGTGGTCATTTCCAACCAGTCGAAAATCTTATTGTGCATGTTAGCCTTGATAGCGTAACGTCTAGACTTGGTATCAACGATAACACCCTTCTGGTCCATTACGTTGGCAGAGAAGTAAGTCTGAGTCTTGTCATTACCCTGAGTCAAAGAAACCTTATAGTTCTGGGTAATACCAGTCTGGAGCAATTCGTCCATCCAGTCGATACCTGCCTTTGTACCATTCAGATAATCCTGAACTGCACTCTGAGAAACACCCTTATGGTCTACCAAAGCCTGAGCATACTGCTTGGTGCTCATTACTTCAGGGATATGGTAAGCATTAGAGAAGCCGAAGCTACCGTCGAAAGTAACCTGAGTTGCACCAGCCTTACCGGTCTTGGTCTGTACCATTACAACACCATTTGCACCACGTGCACCATAGATAGCGGTAGAAGAAGCGTCCTTCAAAACCTGGATGCTCTGGATATCCTCAGGGCTGATACCCTCAAGACCTGTCTCGCGAACAATACCATCTACTACGTAGAGAGGGTCGTTGCTCTTGTTAACAGAGCTGGCACCACGTACACGAATCTTCATTGCACCACCAGGAACACCGCTTGACATTACCTGCACACCAGACATACGTCCGTTGAGGGCATCCTCAACACGTGCAACAGGCTGATCCTTGAAGCTCTTGCCTTCCATGACAGCAACAGATCCTGCCAAGTCAGCCTTCTTTACAGTACCGTAACCTATAACAACTGTTTCTTCGAGCATGTTGGAATCGTCTTCCATGGTAACGTTCAAAGCAGTACCGTTCCAAGTAAGAGTCTGTGGCTTGTAACCTACATAAGTGATTGTAATCTTAGCACCCTTAGCTACATTTGCAAGGCTAAAGTTACCGTCAAGGTCAGTAATCGTACCACCAGTCTTACCATCAATTCTGATGGTAGCACCGATAACAGGTTCACCGTAAGAATCCTTTACTGTACCTGTACATGAGTTTTGCTGCTGGGTAGCATTAGCAATAACCGAATTGCTCTGAGCTGCCAATGCAGTAACAGTGCTCAGTGGTGACATGGCACCCAATAGCGCTGCAAAATACAAATTTGCTCTTTTTTTCATAGGTTTGTAATAGTTTATGTTAGTTATTATTTCTTCTCGTATAAACTTTGTTTTTATCTTATTCTTTTGGCAGTTGGCTCAGATGAACCTGTCACCGCCTATTTGGTTTTTGAATTGTGGAGTAGCCGTTTTACCGGCTACTCCCAACTCCTGTCAAATGAATAGTTGATAAAAAGTTAGTTAGTAAAATCTTTAATGCTTTTGTCTAATAAGCTAGATTATTTATTATCTTTCTTCGCTCAAAAGTCTGTGTCTTGCCATCAGACAGGCTCCCGTGATACCAGCCAGATCTTTCAGTTCTGAGGTAACAATCTGCGAATCCTCGTTCATGATGTTGAGCGAATGCTTTTTTATACCCATGTTGACCGGTAGCGTCAGATAATCGCCAGTGACTGACATTTCTCCTCCGATGACCAGCATCTCTGGGTTAAAGATATTGATGATTCCTGCCAATTGCTTGCCCAGTTCGTCTGCAATATGTTGCAGGGTAGCTAGGCTAAGCACGTCTTCTTTTGCTATCGCATCAAGAATATCTGGAAGCGTGATGTCTTCTTTTCTGTTGAGCACCTTGTCAGACAGGATGGAAGTCTTGCCTTCCCGAATCTTCTCTGTCAACTTTCTCTTGAGTGCTCTACCCGAAACTTCAGTTTCAATACATCCAATCTTGCCGCAGTGGCAGATGATGTTGTTGTTGTAGGCTGTCATGTGACCAAACTCACCCGAATATCCGGATTTACCGTAGTACAGTTGACCTCCCATGATGATTCCGATGCCTAATCCCCAGCATACGTTCACAAAGATGACATCTTTCAGTCCTCTGCAGCGTCCCTTCACAAATTCAGCGAAAGCCATGCTTCTTGAATCGTTCTCGATGCAAACCGGCAACTGAATCAGCTCTGTGAGCTTGTCTGTGAGTGATTCCTTCAAGAAGGTGTACATGTTGTAGGCTCTTCCTTCGAAAGGATTCACACGTTCTGCTACATTTACGCAAACTTGAAGTATTTCTTCTTTTGAAACAGGAAGAGAGGCGATGAAATCGTTGATGATTTTTCCTACTTTTTCCAGATTCTCAGGAGTATTCTCGTATACGTAAGGTACCCTTGTCTTTTCTGTTATTAGGTTTCCGCTGAAATCGCTGGCAGCTAGAGCCAGACAGTCCATTTCTGGGTTCACTCCGACAAAATATCCAGCGGTAGGAATCAGGTCGTATACCATAGGGATGCGTCCAGTAGAATTGTCTTTCTTGCCAATCTCTGTAACCAGCCCAGCCTTCATCAGTTCGTTGAGGGCGCTAGTGGCAGTCGGCAGACTTACTCCGACAGCCTTGCTCATCTCTGGAATGGTGGCAGCACCTTGAGAGATGAAATGCGCTAGCAGTTTACTCTGAACTGAAGGCTTTTTATTTAGTTTCCTAATATATTTTATTATGTCAGATATCATAACTTAAAAACTTTATTTGCAAAGATAGTCTATTTATAAATACATGCAATATTTTTCTTGTTAATAAAACTTAAATAGCCAAATTTTCTTTATTTTTCCCTGTTTCTGATAGTCTACACTGTCTATATACCTAATTATATATATAAGCATAATTGCCTGTTTATTTATTTTAGCTATTTATGTTAATCAAATATACTAGTTAGGTATAAATAGCTGAATGAGTGGGTAAAACTACACTCAATATAGGTTTTTACAGCCTGAAAAGATAAAAATGCTTTCATTTTAGAATTATTAACTATAAAAACATGGAAATGTATGATAAATCATGTAATTTTGCAAAATAAAAAATTTTAATAACGATATTGCTATAAATAAACGAGTTTAAATAATCCGAATGTTAAAAACAATGCGTTATCTTTATGAGTAGAAACCTAGTAAACATATTAAATAATAATCGTTAAAAGATATAAATTATGAGGCTCAATCTAAGTTCACAAATTGTACTTAACAAAGTACCAGTTGAATTCTACAAGCCTAAGACGACTGTAGAATACTCAGAAATCTCTAGAATGGAGAAGATTCGTACAGACATCTTTGCTTCAATGGCAGAAGGTGCCAGTCATGTTGCCGATGGCATTGCAGCAGGTATCAAGGCTGCTCAGCACGATGGCAAGTTCTATGTGATGGCACTCGGAACCGGTTCTTCACTCACTGCTGTGTATGAGGAACTCATCCGCCGTTATCAGGAGAAGACATTGAGTTTCCGCAATGTTGTGGTATTCAATGCTTATGAGTATTATCCACTCCAGCAGGAGAGTTCTCTCCGTACCATCAACCAGCTGAAGGAGCGTTTCCTCAGTCACGTAGACGTTCAGGAGCAGAACATTTTCTCTCTTGATGGTTTCGTGGCTCAGGATGCAGTACAGGATTGCTGCCGTCTTTATGAGCAGCGCATCAAGACCTTCGGAGGTCTCGACGTAGCTCTTATAGGTATCGGCCGTTCTGGTAACATCGCAGCCAATGAGCCAGGTTCTGGTATCCAGTCAGTTACCCGCCTTATCTTGATCGGCAACACATCACGTGAAGAGATGGAAGCTAGCGAGCAGACCAAGGAAACCATTCCTCCATGTTCACTTACCATGGGTATTGCCACCCTTCTTTCTGCCAAGACGGTTTATCTTACAGCTTGGGGCGAGGAAAAGGCAGAAATCATGCAGAAGGTAGTAGAGAACTCTATTACTGATACATTGCCTGCATCGTTCCTTCAGACACATCCTGATGCTCATGTAGTTCTCGACCTGAGCGCAGCAGCTCACCTTACTCGTATCGAGCATCCTTGGCTCGTAACTTCTTGCCAGTGGACTGATAAGTTGGTTCGCTCTGCATTGGTATGGCTCTGCCAGAAGATTGGTAAGCCTATCCTGAAGTTAACCAATAAGGATTATAACGAGAACGGTTTGAGCGAACTCCTGGCTCTCTATGGTTCTGCTTATAATGCAAACATCAAGATTTTCAACGATTTGCAGCATACAATTACAGGCTGGCCAGGCGGTAAGCCAAACGCAGACGATACCTATCGTCCAGAGCGTTCTAAGCCATATCCAAAGCGTGTCATCGTATTCTCACCTCACCCAGATGATGACGTTATCTCTATGGGCGGTACTATCCGTCGTCTGGTTCAGCAGAAGCATGACGTACATGTTGCTTACGAGACATCAGGTAATATCGCAGTAGGTGATGAGGAAGTAACAAGATTCATGCACTTCATCAATGGTTTCAACCAGCTCTTCGCTGATTCTAAGGACAGCGTAATCTCTGACAAGTATAAGGAGATCAAGACATTCTTCGCCAAGAAGAAGGAGAGCGACTTCGATACAAGAGACATTCTGACCATCAAGGGCTTGATTCGCCGTGGTGAGGCTCGTACAGCTTGTACCTATAATGAGATTCCTCTCGATCACGTTCACTTCCTTGATTTGCCATTCTATGAGAGTGGAAAGATTGAGAAGTTGCCTATGACAGAGAAGGACGTTGAGATAGTTAGAGCTTTGTTGCAGGAGGTTAAACCTCATCAGATTTACGTAGCAGGTGACCTTGCTGACCCTCACGGAACTCACAAGAAGTGTACTGATGCCGTTCTTGCCGCTATCGACGAGGAGAAGAAGGCAGGTGCAGAGTGGTTGAAGGACTGCCGCATCTGGATGTACCGTGGTGCATGGGCAGAGTGGGAGATAGAGAACATCGAAATGTGTGTTCCTTTGAGCCCAGAAGAGTTGAGAGCTAAGCGTAACTCTATCCTCAAGCATCAGTCTCAGATGGAGAGTGCTCCTTTCTTGGGTAATGACGAGCGTCTGTTCTGGCAGAGAGCTGAAGACCGCAACCGTGCTACAGCTTCCCTTTACGACCAGTTGGGCTTGGCTTGCTACGAGGCAATGGAGGCTTTCGTAGAGTATAAGCCTCTCTAATTTCTACATCTAATAATATTATTTAATATAAATGAAAAAAATCAATCAACTTTTAGGTTCTTTGATGGCTTGCGTTGCGATGTTGGGAGCTTTCCCAACATCGTCAGCAGCAGCTGATATCAATATTATTCCTATTCCTGTCAAGACCCAGATCCAGAAGGGTGAGTTTGTTCTGCCACAGAAGGTGGTGATTTCTTACCAGACCGCAGACGGTAAGAATATCGCTCAGTACATGGCAGACAAGCTGAAGGCTTCTACCGGCTACGATGTAACCGTTGGTGGCAAGAAGGGCAATATCTCTATTCAGATTTCTCCATCCCTCAAGATGGCAGAAGAGGGCTACCGTCTCACCGTTACAGCCAAGGGTGTAGTCATCAAGGCTAAGACAGGCAAGGGTGCTTTCTATGGTATGCAGAGTTTCATGCAGTTGTTGCCTGCGCAGGTAGAGAGTGCTACCAAGGTGAATGGTGTTAAATGGGTGGCTCAGTGCTGTGACATCCAGGATGCTCCACGTTTCGGTTATCGCGGATTCCATCTTGATCCATGCCGTCACTTCATCACTGTAGAGAACGTAAAGAAGCAGCTCGACCTGATGTCTATGTTCAAGGTGAACACCATGCACTTCCACCTGACCGAGGATCAGGGCTGGCGTATCGAAATCAAGAAATATCCTAAGTTGACCTCTATCGGTGGCTATCGCCTTCAGGGTGACGGCTCTACCTATGGCGGTTTCTATACACAGGAGGAAATCAAGGACATTGTAGCTTATGCAGCTAAGCGCTACATTACCGTGATTCCAGAAATCGACCTTCCTGGCCACATGATGGCAGCCATATCTGCTTATCCTTATCTTTCTTGCAAGGGCGAGCAGTGGACTCCTAGAATGGTATGGGGTGTTGAGGATATCGTGATGTGTCCTGGTAAGGAAGATATGTTCAACTTCCTGGAGGATATTGTTCGCGAAGTGGTACCTTTGTTCCCTGGCAAGTATTTCCACATTGGTGGTGACGAGTGTCCTAAGACCAGCTGGAAGAATTGCCCTACCTGCCAGAAACGTATCGAGGCAGAAGGCTTGCAGGCTGACGGTAAGCACTCTGCAGAGGAAAGATTGCAGAGCTACGTCATCAAGCGCATGGAGAAGATGCTGGCTAAGTACGACAGAAAGATCATCGGATGGGATGAAATCCTGGAAGGTGGCTTGAGCCCTGATGCTACAGTCATGTCTTGGCGCGGCACATCAGGTGGTATTTCTGCAGCTCTCCAGAAGCATGATGTCATCATGACTCCAGGTAGCGGTGGTCTGTATCTCGACCATTACCAGGGTGATTATAAGATTGAGCCAGTTACTATTCCTAGTGCTCCGGCTTATCTTTCAAGAACCTATAATTATGAGCCTGTTCCTGATACCATCAAGTCATTGGGCTTGGAGAAGCATATCCTCGGTGTTCAGTGCAACAACTGGTCAGAGTATATGTATACCAATGCCAAGATGGAGTATCAGATGTATCCTCGTTCTCTGGCTCTTGCTGAGATTGCATGGTCTCCAGCCAAGAAGAAGAACTTCACAGACTTCGCACGTCGTGTAGATGCCAACAGCGTCCGCCTGGATGAGCGTCATGTACGTTATCATATTCCATTGCCAGAGCAGCCATACGGTTCTTGTGACAAGGTTGTGATTACCAAGGATACTGTAGTTACATTCCAGACATCACGTCCTATGAAGATGGTTTATACCTTGGACGGTTCTATTCCAACTCCATCTTCTGCAGTCTATACAGAGCCTATCAAGGTGAGCGGCAATACTACTATCAAGATTGCTACTGTTTTGCCTTCTGGCAAGATGAGCAAGGTGAGAACCATCGATGTAGAAAAGCAGACCTATGCTCCAGCAGTGAAACTCAACGATGCAAAGGCTGGTTTGCAGTTGCGCCGCATGAAGGGTAACTATCTGAAGGTTAATCAGCTGGAATTGGCTGATGCTGAGTGGCAGGACTGTGGTACTGTAGAGAATCTTAACAAGATGAAGGTAAGTCAGCCTGATGATGCTGCTACTTTGCGTGGTGCCAATAATTATGCAGCCATAGCAGAGGGTTACATCAATATTCCTGAGGATGGAGTTTACTATCTCTCTTCCCGTATGGAGCAGGTTTGGATTGACAACAAGCTCGTCATCAACAACGAGGGTGCAGTGAAGGCTGGTACCAACTCAGACAACTCTGTAGCATTGGCTAAGGGCTTGCATCCTGTGAAGTTCGTTTATCTGTGCAATATCGTAGGTGGTTGGCCATCATGGTGGAGCAACCTTACACTCGAAATGCGCAAGGACAACCAGAAGAAGTTTACCGGCGTAGCTGGAACTCAGTATTTCCACTAATATCGGATAATAAATCATGAAAATCAGAACCATCGCAACTGTATCACTTTGCCTTGCCATGCTTTCTATGAGCGGTGGCGTAGCGGCTCAGAGCGAGTCGCGTTGGCAGAACGTGAATATCAATCAGCAAAACAGGGAGCCTCGTCGTGCTTCTTTCTTTGCTTACGAGAACCTTGATAAGGCACAGAACTTTGACAAGAAGAAGTCGGCCAACTACCTTTCCATGGAAGGTATGTGGAAGTTCAACTTCGTGAAGGATCACAACAAGCGTCCTGCCAACTTCTTTGCTGTCAAGTATGATGATTCGCAGTGGAAGGACTTCCCTGTACCGGGATTGTTCGAATTCAATGGCTATGGCGACCGTACCTATAAGAACATCGGTTATGCATGGGCTACCCAGTTTGATCCAAATCCTCCTTACATCAGCGAACTCAACAACTACACCGGCTCTTATCGCCGCACCTTCGAACTTCCAGCAGACTGGAAGGGCAAGGATGTTTATTTCCATGTAGGTTCTGCCACCAGTAACCTGACTCTCTGGGTGAACGGCAAGTACGTGGGATATAGCGAGGACAGCAAGGTGGCTGCCGAGTTTAATATCTCCAAGTATCTCAAGCCAGGAAAGAATCTCATTGCCATGCAGGTGATGCGCTGGTGCGATGGTTCTTATTTTGAAGACCAGGACTATTGGCGCTTCACGGGTATTGCCCGTGAGGTGTATCTCTATGCACGTCCTAAGCTTCATGCAGCTGATGTCCGCCTGAATGCCGGTCTTGAGAATAACTTCAAGGATGGTGTCCTGGATTATCATATCTCTCTTCAGGGAGGCAAGAGCGATGTTTCCATCAGCTTATGTGATAAGGATGGCAAGCAGATAGCTCAGGCAACAGGTGCTAAGGGTACTATCAAGGTGCCGAATGTAAAGCCTTGGACTGCAGAGACTCCTAATTTGTATAAGGTATTCATCACCTTGAAGAATAAGCAGGGCGTATCTGAGGTCATTCCTCAGAAAGTAGGTTTCCGCAATGTGGAAATCAAGAATGCCCAGCTTCTGGTGAATGGTCAGCCTATACTGGTCAAGGGTGCCGACCGTCATGAGATTGATCCTGATGGTGGATATGTCGTTAGCGTAGAGCGCATGATTCAGGACATCAAGATTATGAAGCAGCTGAACATCAACGCTGTCCGTACATGTCACTATCCTGATGATCCTCGCTGGTACGACCTCTGCGATGAATACGGATTGTATATCACAGCCGAGGCAAACCTGGAATCTCATGGTATGGGATATGATGAGAAGTCTCTCGCTAAGTTCCCTGAGTACATCGTGCCTCATATCGAGCGCAACGAGGGTAATGTCAAACCGCTCATCAATCATCCTTCCATCATCGTATGGAGCTTGGGTAACGAGTGTGGTTATGGCGTCAACTTTGAAAAGGCTTACGATTGGGTCAAGGCTTACGACAAGACCCGGCCTGTGCAGTATGAGCGTGGCGGATATGACAGCAAGACTGATATCCACTGTCCTATGTACATAGGTTACGAGGAGAGCGAAAGCTACTGCAAGAGCAATGGTACCAAGCCATACATCCAGTGTGAGTATGCCCATGCCATGGGTAACTCTATGGGTGGATTCAAGGAGTATTGGGATCTGATCCGCAAGTATCCTAAGTATCAGGGTGGTTATATCTGGGACTTCGTAGACCAGGGTGTTCGCGACAAGAGCCCTATCACCGGCAAGGAAATCTTTACCTATGGTGGTGACTATGGACGTTATCCTGCCAGCGACTACAACTTCAACTGTAACGGTATCATTTCTCCAGACCGTCGCTTGAATCCTCATGCTTATGAGGTTCAGTACTATCTCCAGAATGTATGGATTAAGGATCTGGATGCAGCTAATGGTACTTTCAATGTCTATAATGAGCATTTCTTCAAGAACATTGACGACCTGAAGCTTACTGCAGCAGTCTATACCAACGGCGTTCTCCTGTCTACAGTAGAGATTCCTGGAACCAAGGGCATTGCTCCTCAGACCACCAGGTTGGTGAAGAGTGATGCTTTGCAGGAGGCTGTTGCCAAGGCAGAAGCAGAGCATGCCAGAGAGGAAATCACCGTCAACTTTGCCTTTGCCAGCGATGGTTCAGAGCCTTTAGTTGACAAGGGACAGGTGATGGCCCGCCAGCAGTTTGTCATCAACGGTTATGAGTTTGACAATGTTGATACACCTATCGCTGAAGCAGCTCCAGCCAAGAAGGGTAAGGCTAAGGTTCAGACCGCCAGCAACCTGGAGGTAGAAGAGACCAATTCCTATGTAAAGGTTACAGCCAAGCGCATGTCGGTTACTGTAGGTAAGTTGACCGGTATGATTGATTATCTCGATGTAGATGGTGAACCAATGTTGAAGTTCCGTGAGAGCATGACTCCAGAGTTCTGGCGTGCTCCTACCGATAACGACTATGGTGCATCCTTGCAGAAGGCGATGAGAGTATGGAAGAACCCTCAGATGACTCTGAAGTCATTCGATAAGAGTGAGGGTCAAGACAGCGTGGTTCTTACTGCAATCTTCGATATGCCTGAGGTTAAGGCACAGCTGGAACTCCGTTACCGCATCAATTCAGAGGGTGAAGTAGCTGTTACTGAGAAGATGACAACCGATAAGGAAGCTAAGGTGGCCGACTTGTTCCGTTATGGTATGCAGTTGCAGATGCCAGCAGCCTTCTCTAAGTTGGAGTACTACGGTAGAGGTCCTGAGGAGAACTACATCGACCGTCATTCTTCCTCTTTCATCGGAAAGTACGAGGCTGACGTAAAGGATGAGTATTATCCATACGTTCGTCCACAGGAGAGTGGTAACCATACCGACATCCGTTACTTCTCTATCTTCAATCCAACCACCGGCAAGGGAATCACCTTCGAGGGGTATGCACCTATGGAGTGCAGTGCCATTCCTTACCTGGTAGAGGATTTGGATGCAGGCATCGAGAAGAATCATGCCTGGGGCCAGCACAGTGGCGACCTGGTAGAAAAGGGCTTGGTTCAGTTGCACATCCAGCAGCGTCAGTACGGTTTGGGCTGTATCGACAGCTGGGGTTCAAAACCAATGGATAAGTATCGCATGCACTATCAAGACCGCAACTTCAGCTTTGTAATCAAGGCTAAGAAATAATAGGCATTAATGAATTATTAAATCCTGGGCATCAGCTGATTGCTCAGGATTTTTTTATTCTGTCCTCATCTCCAAGCATTCTCTGTCTACATCAATCCCCTCACTCTGAATGATGCTGCAAAGAAACAAAATCTGGAATCGGCACTTCATACTTGCTCATACTTTCTCATACTTGGTGTATCTCTTTAACAGCTTAAGCAAGCTACTTGTCTTTCAAAAGTAAGATACTTACGGGGCATAAGTATGATACTTACGAGGCAAAAGTAAGATACTTGCGGTCAAAATCCTGAACTTTAGTGCTGAAAGACTGAACTATGAATATGAATATTGAAAAAAAACTGCGTTAAATACATGTATTAACTATCTGTATATCATTTCTTTATATTCTATCTTGATTGCGCTGTATATCAAAGATGTGAAACCTATAAGTTCAGCTTCAGAAATTCAGAAACACTCCATTTTCCCTAACGCCCCCATTTATGAATGACGAAGAGGAAATTTTGGCAGGATAGGGCGGTATTTCTGTCTCAATGCCTGTTAATTGTATAGAAAAACACTATAGTCATGTGAATTTTTTGGTTCATTTTGTTTCAAAATGCATTTTTTCTCCAAAATATTTTGTTCGTTCGACATTTATTATTATCTTTGCTCCGTTTAACAACAAATTTGTCTTTTAAAGAATATATCTGGTAAGAACTATAATAATAATGCATATATGATCAATAATAACTACAGAGGAAACGTACTGGTTAGACGTATGGTAACTTGTGCAGATTTCGTCATCCTAAATTGTCTGTTACTTGTCTATACTGAGTATGGAACGCAGATTATCCCTGATTATTTCGATACAGCGACGAAGATTACATTTTTCGTTGCCAATGTTGCCTTGTTCCTAAGCGAGTATAACTACTCAACTATCATTCATGTAAGAAAGATAGGTTTCCTCCAGGTTTTGAAAAGGACATTATGTCTGGCGGCATCTACCGTATTTCTGTTCTTTGTCTTTGTAAGACTACTCAGTCATGGAGGCCAGATGTTCTCTTTTGCAGCTATCTTTGGCGCATCATTTTATTTCTTTCTGATTCTTTCAAGACTCTGCGAACTTAAAATACTGAAGTACTATCGTGCCAGAGGCCGTAACAGCCGTACGGTAGTCTTCGTTGGCAACGATCCGGCAATCAGTGAAATGTATCAGACGATGACCGAGGATCCATCTGCAGGTTATATCGTCAAGGGCTATTATGCTGATGCCGAAATAGCCAAGGCTCCTGACGGTTTAAAGAAAATAGGAAGTCTCAAGGATCTCAATAGCATTTTGTCGTCTACGATCAATGATACCATTAATGGAGCTCCAAGCAACATTGATGAAGTATTCTGTTGCCTATCTCATAATGATTCTGAACGGATTGTGAAGATTATGCAGTTCTGTGACAAGAACGTGATCCATTTCTACTATCTCCCACGTGTCTTTGGTGAGTATAAATTACATCTGGATGCCCAGAATTTCATGGGCAGAACCGTTTATTCCAATCACAAGGAGCCGTTGACTCTCGTTTCTAACCGCATTGCCAAGCGAGCATTCGATGTCGTGGTGAGTGGACTTATCTGTCTCTGCGTTCTGCCGTTCATCCCTATCATAGCTCTCATCATCAAGACCCAGAGTCCGGGACCTATCTTCTTCAAGCAGGCAAGAACAGGTTTGAATGGTGATACATTCTACTGTCTGAAGTTCCGTTCCATGCATGTGAATAAGGATGCAGACAAGGCGCAGGCAACCAAGGATGACCCAAGAAAGTTTGCTTTCGGCAACTTCATGCGAAAGACGAACATCGACGAGTTCCCTCAGTTTATCAATGTCCTGAAGGGCGATATGAGTATCGTGGGTCCTCGTCCTCATATGTTGCATCATACTGAGGTATATGGCAGTTTGATAGACAAGTATATGGTTCGCCATTTCTCCAAGCCTGGTATCACCGGTTGGGCACAGGTTACAGGATTCCGAGGTGAGACCAGGGAGTTGTGGCAGATGGAGGAGCGTATCCGCCGAGACATCTGGTATATCGAGAACTGGTCGTTCTGGCTCGACATCAAGATTATCTTCCTGACAGCCAAGAGCATCATCTTCCCAGATAAGAATGCTTATTAAAAAAAATGATAAGATAAAAAAGAGCGATTCTTGCATTAACTCTGCAGGAATAGCTCTTTTTTGTGTAATCAAGTGAATTTTCAAGATGTTATGAAAATGAAGTATTGTTGCCCCTTTATGATAATAGTTTCGCATTATATGGAGCACATTACCAATGTCTGGCTTCCTGCCTATTTATCATAATGGTCCTTAGAATCAGCATTTTTTGATTAATTAATAGTTGTTTTACTCACATTTTTAACAAATATCATTACCTTTGCACCATGAAAACATTATTAGACGTTCATACACATACAATAGCATCAGGTCATGCCTACAGCAGTTTGCAGGAAATGACCTTGGCAGCAAAAGAAAAGGGGTTGGAAATTCTGGGAATCACAGAGCACGGTCCCAATATCCCGGGTACCTGTGACCCTATCTATTTCAGAAACCTTCATTGCATTCCACGCCAGCTCTATGGAATCAAACTGATGCTGGGAGCAGAACTCAACATCCTCAATACCCAAGGGGATATCGACCTCGACGAGGATTACTGGCGCATGCTTGACATCCGAATAGCTGGCATTCATAGCCTTTGCTGGCAGGGAGGAACCAAGGAAGAGAACACACATGGTGTCATCAATGCCATGCGCAATCCCTTCGTGCAGATCATCTCACATCCCGGTGACGGTACGGCAGATCTGGATTTCGAGGTATTGATGAAAGTTTCAAAGGAGACGCATACCCTGCTTGAGATTAACAACCACTCCATGGCTCCCATCCGTCACAAGACAGTGGCTGCTCCCAATAATCTGGAACTGTTGGAGCTTGCCAAGAAGTATGAGACTCCTGTCATCTTTGGAAGTGATGCCCATTTCTCTACGATGATTGCCGACTACAGCAACATCATGCCGCTGGTAGAGAAAGCAGAGTTCCCGGATGAGCTGGTTCTCAACTATCAGCCAGAGAAATTCATGGCTTACCTCAAGCCTACCCCAGAGAAATAGGAAAATTTTGTTTCACAGTTCAATTTATACGACTATGATTATAGAAGAAATCATCAAATATAATGAAAACTTCGTGGCCAGCAAGGGCTACGAAAAGTATCTTACGAGTAAATATCCGGACAAGAAGCTTGCCATCCTTTCCTGTATGGATACCCGCCTGACAGAGCTTCTGCCGGCGGCCTTGGGTCTGAAGAATGGAGATGCCAAGTTCATCAAGAATGCCGGTGGACTCGTAATCAGTCCATTCGACTCAGCCATGCGCAGCCTCCTGGTTGCCATCTATGAACTGGGTGTTGAGGAAATCATGGTCATTGCCCACTCCAACTGCGGTGCCTGTCACATGAACGGCCAGCAGATGAAGGAATTGATGTTGCAACGTGGCATCCATCAGGATGTCATCGATACCATCGGACTTTGCGGCATCAATCTCGACCATTGGCTGGAGGGATTCCACGATACTGAGGATTCAGCAAGGAATACAATCAATACCATCCGTACCCACCCTCTCGTACCAAAGGATGTCAATCTGCATGGCTATATCATCGACTCACAGACGGGTAAGCTCACTGAAGTAAAATAAAAGCAAAATACGCTTAATATGGCTAAGGATGGTTCTCCTCCAGGATCATCCTTAGTAACTCTTCATTTGCCTCGTTGTTGACCTCAGCATCCTTCAACTCGGAGAAATAGTCAAGCATAGCGGAACATTCGCCTGGCAGGAGTAAAGGCAAAGGAGGTGATGACTCCATCCATCGTAGTAGAATCAGCCAACATGAATCTGACTACCAAGGAGTTTTACGAACAGAAAGAATGGAAATTCTCACGCATTCCCGTTTATGACAACAACAAGGATATCATTGTGGGATACGTATTGAAAGATATGGTTCTCAAATCCTCTTCTTGTTGTTAGAATAGATAGGATATGTTGTTGGAAAAGATAGGATATGTTGTTGAGACAGTTAGTATCTCCGGTCGCACAACAGCTGTTGTGCGCTTGCATAACAGCTGATATGCGCATGCACAACACCTGTAGTGCATGTGGTGGTCAACTGTTATGCGCCAACTATTATCCAGACTTATAACACCATCTCTCTAGTTTAACCAGGAAATATCGCAACCTTGATGACGCCATCCTTGCGGTTTTCAAAGACATCGTATGCCTCTTCTATTCTTGAAAGCGGGAAACGATGGGTAATCAGAGGAGTAGTATCTATCTTTCCCTGGGCTATCAAATCCAGGATTTCCTCACAGTCGCATCCATCCACACCTCCCGTCTTGAAAATGAGGTTCTTGCCATACATATCAGGAAGAGGAAGCATCTGCGGCTTGTCATACACGATGGCATCATGCGCATCTATCATCGTAGGCTTCTCCTTCTCAGTGAACCCAAATTCTCCTTGCTTGATATATGTAAATGCATTCATTGGATATTAATTATTTTATCAATTTTTTTACTACCATGCCTCCAGCTTATCGGCAATCTCCGGCATCTTATCTTTGCTGAATACAGGATTCTTGCCTTCCTTCTTCTGCTGTCGATAATCCTGCAGCAGGAAGACGGCCTGGCGGGAAAGCAGGACGATGGCCACAAGATTGCAGAGCGTGAGAAGAGCCATCGTGATGTCGGCAAAACTCCATGCAAAATCAAGCGATACCACAGCTCCTACCATTACCATCGCAGCTACTGCAAGACGATAGATGAATACACCCAGCTTGGAATCCCTGATATATCTCACGTTGGTCTCGCCATAATAATAGTTGCCGATGATGCTGCTGAAGGCAAAGAGACAGATCATTACAGCCACAAATGGATTGCCGATGCTTCCTATTTCGTGAGTCAAGGCATCCTGCGTCAGCTGAATACCATTGGATGCTGTAACATCTACCCCACTCACAAGTATGATGAAGGCGGTGCATGAACATACCACCAAGGTATCAGTAAACACCCCCAAAGCCTGAATCAAACCCTGCTTTACAGGATGACTCACCGTTGCCACGGCTGCTGCATTTGGGGCACTACCCTCACCAGCCTCATTACTGAACAGACCTCGCTTGATGCCCTGTATCACCGTAACTCCCAACACTCCGCCGGCAGCCTGATTGAAGCCGAAGGCATTCTCCACAATGGCAAGCAACACCTTAGGCAGACTGGTGATATTCCAAATCACGACTCCAACGGCTATCAGAAGATAGACGACAGCCATCACAGGAACCACAGTAGAAGAGAACTTTGCCACGCGCTGGATACCACCGAAGATGATGAGCAGGGTGAGCACCGTGAGCACAATTCCCATGGTAGCAGGTTCGATGCCGAACGCTTTCTGCCAGGCCTGACAGATGGTATTGCTCTGAACAGAATTATAGGCAAAGCCAAAGGTAATGATCATCAGGACGGCAAAGAGAATGCCCATCCATCCCTTTTCAAGACCATACTTCATATAGTAGGCAGGACCTCCAAAGAAGGATGTCTTTCCCCTGCGCTTGTAAAGTTGGGCTAGGGTTGATTCTATGAAAGCCGATGCAGAACCCAGCAAAGCCAGCATCCACATCCAGAATACGGCTCCCGGGCCACCGATGCTGATAGCTGTAGCCACGCCAGCAAGATTTCCCGTACCGATACGACTGGCCAATGCCACCACGAAAGCCTGGAAGGAAGAGATATGTTTCATCTCGCCATCCACCTTTACCTCCATCGACAGTTCATCTTGTCCTATCTCCTCCGGTTGAACCTTGTCGGGATTCAGCAACAGCCTGACCATCTCCTTGATGAGTCGGAACTGTACGAACCTTGTACGCCAAGTGAAAAACAGGGCACAGCATATCAGAACTGTAATGATGATATACGACCAGAGAAAATCGCTAACCTGAACTAAAATGTTTTGTAATGAATCTATCATTTGTCTATCAAAATCTGAATATTATTTCTTTTCGACTGCAAAATTACGAATTTAATTTCAAAAATCAGCAAAATATCTGTAAAATAGCAATTTATCATAAAATTATGCAAAAGTAATGCCGTTATCATTTATTTTTCTTACTTTTGTAAAATGACAGACCCAATATCATTTTCATCCTTGCCGATGATCTGGGATATGGCGATCTCTCCTGCTACGGCAGCAAGACTATCAAGACTCCAAACATTGATAAACTGGCTGCTACGGGTACTCGATTCAACCAGAGCTATGCCGGGTCAGGATTCAGTTCACCATCACGTTGTGCACTGATGACGGGTAAGAATACCGGCAATAGCCGTATACGTGATAATATGTGCACAGCTGGAGGCATGACAGGTCTGAAAATAACCCCTGAAGGAGACACGACCATCGTTCGCAGGACAAGTCTGCAGCCGCAGGATACGACCATCGCTACGGTATTGCACGCTGCCGGCTACAAAACCTGTCTTGTCAACAAATGGCATCTGGATGGCTATGATCCAAAATCATCACCAATCTATCGTGGTTTTGACGAGTTCCACGGATGGCTGATCAGTACGGTAGAATCCAATTCACCTTACTATTATCCATACAACCGTTTCGACAACGACAAGCTCATCCACATCAAGGCAAATGAGCACGATAAGCACATCAAGCACAATACGGATATTTCGACCGATGATGCCATCAATTTCATCAAGCGAAACAAGAAGAATCCTTTCTTCCTCTATCTGGCTTTTGATGCGCCTCATGAACCCTATATCATCGACAACACCACATGGTATGATGATGAATCGTGGAGC
This sequence comes from Prevotella sp. SGI.167, assembly GCF_050313615.1. Classification (NCBI taxonomy): domain Bacteria; kingdom Pseudomonadati; phylum Bacteroidota; class Bacteroidia; order Bacteroidales; family Prevotellaceae; genus Prevotella; species Prevotella sp. SGI.167. Next base: position 2,473 of record NZ_JBNPLT010000033.1, on the reverse strand, counting down.
ATGAACGACATCTGCCTCAGAACATCAACGGCATGAATATTCTGCCATTGTTCTATGGTAAGCAGATTGATACAGACGACCGAGTTCTTTATTGGGAATTCCCAGGCAAGCAGCGTGCTGCGCGCCACGGTGACTGGAAGGCTGTTACCATCAAGCCAAACAAGCCTCTGGAACTCTACAATCTGCGTGAAGACCCGGAAGAGAAGCATGATCTCGCCAAGAAATATCCGGAAATGGTAATCGGTTTTGACAAGGTGATGAAGGAAATGCGAACTCCATCAGAAAACTGGCCAATACCGGAAGATGCGGAAAGCAGGAAAAAGTAATTGGCTTTGTAAAACTGAGGGTGTGTCATGGACTTATTAAACACCCTCAGTTTTTTTCGACAAGCAATATTTAAATCCGAGTTTCTATCTTGCTCATTAGACCAATCAGCTAAATATCTGTCTATCTAACGTTTAAGCATATCTAAGTCCTCTTTTCTAATATAAAACGGAGTCATTTTGCCAGTTCTTCTAAAGAATTTTCAGTATTTTTGTCCGTTTTTCCGCGATTTACATTAACTTTGCACTCATGAAGAATTTTGCAGCGATAGATTTTGAGACGGCCAACCAGCAACGAACCAGCGTTTGCTCCGTAGGCATTGTGATAGTAAGGGATGGTGAGATTGTGGATAGCTACTACAGTCTCATCAAGCCAGAGCCTGAGTATTATTCCTATTGGAATACTAGGGTGCATGGACTTACCATGGAGGATACCATGAACGCCAGGGTATTTCCAGAGGTATGGGCTGAAATTCAGCCAAAGATTGAGGGATTGCCATTGGTGGCTCACAACTCACCTTTTGATGAGGGATGTCTGAAGTCTGTATTTCAAATGTACCAGATGGACTATCCCGATTATGAGTTCCATTGCACATGCCGAGCCTCCAGAAGAAAGTTGGGATCTCTCCTACCCAACCACCAACTACAAACCGTAGCTGCTTATTGCGGGTACGACCTAACCCAACACCATAATGCCCTGGCTGACGCAGAGGCCTGTGCTTGGATTGCCAGGAAACTACTATAACTACTGCAGCAAAAGTGTTATATTGTGCCTAAAATGGATCTTGCCGCATGGAGTATAGATGCTTGTGGCCAGGTATATTCTTGAAATAAAAACAGAGGGTGTGCCATGGATTTATGACACACCCTCTATTACTGGTATAAGGTTTATCTTACCCTTATACCTTTACCATTCAACACTTCACCTCTAATATCGTCGGTTTTACAGAGATACAGGTCATACCCAATCGCTGTTATATCGCAGTATCTTGGAGGAGTGATGACCTTGCCACTTGGTGACATCAACCCGAACCAACCAGCTTCTGCTTCATACTTCTTGCAACTTGCTGTTTTTTGATAAGGTGTAGGTTCTGCTTCCGCAGTCTCACCTGTCAGATTTCCTTCATCATCGTAATTCTTTGCTGTAGTGTACCGTATCTCATCAGTATTATACAGCATACCGTCAACATTACTAATCAAGAAATCGTCAATCAGCTCACCTTTCAAATTGTATTTGCGGAGTGTATGATCTTTCATCGTAGCGTTGATACTTCCAGCAGATACCCTTAACTTTGCTTCCATAAAGGCCAATACTGGTTCCAGATCTTTTGCAAGAACACTTTGCTTTCTTCCTTGACTTACAATAAAGAAAGAGTCATTTGGAGTTATTGCATCATATTCTGCTTTCAACATCCAGTTCCCCTTTTTGTCTATCAACCCAAATTTGTCCCGCTTATTGTTATGTATCACGCAATATCCATTGTGGAAAACATATCCCTCAGTCCCTTTAACATATGGGATACTCAAGTCTATTACCACATTGCCCTTTGCATCAATGAACTTTATCATTCCATTGTCCTCAACCGATGCCAGGCCATCTGAGAAAATCCAAGCGTGTTTATACTGTGGCTTGATGGCAATTTCGCCAGTCAGCATATTGAAGTAGCCTCGTGTCTTTCCATTGCTGTAACAAACCAAAGAATCATCACCCAATGGCTTCGAAATCCAATGGATGCCTTTAACTGTCTTTTTACCATCACGAGTCTCCACATAACCGTCTGTATCATAGGCACAACCATAGTAAGTAGCATTTCGTGACAGATACTGCGAGTCATAGTAGGAGTCATCCAAATATTTCGCTGCATTCACTTTCTTGCAAACAAATTCATAGAGTGCATTAGCTCCAGCACATGCAAACACAAACATGAGGAAGGCAAAGCATCCTCCAACAACACGTCGGATAAACTTTCCATACTTCGACTCATCCTTCATACCCAGTATCACGGTGAACCATTCTGCTGTAGCAGCAATGATGCCTGTCAGCCCTTTCCAAAATAAAATAATTGCTCTTTTCATATGCCCTTTATTTTTAGTTCATACTTATTTCCTTCTTTATCAAAGGCTTCATCTGCCAATCTACCATGGTAATT
>NZ_JBNPLT010000032.1:0-34136 GCF_050313615.1 Prevotella sp. SGI.167 | reverse complement strand
AAGCAGATGAGCAGATTCTGCTTTTTGTAGAAAGAGAATCGGAATAAAAACCTATAAAAGAGAAACTTATGAAAGAGAAAGAATTAAAGATCCAATACCAGATAGCTGAGCTCTCGGAGTTGGGCGAAACAGAGCAGGAGTTGGTGAAGAAGGCGATGGACGCTACGAATCATGCCTATGCCAACTACAGTCATTTCTACGTAGGTGCAGCCTGTCTTCTTGCAGACGGCAAGATGGTGATAGGTGCCAATCAGGAGAATGCGGCATTCCCATCGGGACTATGTGCCGAGCGCAGTGCTATCTTTGGTGCGCAGAGCTATTATCCTGAGCTGGCGATTACCACCCTGGCGATAGCTGCCCGCAATGAGAACGGTTTCCTCAAGTCGCCTATTTCGCCCTGCGGTGCCTGCCGCCAGGTGATATTGGAGATGGAGGACCGCTATCAGAAGCCCGTCCGCATCCTGCTCTATGGCGAGAATGGCATCTTCTGCTTCCACAGCATCAAGGACCTCCTCCCCTTCTCTTTCGTGGATGCGAACATGAAGGAATAAAGGTTATTGCCCCATGCGCCCTGAACCAACGGTCGATGACCGTTGGTTCAGGGCGTGTGGCGAATCGGGGCGATTTGTCTTATTTCAAACCTCCTAACATGTGGCGAATCTGGGCGATTCTTGCCTTTTCATTGGGAGTGTTCCTATACTTCAAATACCCTTCCAGGGAAAGCTCGAAGCATTCCTTCGCCTTCTTCCTTTCTTCTGCCGATGAACCCGAACTTTCCGATGAACCCGAAACCTTTTCTGAAGACCCCGAACTTTCCGATGAACCCGAAACCTTTTCTGAAGACCCCGAACTTTCCGATGAACCCGAAACCTTTTCTGAAGAAGAAGCCCCCGGACTTTCTGCTGCGAAGAGATGGCAGAAGCCCAGGCGATAATAGGCATCAGGCTTCTCATTATCCCAACAAATAGGCAGCATCTTCCCGTAGAGCGGCAAGGCACGGTCATATTGCTGGAGCGCAAAATAACTCTCCGCATCCATCCAGTAATAGAGCGAAAGCTCATGGGGAGCCAAACCCTGCAACTGCGGAAGCACCTCATCAAAGAGCCGGATGGCTTCGGCATACTCCCACTCATAATACAGGCACACCGCCAGATAAGCCCGGTAGCGGGGATTCAACTTGTAACGCCTGTTGAGCGGCTGGAGCAACACCAGGCACTCATGAAACTTCTCGGAAGCGAAGTAATCCAATGCCCTCGCCAGCTGCTCGGCATCCGCCTTCCTATCACCCTTCTTCTCTTGAAAGGAAGCGCTTTCCGCTGCCGTTTCCGAGCGGTTCAAGGACGGGCTGAAGGCACAAAAGCTCCTACCCCCAGAAAGGGCCAAAGCTCCAATACCCGGCACTGCCCAACCCGGCAAACTTCCCCAGACAAGCAGACTGCCAACCAATATCCTAAACTTCATCTACTCCTCCTCCCCATCATCATACTCCGACTCATAGCAGCCGGCATCAGGCGTCTCCTTTCTTCTCAATCCATTCCTGTCTACAGGCAATGAGGTGGCTGCATCAGCCTTTCCTATCGCTGCCGACTCCTTGCGAAGACGGAAATCATACTTCAGATTATCGGTATTGAACAGCACGAAATGCTTCTCGCCATACATCGTGGTATCCTTCACATCCTCATAAATGACATTGGTAAACTTCAGACTGTCGTCCCCCTGCATCTTCTCCGTGCGCAACACGCAATGGTCGAAGAGGAAATTGAAGGCATCCTCCTCTTTCGGAGCCTCCCAAACCACCTCATCATCATGATAACCCGTTACGAGCGAATTTCTCACCTCGAAACGAGGCAACGGAGAGGCAAAACCGATGGCCGACTCGCGACGACCATCAAACGGATAGAACTGGGCAATGGTGCAGCCGTTTACCTCAACATCTCCACCCTCTACATAGAGCGGATGTTTCAGGCAGTTGGTTATCTGCGAGTTATAAATCTGCACCTTGGCAGAATCAACCCTCACTCCGTAGCCCTGACTGTTATGAACCGTAGCATTCTCGATGAGCAGCTTCTGCTTCGTAGCATCGCCCGGTTCTATCATCACAGCATTGTAGGCACTATGAATATCAGCAAACGAAATCCTACAGTCATGAGCCGAAGACATCAGTCTGATGCCCTGCCATTGTCCCGGCGTGCGGTCATAAGGCAGATAATCGAACATGTGGTCCAGTCGGTCGCCCCGCATCACCACTTCCCTGTCCTTCTCGCCCTCAATCTTCAGCGAACCGAACACCTGCAAGCCTGCATTCTCGTGGAAATAGAGTTGGGTGCCCGGAGCTATGGTCAGCGTAGCCGCCGAATCAACCCTGATGCCGCCATAAACCACAACCGGCAACGTGCTCTCCAGAAGCTTGTCTTCCTTCACCTCAAGCGAATTGAGTATCATTGCATCCCATGAAAACGCCCTCAGATTCACCTTCTGCTCCACGCCGCTTTCCAGCGCAAACACCAGGTTATCGCTCACCAGCTGCGGCTTTTCGCTGTTCTGCATCGCCGTAGTCAGCTCTACAAACACGCGTATGCTGTCACCCTTCCTGATCTCCACATTCTGCGTCTGGAATCCCGCTTCGCTGCCCAGATAAGATCCGTCAACATTCACCCGGTAGCCTTTCTGGTTACCATTTTCCAGACGCACCGACTGGCAGCGCAGCCCCTTGCCCGTACGGTTGTAAACCCAGAAGCTTCGGGTAGGCGTAGGCACATTCGAGAAGGTGGTGTCCATCTTCAGCGTATCTACCGAAAACGACAGCACATCTCCCCTCGACGTTGAGAAACTCTCATCGTCGGCACAACTGGTAAGCAGGGCGCTCATCGCCATCCCCACACCCATTATATACAAAAATCCCTTTTTCCGTTTCATATCTATAAAAACGGAAAAAGGGAAATATTATTGTATCTGATTCTACATGAACAGGGCAAAGATAGAGGCACCCACAACCGTCATCACACCGCAGACCACGATGCTCAGACTGCTCATGGCACCCTCGATGGTACCCATCTCCATCGCCTTGGCAGTACCCAGGGCATGGGCAGAACAGCCGATGGCGATACCCTTGGCTATCGGTTCCTGGATGCGCAACAGCTTCAGGAACTTCTCGGCAAAGATATTGCCCAGCACACCCGTAACGATGATAACTACCACTGACACAGCCACATGGCCGCCCAACTCCTCAGACACGCCGATACCTATCGCCGTAGTGATGCTCTTAGGCAGGAAGGTGACGTAAGAGGCATGGTCGAAATGGAAAAGCAGGGCAAGCAGCAATACGGAGCACAAACTGGCAAGGACACCCGACACGATGCCTGCCACCACAGCCCGATAGTTCTTCTTGAGCAATTCTACCTGCTGATACAGAGGAACAGCCAGACAGATGGTGGCTGGAGTAAGCAGATAGCTGATCATATTGGCACCGGCAGAATAGGTCTTGTAGTCTACACCCGTAAGGAGCAACACGCAGATTACCAACACGATAGCAATGAGAAGGGGATTCATCAGCGACCACCCCGTCTTCATCTTCAGCAGCATACCGATACCGTATGATGCCAGACTAATCAGAACTCCGAAGAACACGGAATCCTGGAAAAGCGAAATAGAACTCATCATCATTTCTTTGCCTCCTTTTCTGTCTTGTTTTCTGAAACTTCTACACTTGCAAGGCTTTCAGCAGTCTTCTCCTGCTGCGCCTTCATCCGGTTCTTGCGGATTACCATCTGGGTAATCCATCCCGAAACACCCATCACGATGAAGGTGCTCACCACCGTCACAATGATATACTGCAGCCACGAATTGCCTATCGCCTGCCAGGAATCGATGAGCCCCACGGCAGCAGGGATAAACATCACCGGCATGACGGCAATCAGAAAGCTGCTCGTCTCACGAATATCCTTCACCTTAATCCATTTCAGCTCCAGTGCCCCGAAAAGCAAGATGATGCCATAGATACTGGCAGGAATCGGCAACGGCAGCAGGAAATGGAGCAGTTCTCCCGCAAAAGAGAACGCTATGATTATCAAAAATTGAATTAAAAACTTCATCCTGAATTACTTTTTACTTTGAACTTTGAACCTTGAACTTTGAGCTTTGAACCTTGAACTTTGAGCTTTGAGCTTTGAGCTTTATGATTACCCATGCCCCCCTGAGCCACCGTTGAATCCGATTCCATCGGATTCCCTCCCCAGGAAAGGCCAGCAGGAAGCCCAAAAGCAAACCTCTCTTTTACAACAACCCTATATACTGTTCAATGATGCTGGCAGTCTTTTCTGCCCCCAGGCGCACGGTATCGAGGCAGATGTCATAGTCATCGGCATTGCCCCAGGTAAGCCCGGTATAATACTTATGATAGGCGATGCGGCAGTCATCCGCATGCTCCACGAACTCCTCAGCCTCCAGTCTTCCCAGACCTTCCTCATGGCGGATATTCGCAATGCGCTCCTCAAGATTGCCCTTCAGGAACACCGAAACGAGATCCTTGCGGTCGCGGAAGATATAATTGCCGCAACGGCCGATGATGATGCAGTTCTCCTGCCCAATCATATCCGTCAATACCTGAATCGGCTTTTCGGTGAGCGCCTTCTGAGGCTCACCCAGGGAAGACATGGCAAAGAGCAGCTCGTCTACCGGACGCTCATCAAAGAACGACTCCATCTCATCAAGCACCCCATGCTCCCGTGCCATATCCATCAAAGTCTTACGGGTATAGAAAGGGATGCCATAATGTTCAGCCAGCAACTTGCCCACATGAACAGCGCCACATCCACATTGGCGCGCAATCGTAATAATCATAACTCTAAAACTATTAAACCAAAACCTATATATGCCAAGAAAGCTAAGAAGATTTGACTCTTCTTAGCTTTCTCGAAGTCGGGGCGACAGGATTCGAACCTGCGACCACCTGTTCCCAAAACAGGAGCGCTACCGGGCTGCGCTACACCCCGCTAACAATAGAAGCGATAACCAGAAGCAATGATTTGAAGTCGGGGCGACAGGATTCGAACCTGCGACCACCTGTTCCCAAAACAGGAGCGCTACCGGGCTGCGCTACACCCCGCTTCTAAACCTACCCAAGGACTATCTGAGAGAAATGTCGGGGCGACAGGATTCGAACCTGCGACCACCTGTTCCCAAAACAGGAGCGCTACCGGGCTGCGCTACACCCCGTCTTTTTCTCTATGATAACCTCTTATCATTTAGGGCAAGTATCATTTCTGATTTGCGGCTGCAAAGGTACAACATTTTTTTTGTTTCACCAAATTTTTGAATAACTTTTTTCTAAAAAAGATTCTTTTCCCTCTGTTCGCCTGCCTTTATATACGAATATAGGGCAACTTCATACCGAAATCGCCCTATATACCTTATTATATATAATATATATGATTGCTCAATACATACTACTTGATGATTCCCTCTTCTACGAAAATCTTCTTCAAAATCTGGACAGCCTGCTCAACCTGGTCTCTTGTGTGAGTAGCCATGAGGGCAAAACGTACCAATGTATCCTGAGGAGCACATGCTGGAGGGATAACAGGGTTGATGAACACACCTGCATCATACGCCATCTTGGTAACCACGAAGGTCTTCTCTGCATCGCGTACGTAAAGAGGAATGATAGGACTCTCTGTCTCACCAATCTCGAAACCTTCCTCACGGAAACGCTTCAATGCATAGTGGGTAACATCCCAGAGATTCTCGAAACGCTCTGGCTCATTCTGAATGATGTGGAGTGCCTCAAGCGCTGCTGCTGTAGCTGCAGGAGTGTTGGATGCACTGAAGATGTAGGTACGGCAGTTGTGACGGAGGAAGTTGATGGTATCCTTGTCTGATGCGATGAAACCGCCGATAGATGCCAAGCTCTTTGAGAAGGTACCCATGATGAGGTCTACCTCATCGGTCAGACCGAAGTGGTCGCAAACGCCACGTCCCTGCTTGCCGAATACGCCAAGGCCATGAGCCTCGTCTACCATGATAGAGCAGTTGTACTTATGCTTGAGCTTTACGATCTCAGGCAAGTTAGCCAAATCGCCCTCCATAGAGAACACGCCATCCACAACGATGAGCTTGATAGCATCCTCAGGAAGCTTAGAGAGCACACGCTCCAGATCTTCCATATCGTTGTGCTTGTAGTGAAGCTGGGTAGCGAAAGAGAGACGGCGACCGTCTACGATGGAAGCGTGGTCGCGATCATCACAGATGATATAGTCGTTACGACCTACCACACATGCCAACACACCCTGGTTCACAGAGAAACCAGTAGAGAAGCACAATGTCTCATCCTTACCCATAAACTCAGCGAGCTCTTTCTCGAGCTGCACATGTAAATCGAGGGTACCATTGAGGAAGCGGCTTCCTGCACAGCCAGAACCGTACTTGTCGAGCGCAGCCTTAGCTGCATCGATAACGCGCTGATCGTTGGTTAAACCCTGATAAGCATTAGAACCGAACATCAAAATCTTGTGACCGTCTATATCGGTAACCTCGGTCATCTGCTTACTTGTGATTTCACGGAAATATGGATACACACCGGCAGCCATATACTTCTGTGGTTCACGATAATTCTTGTATCTTTCTTGTAATTGTCCCATTATTAATAGGTGTACTTTATTTTCGATTTTTTATTTTTCTACATTTCAGGGTGCAAAGATACAAAAAAAGACTAATAAATCCGCTATTTTCCTAAGAAAGTTTATTTTTAGCGTTTTTTTTAATGATAAATCTTGCCATTTTAGGTATTTTTATTACTTTTGCAGTACAAAATCACTAAACTCTTGACACAAAAATGAAGAAAAAGATAATATTCATCATGAATCCCATTTCGGGAACAGCCAGCAAGGCTGGCATTCCGAATCTGATAGATTCAACTTTGGACAAAGAGCTTTTTGAGTACGAGATAAAATTGACTGAAAGAGCAGGACATGCATCGGAACTGGCTACAGAGGCTAAGAACAATCACGCTGACATCGTAGTGGCAGTAGGCGGTGATGGGACCGTCAACGAAGTAGCCCGTTCGCTGGTTCATTCGGACACGGCCCTTGGCATTCTGCCTTGCGGTTCGGGCAACGGACTGGCACGCCATCTTCTCCTGCCGATGAACCTGAAGAAGAGCATCGAGGTAATCAACGCAGGCAAGATTCACGACCTCGACTATGGCGTCATCAACGGTCATCCATTCTTCTGCACCTGCGGCATGGGCTTCGACGCCTTCGTCAGCATGAAGTTTGCAGAGAGTGGAAAACGGGGACCTATCAGCTATGCTGAAAACATACTGAGAGAAGGACTGAAGTATGAGCCGGAGACGTATACGCTGGAAGACGAGACGGGAACCAAGCAATACAAGGCGTTCCTGATTTCCTGCGCCAACGCATCGCAATATGGCAACAATGCCTATATTGCCCCACAGGCTTCGATGAGCGACGGACTGATAGACGTTGTCATCATGGAGCCGTTCGATGTGATTGAGGCTCCGCAGGTCAGTTTCGACATGTTCAACAAGACACTCGACAAAAACTCGAAAATCAAATCGTTCCGTTGTAAGAAGTTGCATATCACGAGAAGCCAGCCTGGCGTGATACACTATGACGGCGATCCGGTTATGACGGGAGCCGAAATAGATGTTCATCTTGAAGAAAAAGGCATCAAGATGGTAGTTAACCCGTTTGCTGACAAGAGCGTACGCAAGCCAAACATGATACAGAATGGCATTGCCGAGTTCTTCAACGACCTGAATGCCGTGCGCGACGATATCCAAAAGGACATCCAGCGACAGAGCAAGAAGGTGGAAGCCATCAGCAAAATGGTGCAAAGGAAACTGAACCTTTGATATTGTGATTAAAGAGTAGTGAGTAGTGATTAATTTGCCTGCGGGTTGACATCATCCCTGTGCAATTACCCACTAATCACTACTAAACAATCACTACTCACTAATAATTAATCACTACTAAATAATCACTATTCCAGATAAAATTCTTCCGTAATTTTCGCATACCATTCAGAGCGGTTTCCTTCAGAATCCGTCATGATTTCCGTGCACTTATCCATCATGCCCGCACGACGCTTGGAGAAGGCAACAAGATAGCGCTTGGGCTGCTTGCGCTCCACCGTCTTCACACCACACTGTCGGACAATTGAAAGTCCTGAGCAATAGGCTTCTGAAACAAAAGACTCCAGCACATCGGCTGGCACTATCGCAGAGAACACGCCCTCTTCGGAAAGCCATCGCCTGACACCCTTCATCAGAACCGGAAACGGCAGACTGTCAGAATGCCGAGCCATCGCGCGCTTACTGTCAGGATTTTTTAACCCATTCACAAAGAAAGGCGGATTGCTTACTATCGCATCGAAAAGCATTCCGTCAGCCCTAGCCGCTTCCGACTTTTCCATCATTTTCTCATCCTCCTTCATCACCTTGCCATTCCCCATTTCCATCCTTTCATCCTGTCCCCTCAACAGATGTTCTTCAGAAAGATCCTGCAAGGCGCAGCACGCTATCCCTACCCGGTCGGCAAAAGGACTGGCTGCCACATTCTCCCTAGCCTGCATGCAGGCATCCGGATCAATATCTATTCCCCAAACCTGAGCCTCAGGGAAACGCTGCGCCATCATGAGCGAGATAAGTCCCGTACCCGACCCAATGTCGAGTATACGTTGTCCACCCTCAGCCCATGCACCCAGCAGCACCCCGTCGGTGCCCACCTTCATCGCACAGCGATCCTGCTGTATTTCAAACTGTTTAAATGTAAATCCAGCCATAAATCTTCTCTCGTTATTTTTTATTTTCCAAAACTATCCATTTCAGAGATAATAACGTGCAACAGTGCCATATATTGTAAAATATCGGGAAAAAGACTGTCTTTTGTCACTCATAACGGAGATAAATCGGCTTTTATTTATTAAATAATCTATACTTCTACACGAATTCGCAAAAAAATGAGTAACTTTGCACCTTAAAAATAAGAATTCGATAAAAGAAATGAAAAGAAACGAAACTCAGATACAAATGTTTGCCGATTTCGAGGGCGATCCAAGCTCATTGCTCACAGAAAATCCGGCAGGAATCTATCCGATGCTCTGCACCAGAGAGCTCGTTGCCTTTCCTACTGTGCTCATCCCTATCGTCGTGGGGAGAGCTGCCAGCAAGAATCTGGCAGAAAAACTGGCTAACAAGCCAAATACCATCTTCTGCGTCTTCTGCCAGAAGAACAAGGATGAAGACCATCCAAAGGAAGCCGACCTTTATGATACCGGTGTCTTCGCCAAACTCGTAAAGGTAATCAACATGCCTGACGGTTCGGGCAACCAGACCATCATCATCCAGTGCCTGAGCAGATGTCACCTGGAGAAAATCGAGAAAACCACTCCATACTATAGCGCCAGCGTAACCAGTCTGCCGGAAATATGGCCAGCGGAAAACGATACCGATTTCCCAACCATCCACCAGACACTCCTGAAGGAAACCATCAGCTATATCAACGCCAACGATAATATCCCTACCGACCTGGCTTATGCCATCAACGAGATGTCGCATAGCACCATCCAGGGAAACTTCATCTGCAGCGCCATCCCTTTCAGCATCGAAGACAAGATGAAGATGCTGGAACAGGACACACTGAACGACCGTCTGCTGGAAGCCCTCAGGGCTTTGCACAAGGAATCGAAACTGCTCCACCTGCAGAACGAAATCAGCATGAAGACCCGCTATGACCTGGACGAGGAACAGAAGGAATACTTCCTGAAACAGCAGATAAGAAACATCAGAAAGGAACTGGGAGATGGAGACGGAAGACCGGAGAGAAAGGAAATCATAGAGAAAGCCAAAGGAAAGAACTGGAACGAGGCCACTCAGAAGATATTCAAGAAGGAACTTGCCAAGCTGGACACCATCCATCCGCAAAGTCCAGACTACTCCATACAGATAAGCTTCCTGCAGACCATGGTAGACCTGCCTTGGAATGAATATACCGAGGACGACCTGAGTCTGTCGCGCGCCAAGAGAATACTGAACCGTGACCACTACGGCATGGAAAAGGTGAAGGAGCGCATCCTGGAATACCTGGCTGTAAGAGCACTGAACGGCGGACAGAAGAGTCCGATACTCTGCCTCTACGGTCCTCCGGGAGTTGGAAAGACCAGTCTCGGCAAGAGCATCGCCGACGCCATGAAGCGCAAATACGTGCGCATGTCATTGGGCGGTCTGCACGACGAGGCAGAAATACGCGGTCATCGCCGCACCTATATCGGAGCCATGCCAGGACGCATCATCAAGAACATCCAGAAGGCTGGCAGCAGCAACCCTGTCTTCATCCTCGACGAGATAGACAAGGTGGGCAAGAATAACTTCCAGGGAGACCCGGCATCGGCTCTGCTCGAAGTGCTGGACCCGGAACAGAACAACGCCTTCCACGACAACTATCTGGATGCCGACTACGACCTCTCGAAGGTTCTCTTCATCGCAACAGCCAATGACCTGGGAAGTATTCCACGCCCATTGCTCGACCGTATGGAGCTGATAGAAGTGGGCGGATACATTACCGAGGAAAAGATAGAAATAGCCAAGCGCCACCTGGTACCTACGGAACTGGAGAACAACGGCCTTGACAAGCAGGAGGAGAAAATCAGCTTCAACAAGGCTGCCCTGGAATGCATCATCGAGCACTATACACGCGAAAGCGGAGTAAGACAGCTGAAGAAGCAGATCAACAAGTGCCTGAGAAAGGTGGCATACAAGATGGCATGTGACGGCAAGCTGGAGCATCCTACCATCGGCATGGACGAGGTGAAGGAACTCCTGGGCAATCCCCCATTCAACCGCGACATCTATCAGGGCAACGACTATGCCGGAGTGGTAACCGGACTGGCGTGGACCTCTGTGGGCGGCGAGATTCTCTTCATCGAGACCTCATTGAGCCGTGGCAAGGCAGGCAAGCTGACCCTTACCGGCAATCTGGGCGACGTGATGAAGGAGTCGGCAGTCATCGCCCTGGAATACATCAAGTCGCACATCGACCTGCTGGGCGCAGACTACCGCATCTTCGAGAACTGGAATCTCCACATCCACGTACCGGAAGGAGCCACTCCGAAAGACGGTCCGTCGGCAGGTATTACCATCGCCACCAGCATCGCCTCGGCCATCACCCAGCGCAAGGTTCGTAAGAACACAGCCATGACGGGCGAAATCACCCTGCGCGGAAAGGTTCTGCCAGTAGGCGGCATCAAGGAGAAGATACTTGCAGCCAAGCGCGCCGGCATCACCGACATCGTAATCTGCAAGGACAACCGCAAGGACATCGAAGAGATTCCGGCAAAATATCTCAAGGGCGTATCCTTCCACTATGTAGAAGACGTGGCCGACGTATGGGAATTTGCCCTCACCGATGAAAAGGTAAAGCACCCTATCGACTTCACCATTCCAGAAAATGACAAAAAGAATTAAAAATGAAATTTGAATTACAAGTAACAGATAAGGCTAGCGATGCACGCACCGGCATCATCACCACCGACCACGGACAGATCAAGACTCCTATCTTCATGCCAGTAGGAACGGTGGGCAGCGTGAAAGGTGTACACTTCGAGGAACTCAAAAAGCAGGTGAAGGCTCAGATCATCCTGGGCAATACCTATCACCTCTATCTGCGTCCGGGACTTGAAGTAATCAAGGCTGCAGGCGGACTGCACAAGTTTAACGGCTGGGACCGCCCTATCCTCACCGACAGCGGCGGCTTCCAGGTATTCTCGCTCACGGGCATCCGCAAGCTGAAGGAGGAAGGTTGCGAATTCCGCTCACACATCGACGGAAGCAAGCACTTCTTCACACCGGAAAACGTGATGGATACGGAGCGCATCATCGGTGCCGACATCATGATGGCTTTCGACGAATGCCCTCCGGGACAGAGCGACTTCCAGTATGCCAAGAAGAGTCTTGAACTGACCCAGCACTGGCTGGACCGCTGCCTGAAGCGCTTCAACGAGACCGAACCGCTCTACGGCTACCAGCAGAGCCTCTTCCCTATCGTACAGGGCTGCACCTTCCCGGAGCTCCGCCGCGAGGCAGCCAAGTTTATCGCAGACAAGGGAGCAGACGGCAACGCCATCGGAGGTCTGGCTGTAGGCGAGCCTACCGAGGTGATGTATGAGATGATAGAAGTGGTGAACGAAATCCTGCCAAAGGACAAGCCACGTTACCTGATGGGCGTGGGTACCCCTCAGAACATCCTGGAAGCCATCGAGCGAGGCGTAGACATGTTCGACTGCGTGATGCCAACCCGCAACGGAAGAAACGCGATGCTCTTCACCTACAACGGCACCATGAACATGCGCAACAAAAAATGGGAGATGGACTTCAGCCCAGTGGATCCGGACGGATGCGAAATCGACCAGATTACCAGCAAGGCATACCTGCACCACCTCTTCAAGGCACAGGAACTCCTGGCGATGCAAATAGCCAGCATCCACAACCTCTCGTTCTATCTGCGACTCGTTACCGATGCACGCCAGCATATAGAGCAGGGCGACTTCGTACAGTGGAAGCAATCTGTCATCGACCAGCTCGGCAGAAGAATTTAAATTACTGAAGTTAGGAGTAAGAAGTCTCAGGAGCATGGAGCCCCCGACGGCTCCTGCTCCCGGAAAATACTGATTTATGAAAGATTTTAAATACATCAGAAAACATCGCAGAAGATTAAAGTTCGGCAGAACCATGGCTCGAAGATTCGGATGGCTCACCGCTGCCCTCAGATGGCTGGGCAGAAAACTGAGCTGGATGGGAAAGGTCATGCGATGGATTGGGCATAAACTGCGATTCCTCAAGGTGCTCAAGTATCTCAACCCACTGAGATACATCAAACGATTGGACTGGTATATCATCAAGAAGTTCGTAGGCTACTACTTCTTCTCGATAGCGCTCATCATCACCATTGCCATCGTGTTCGACTTCAACGACAACCTGTCGAAGTTTACCGAGTATCATGCACCGGCACGAGCTATCATCTTCGATTACTATGCCAACTTCGTGCCATACTTCGCCAACCTCTTCAGTGCGCTGTTCGTGTTCGTAGCGGTCATCATGTTCACCTCCAAGCTGGCAGGCAATTCCGAGATCATCGCCATGCTGGCATCGGGAGTATCGTTCAAGCGCCTGCTTCGCCCGTACATGATTACCTGCATGTTCCTCTCGGCACTCTCCTACACGCTCTCTGCCTATGTGATTCCGCACGGCACGGTCATCCGACAGAACTTTGAGACGATGTACAAGAACAAGAAGAAGAATACCTCTGCCGAAAACGTACAGCTGCAGGTGGACCGAGGCGTGATAGCCTACATCCAGCATTACGACAACAACTTGAAGAGGGGCTACGGATTCTGTCTAGACAAGTTCCAGGAAAAGAAACTGGTGAGCCACCTGACGGCATCAGAAATACAGTATGATACCATCAGCGACTCCAAATACCACTGGAAACTTACCAACTGGAAGGTACGCCGACTGCATGGCATGAAAGAGAAGATTACGAGCGGAATGAATAAAGATACGCTCATCACCATGGAGCCAACCGACCTGGTCTACTCCAAGGGACAGCAGGAAACCTTTACCAGTCCGGAGCTGAAGGATTACATCTCCAAGCAGATCAACCGCGGTTCGGGCAATGTGGTACAGTACAAGGTGGAGTATCATAAGCGCATCGCCTCCTCCTTCGCCTCATTCATCCTCACCATCATCGGCGTGTCGCTCTCCTCACGCAAGCGCAAGGGCGGCATGGGTAAGGCTCTGGGACTGGGTCTGGCTTTGAGCTTCGGCTATATCATGCTGCAGACCGTCTGCGCCACCTTCGCCATCCAGGCAAACTTCCCGCCGATGCTGGCGGCATGGTTGCCTAACATCATTTACGCCTTCGTGGCATACTTCTGCTACCGCAAGGCACCGAGATAATAAACATTGAAAAAAGAAAGAAAATGTATTTCGACGAATTAGATTTAAACGATAACGTGCTCGACGCATTATACGATATGCGATTCGACACATGCACCCCAGTACAGGAAAAATGTATACCAGAGATATTGGAAGGTCATGATGTGCTCGGCGTAGCCCAGACCGGAACCGGAAAGACAGCAGCCTATCTGCTGCCGGTATTGAGCAAGCTGGATGATGGTGGCTATCCTAAGGATGCCATCAACTGCGTCATCATGTCGCCTACCCGTGAGCTCGCACAGCAGATTGACCAGGCGATGCAGGGCTTCGGCTATTATCTGCAGGACGTGAGCAGCGTGGCTGTATACGGTGGAAACGACGGCAACCGCTACGATCAGGAGCTGAAGAGTCTCCGCATGGGTGCCGATGTAGTCATCGCTACACCAGGACGTCTCATCACCCACATCTCGCTGGGCAACGTAGACCTCAGCAAGGTAAGCTTCTTCATCCTCGACGAGGCCGACCGCATGCTCGACATGGGTTTCTCAGAGGATATCAATACCATCGCTGCCAAGCTGCCTAAGACTTGCCAGACCATCATGTTCTCGGCTACCATGCCAGAGAAGATTGAGGAATTGGCAAAGTCACTGCTCAAGGATCCGGTAGAGATCAAGCTCGCAGTGAGCAAGCCTGCAGAGAAAATCAAGCAGGAGGCTTACGTATGTTACGAAACCCAGAAGATGACCATCATCAAGGATATCTTCAAGGCTGGCGACATGAAGCGTGTCATCATATTCAGCGGCAGCAAGATGAAGGTGAAGCAGCTGGCTGCTGCCCTCCAGCAGACCGGTATCAACTGCGGCGCCATGCACTCAGACCTGGAGCAGGCTGAGCGTGATGATGTGATGTTCAAGTTCAAGAGCGGTCAGTATGACGTGCTCGTGGCTACCGACATCGTGGCTCGTGGTATCGACATCGACGACATCGAGATGGTTATCAATTATGACGTGCCTCACGATACCGAAGATTACGTTCACCGCATCGGTCGTACAGCACGTGCCAACCGCGACGGTAGAGCCATCACCTTCGTCAACGAAGAGGACATGTTCTGGTTCCAGCAGATTGAGAAGTTCCTGGAGAAGGTGGTAGAGAAGATGCCGCTTCCTGAGGGATGCGGCGAGGGGCCTGAATATATCAAGCTGAACAAGCCTAGCAAGAAAGGCGGACGTGGAGGCAAGGGCGGAAACGGACGCAAGGGCAATGGACGTGGCGGAAATGAGAACGGCGAAAAGACCAAAGCTAAAAACAGACGCCAGAAAGACCGCGAGCAGACTGCTCATAAGCATAAGCCAAACAACCCTAACAACCGACAGGAGAAAGCTCCTAAGGAAGGAAAGGGACAGAACGGTGAGGCTCAGCAGAACGGTCAGAACGGACAGCAGAAGAAGGACGCTCAGAACGGACAGCAGAAGCAGGGCAACAAGAAGCCTCAGCAGAACAAGCCATATCCACAAAACCAGGAAGGCGAACAGACAAGAAGCAACGACAATCCAAACAACAAGCGTCGCAACAACAAACGCCGCAATGGTAACAATGGCAACAACGGTAACAATGCTGAGAATGCAAACCCTCAGCAGCGCCCTGGTACAGAAAACAATGTACGCCCAGGAAGCAACGGTCGTGGCAGAGGCGTAGCTCAGAAGAAGCAGAATCCAAACAACCAGCAGAAGCAGAATGCAGCTCCACAGAAACCGGGGGCAGCTCCTCAGCAGAAACCAGCCCCAGCTCAGAAAAAGGGCGACAAGCAGGGTTCACGCAAGTATGAGCCTGTGGTAAATCCACAGAAGAAAGAAAACGTGGTAAAGAAAATCTTCAACAAGATTTTCGGATTCAAGAAGTAATATAACAAGTCGCAAAAAGGCAAAAGCATTCAAACCCTGATTGCTTTTGCCTTTTACGTTTTCCTTCCACCGATAACCGTTAGTTCTGTCATCAATAGTGTTAAAAATCATAAGAATCACATCGGTTCGCATTATTTTTATTATCTTTGCATTTCAATAAGACATATATAAATAAATATAGAATATAAAATTATGAATGTAGGAGATAGAATACCAGAGATTCTTGGCATTGACCAGGACGGACGTGAGATCAAGGCAAGCGACTATCGTGGTCGCAAGATAGTACTCTACAGTTATCCGAAGGCTAACACCAGCGGATGCACTGCCGAGGCCTGCTCTCTGCAGGCTCATAAGGAGGAACTGGCAGCAGCCGGTTACGAGATTATCGGCGTGAGCAAGGACAAGCAGGCGCTGCAGAAGAAGTTTGCAGAAGCCAAGGGCCTGCAGTTCCCTCTTATTGCCGATACAGAGACCACCCTTTTGCAGGAACTCGGCTGCTGGGGCGAAAAGGTAACCTGCGGCAGAAAGACCATCGGCATCCTCCGCACCACTTATCTCGTCAACGAAGAAGGCGTCATTGAGAAGATTTTCACTCCAAAGGAGATCAAGACCAAGATTCATGCTGAGCAGATTCTGGATTACATCCATTCAAACATCCAATAAGGGCATAATCCCATGCTGATAAATAACCATTCGGCACATTTTTTCTACTAGTTATTTTTGATTATCAGATGAATCTTTTAACTTTGCAGTTAAAAAGAGTAAAGAACAAATAAACTAAATAGATTAAAGAACGAAATAACATGAAGAAATTATTGACTATTTCGCTGTTTGCAGCAATGGCTATGACATCGGCAGCACAGAGTTTGGAGAAGATGAATTGGTTTAATGAACCAGTAAGTTATGAAATAAAGGGCAAGACATTAACAATGGATGTGCCTGGTCATTGTGACTACTGGCGAATCTCCCACTATGGCTTCACCGTAGATGATGCACCATTCTACTACGCCACTTATGGCGGTGAGTTTGAGGCAAAGGTGAAGATTTCGGGAGAATACAAAGTGCGCTTCGACCAAGCAGGAATGATGATACGCATTGATAAGGAGAATTGGCTCAAGGCGGGCATTGAATACGTGGATGGCAAATACAACCTGAGCACCGTTGTGACTCATCACACCAGCGACTGGAGTGTAATAACCCTCGACAAGCCCGTTGATTATGTGTGGATTAAGGCAGTACGCCGCCTGGATGCCATCGAAATTTTCTATTCTTTCGATGACAAGACCTACACCATGATGCGCAACTGCTGGATGCAGGACAACACCCCTGTTCAAGTGGGACTTGCAACAGCATGCCCAGATGGCGAAGGCTTCAAGGCTAAGTTTTCTGATTTTCAGGTAAAGCATCTTCCCGACCAGCGCAGACTGGAATGGCTCAAGACTCACAGCGAGAAATAAACAGAGATTTTATGATAGATATTGATGATAAACTGGATGAAAAGCTGCGCCAGCAGAGAGATGGCCAGCTGGAGGAAGACGAAGAACTGCAACTGCGATTCATCGCTAAATCCTATGCCATATGCGAGAATTCCATCGCTGTATTGAGTAATCTCCGTACCAACAAAAGCCATATCTATTATGGAATGACGAGCGACTTTCTGGGATTCGAACCATCCGGCAGTTATGAGAAGATAGAATCTATCTGGGAAGAGAAGATTCTGAATCGCATCCATCCTGATGACCAGCGCAGACGCAATCTCCAGGAGTTGGTTTACTATCAGTTTGTGAGCGCCTCCCATTCTGACAAGGCATTCTACTGGTACTTGGAAAATACCATGCGAATGGCTGACAAGGATGGCAAATATCTCCCCACACGTCACCGCATCTTCTATTTCAAGGGAAAGGGGCAGCGGGGCGTCTGCTATGCAATCTGTCTCTTTAATCTTACAGCAAAGACCAGCAAGATGGCCATTCTGAAGAATTCACTCACAGGAGAAGAGCACCTGATTGACATCGATGAGAAACAGCTCTTGAGTGAACGCGAGATAACCATCATGAACCTGGTAAGTCAGGGACTTTCGAGCAAGGCCATAAGCATCCGCCTGAACATCAGCAAGAACACGGTAGACAGGCATCGCCAGAACATCATCAAGAAGATGCAGGCAGCCAACATGGCAGAAGCTTGCCACAAAGCAAAGCAACTTGGAATAACTGTAGAATATCAATAAGAAAGAAATGACAGAATTTGAAAAAATGAGAAACAGCGAGCTCTATGATTTCAGCAACAAGGAAGGCATGAAAAGCATAGAGCACGCCAACCGTCTCTGCTGCCGCCTGCAGACGCTAACCCTGTTTGATGAAGACTATCGAACCATCATCGAAGAACTGATTCCAAGCATTCCTGCCTCAGCCACCATCTGCCCACCCTTTCACTGCGACCATGGTCACGGCATCAAGGTGGGTGAGAATGTATTCATCAACTATGGCGCCACGATGCTCGATGAAGCCCTGATTACCATCGGGGCACGCACCCTGATAGGTCCGAGCTGCCAGCTGGTAACCCCTAACCACCCCATCGACTATATGGAACGCCGCAAGCCAGTAGAAACAGGCTTCCCCATCACCATTGGCGAAGATTGCTGGCTGGGCGCAGGAGTCATCGTCTGCCCTGGAGTAACCATCGGCAACCGCTGCGTAATCGGTGCCGGCAGCGTAGTGGTCAAGGATATTCCTGATGACTCCATGGCTGTGGGAAATCCTGCAAGAGTTATCAGAAAGCTCAGATAAATAGGATAAAATAAAATCAAGAGAGTATGTTAGAACATATTGCAGATTTCACAGCGTGGCCAATCCTTACTGGTATTTTCATTGGCTATATTGCCAACCGCATTATGAGCGGTGAAGGAAAAGGATGTTGTATGAATCTCTTCATAGGTATTGTAGGCAGTTATGCCGGTGCCATCATCAGCAGTCTGCTGAACATTGAGTTGTTTGGCAAAGGTTATCTTACCAATTTCATCTTCTGTGTCATTGGTGCCATAGCGGTATTGTGGATTTGGAAGAAGCTTTTCGATTAACATCCCATCAAGTAGATATAAATATTGGTTTAAAGACATAAGATAATGACAAACAAGGAATTGATACTCGCCAGTCTGATGAGGGCGATGATAAAATACGATGGTGGCGATGCGCCACGCATCCAGCATTTCGTGAAGGTACACGACTTTGCCCGTATGATTGCGATAGCAGAGGGAATGAACGAGGAAGACCTCTTCGTGCTCGAAGCAGCAGCCATTCTTCACGATGTAGGCATTCATGTTTCAGAAGCCAGATACGGCAACTGCGATGGCAAGCATCAGGAAGAACTGGGTCCTGATGAGGCAAGAAAAGTACTGTCAGAAGTAGATGGATTCACAGCCGCGCAGACAGAAAGAATCTGCTGGCTCATTGCCCATCATCATACTTATAAAGATGTTACCAGCCTCGACCACCGCATTCTGCTTGAAGCAGATTTCCTGGTCAATTCCTTCGAAGACCACCTTGCTCCCGAAGGCATCATCACCTTCCGCGACCATGTCTTCCGCTCGGAGTCAGCAATCAGAATGCTGAATGATATGTGGGGACTGGAATAAGGAGAATACTTTTGTCTAAAAAAATAATAATTTAAAATCATGATAAAAACAATAAATGATATGGGAAATAGACAGCCGGATAGCAATGCTGGCAGCAGTAAGCAAAAAGGAGTGAAAAATAAGCAAACCCGGCAGTTGGCACTATGGATTGGCGCTTTGATAGTAGGCGCAGTCTTAGGTATGTTCGGCATCAGCTGGCTGGATGGCCTGATGAATTTCATCGCCACGGTCTATACCCGCTTATTCCAACTTCTAGCAGTACCAACCATAGCCTTGGCAGTCATCACAACCCTGGCATCCTTGGGCAACCAGGCAGATACCGGTAAGATATTCCGCCACGCCATCACCTACACCCTACTCACGACGATAGCAGCTGCAGCAGTGGGACTGGTGCTCTACAACATCGTTTCTCCAGGCAATTTACCTACAGCCTTGGTACAGAGCGGTATGGAAGATGTTCCCCAAAAGCTGGGAGAAACCAGCTATTATGACCATATTCTTGGGGTAATACCCAACAACATCATCAAGCCGTTTGCCGAAGGAAATGTACTCTCCATCCTGATTTTGGCTGCAGCTGCAGGTATTGCTTTAACCAAAATGCCATCAAGCGATAAGAAAGAAGTCGTGATGAAGGGATTGTTTGGATTACAGGATTTGCTTTTCTTGCTGATTCATGGATTAATCTGGGCTCTGCCTCTGGGTATCGTTGCCTTTGCAGCACAACTCTCAGCCCAGTTCTCTGCGGGTATCGTGATGGCTTCTCTAGGAAAGTACGTAGCTGTTATCCTGGGAGGTAATGTCATTCAATTCTTCATCATTCTCCCGCTCTTCCTCTTGGCAAGAGGCTTGAATCCTGTGCGTACACTGGGCAAGATGATGCCGGCAGTATTAATGGCTCTGTTTACAAAGAGTTCTGCTGCTACGTTGCCGGTAACGATGCAGACTGCAGAAGATAGGCTGGGAGTTTCCAATCAGGTTTCCCGCTTCGTATTGCCTATCTGTACTACCATCAACATGAATGGTTGCGCTGCCTTTATCCTCGTAACTTCCTTATTCCTGATGCAGAATGGAGGAATGCCTTTACCTTGGACTACGATGATTCTCTGGCTCTTCATTTCAGTTATCTCAGCCGTGGGTAATGCAGGAGTGCCGATGGGATGTTATTTTCTGACCCTATCTCTGATGTCCGGCATCAATGCTCCTATCGGCATCATGGGTATCATCCTGCCAATCTATACCATTATCGACATGGTAGAGACGGCAGAGAATGTATGGTCAGACTCCTGTGTCTGCGCCATGGTGGATAAGGACTTGAAAGGATAGAGTCCACTTGAAAAAGTATTCTCATTAAAAGTTTAACATACATTCGTTCTTCAAGCAACAGACGGGAACAACTGAGGAGGGAAAACGGAACATTTTGGCAGAAATGATTAAATTAATTATACTTTGATGCCACTTTTGCAGCATTTATTGCCAGTTCTGGCAAAAACCGTTCACTCCTGATATAAAAATTCACCTGGCACATAACTTGCTAATACATAAGATGAAAGCGGAAGCCGAAAGGGCAAGGGGAACGTTAAGAACCCTAAGCAATGGCATTTGAGGGTTTCTCGAAATCCTTGAGTCCCGAAAGCCGAAGCGTTCATTAAGAAAAAGGATAAATTAATAAACAATTAGAAATCCCGACAGAGCCGGAAGGCGAAGAGAGGACGAGAAAAATAAAATTCGGAGGTTTTACATTATGTTGTTAGCTCGTAGAAATAATAGTGTTTCAAATTGGTTGAATAGTTGGTTTAATGACAACTTCTTCGATACTGAATTGATGCCACACATGAACGCCACAGCTCCTGCTGTTAACGTGAAGGAGGATGCTACAGCTTACAAAATGGAGATTGCAGCTCCTGGCTTGAAGAAGGATATGGTCAAGATGAACATTGATAAGGATGGTTATCTGAATGTATCTATCGAGAACAAGAACGAGAAGAAGGAGGAAAAGAAGGAAGAGCATTACCTGCGTCGTGAATTCTCTTACAGCAGCTACTCTCAGAGCTATGCTTTACCTGAGGATGCCAACCACGAGAAGATTTCTGCTGAGGTCAGCGATGGTGTCTTGAAGATTGAGATTCCTAAGGTAGCCAAGGAGGAGAAGAAAGACGATGTTAAGCACATTGAGGTAAAGTAATCACTCATAACGTGCTAAGCAGCTTTTTGGATGACATTTCATTGCACCCTAGAAAATAATTAAAACGGAGGGCTAGTCCTGATAATGGGACTAGCCCTTTTTTGTGCCGGTTCTCATATATATACATATTATATGTGCCGATTCCTCTATATCAATATCAAAAAACACCTATTTCAATACGAATACCTTCGTTTCATGATTACTGCAAGAAATCATCGTTGCTTACCTTTACACCAAGTGGTCCATAGTCGCCAAGAGCTTTGTGAGCAAGCTGCTTGTCGGGATCGGTCACATGGTCGATAGGCTCGCCAGTATCATCCTTGTAAGCTGTAGGTGTCATGGTTGCGATGGAGTGTTTCCATTCCCTGTCTGGAAGAATGTTCCTATACATGACAGCCACAATCTCTCCGATAGGATTGCCGTCTATGTTCTTTTTCTCACTGTCCCAAATGAAGAGATTGACATACTCTCCGTTGGCATTCATTTCGTTCACCTTGCTCTGTATGGCTGATAGCTTAGGATTCTTTTTCAGGCAAACCACAAATGTTGCTTTCTTGCCATCGGCATAGCGAGCCTTCGCATCATATACAGACATATATGAGCGTGTGTCGCTTGCTGAGCCAATGCAGATAGACCAGTAACGTGTCACAGCTTTTCTGTATTCCTCAGGCTTTGTTGGCACCGTGGCCGGTATGAAGGAGAATGTGAGCACAGAGTCCTCGCGCAAATGCGTTCTTCCATAAAGGTATGACGTGGAGTTGTTTGGATAGTACCTGCCAACTGGAGCAAGGAAGAATGGCATCTCCCTGTTTTCGTCGGATTTCTGTGTAAACACCTTCGATGTTACCTTATAGACATTTGATGCAACGTGTTCTGGCACGAAGGTCTCATGCAAGTTCATGTCGAGTGCGGTAATGGCTGGAAGTTCTACTCCTGCGTATTCGTCTTTTTGGCTTCCATCAGCAGTAGTTCCCAGGTAATGTCTGAGAGCAATGGCTACTTTGTTCACACCTTCTGCAACTTTCACCACATTCTCTGAACCAAGTTTGTCTATTACGCTTTGTGGCGTTCCGTTTGGCACCACATAGAGGGTGAAATAGTTCTTTCCCGTAGTGGTTGCGACGAAAGGATTCGTGCTTCCGTTATCTGCCGAGATGTCCTGGTCATCGATGCCTGCGAAAACGTCTCCTGTCATATCATTGTATAGTGATATGCTGAAATATCTGCAATGAGGGTATTCTCCTTTCAGACATAAAATCTTGTCACTATTTTGGTCTGCCTGATAGGTGTATTCCCAATAATTGGAATATAAGTCCGGGTATGCTCCGAGAACCTCACCATCGCCTTTCAGGGTTGGGCCCCATTGCTCCTTAGGCGACAAGGTAGGGATTTTTATATCGTTGTTGCTGTCATCATCGGAACATGCGATGAAAGTCATTGCCATGATACAACTTAGCAATGAGGTCATGATAATTTGCTTGATTTTCATACTTCCTGTTTTTTAAAATTAATACACTTTTTGTCCTCACTCTGTTTTACTTGATTTCCACTCTGAACGGTCCAGATACCGAGTTGTAGAGTAAGTCACCATTGTCAAAGAACTGTATGATGGCATATGCTCCATTGGCCCGATTGTCTTTGCCTAGGATTGTGCGGTGGCGTGTGGTGCCGGTGCGCCAGTCGAGTCCGGTTACTTCCCATCCTGTGGCATCGTTCCATCCACTTACGAATACCATTTCAGACGATGTGCTTACAGCAGGAATCATACTTGGTGAACTGACGTCAGCACGTGTCCACTTAGTCTCCCACTTGTTCTCCTTTGTGTTCCAGCTCACGCATTCAACACCTCTAGGAGTCTCTATGGTAGGACCGATTGCTAGTACGCCTATAATCTTGTCGTTTATCTTTTCCGTTGTCTGGCTGATGTTGTTCACCACGAAAGCGTCGTATCCTGCGGTTACTACGGATTGCTCCGACTGTACCCATTCGGTAGAGGTTGGTAATCCGCACGTTATGTCGAACGTTCCTGCCAAACGTTTGTTGCCAGAATCTACAGGCTTGGCATCGGCAGGTATGGCGTCACGCCAGAAAGCTACGAGTTTCATTTTCTTTGCTCCGTCTGTTATCACCACGAGTTTGTCCTCGTCGTTGCCAAATCCCATTAGTGTAGGGGTTGCTCCTGTACCATATCCGAGCTTGATACATGGTGCCATTGGACCTCCGTCATACTCGGCTTTCCATGCTCCATCGCTTTCGCTGTCAGAGAACTTTCCATTCTTGCATATCAGCTTTTGCATGAGTCCCTTGCCGTTGGCCTCCTTGGCGTTGCTTGCCACATATACCCCGCCGTTCTCATCCACTGCTATTGAGTTCGTCAATATCTGGGTGCTTGCCAGTGGGTAGGTATCTTCTACCGTGGTCAACTCACGGTTGAGTACAACAAGAGCATTCTGTGCCGCCACGAGCAAATGTCCATCGTATGTCATGGTAGCTCCCACCAGAGTGTAAGAGTTGTTGATATACGGTGTGAGCTTAATCTGACTGTCTAGCTCTATGCCTTCCTTTGGATTATTTGGGTTCTTCAGCCTGTACCTTGCCATGATGTGTCCAGCATTGGTATATACATAGTTGTCCTTGTCGCACAACACATAGTTTCCATTGGCTATAGACATCTGTGGAGCAGCACCTAGCACTCCGGTTACGGCTGTTGCAAGTTCTGAGTAAGACGAGTAGCTGGATGTCAAGATATTGAGCTGTTCTTGATTCTTCATTGTTATTCCAGGCAAACCAGCTTCTGCGAGTCTTTCAAAGTTGCCGTTGGATACGTCTATGATAGATACTCTGTCGCTGCTCATTCCCCACATGTATTTTGGGGAAGTGGATGCGAGCGTCATGAGGTTCACAGGACCGCTGCTTGTTGCCTTGCATTTCGTCAGGTCGGCATAGAACGTGCCGTCCTTCACTTTTGCAGTGAAAGCATCGGTCTGAGCCGAATTGAAATGGGTGATGCTGTATTCCTCTTGTGCCAGCCAAGGGTTTGCCTTTGGCTTGGATAGTTCTGCCAGAGGAATGTTGGGATTTCCGTTTCCCCCATTGTTGTCATCATCAGTACAAGCAGTTAACATCGCCGCTCCTATTGCGAGGATGAATAATAATAGATACGTTTTTTTCATAATTATTTATTGTTTTAAAATGAATACTCGTTTTGTAACAACAATTCCGAACCTACCAAAAGAAGGAAGAACAACAGTATATAAATATAAAACTGTTCTTGCTTGACGAAATCTGCGAAACTGAATTTCTTATTCCAATGATTTCCCAGATAGAGACGGTAGTCGCGTATCATCACAAGGATGAACACTATGATAATCACAGCCACGATCACTACAACAATCATGATGAGATTTCCATCTGAAATTGAAATGGTTGGTTCTGTTCCTGTCATTTTCATTATCTGTTATGTTATTGATTCGAGTACAAAAATAGCTTTTTTATTTTGAAAGTGATAGTAGCTTTTCCATAGTAGTTGTAGCTTTTCCACAAAAAAAGTAGTAGCTTTCCTAGGAAAACTACTACTTTTTAAACAGTATTTAATGTATAATTACAAAAATACACACTTAGATGGAGACAAACTGTTTGCGCCATTGGCTAGGTGACATGCCCGTTTTCTGTTTGAATATACGATAAATCCATGTGTGGGATGAGAAACCGCACTCTGTGGAAATAGCGTCAATGCTATATTCGGGGTTGGCTTTCATCATGCGAACTGCCTCATTAAAGCGAATGTCGCTAAGCCAGGTTCTAAAATTGGTATATTCTGACTGGTTGAAGTATTCTGTCAGTTCGATTTTCTTGTATCCCAACTTGGTAGCTAACGAATAGATGCTAACTTCATAGTCCTTATAAAATCCCTCTTCACACCATTTCTTGAGGGCTAATTCTATTTCTATCTTTCTATTTGCTGTCAAGATATTTGTACCATAAGTATTCTTGCCGTCTTTTATATCTTCTGCTTCCGTGACTTTTGCCTCTGCGTCATTTTCCTCATGAATGACTTCTTTGGGTGTGATGTAATAGCCCATAGCAATGAAAGTGTGGACGAAAAAGATGACAGAGAGTAACATCAAGGGACCTATTATATATAATAAGGTATTGAAGAGGATTGCTACAGGCAGAAGTCCAGCAGTAAGGTATAGCAAAATGATGCTGGCTTGCGAATAGCGCACGTATGAAATCAAGTCACTTCCGAAATTTTCCATGAGCTTCTGCCTTCGGGTATTTGTTTCTTTGCGAATGATAAAGATAAAATATGCCATGCTAGCCACAAAAAGACCGAGCATCACATAGAGCATATTGCCAATGTGTAAACTATGACTTTTGAATATGCCAATGATGAAAACTAGGGCGATGAGTATGTATGCCATTATACTACGTAAACAATAACGGCGCACTTTGCTGCCTGTGCTCTCTATGTTGATGATGGAGAGAGTGATGGCAAATGCCACTGGGGTATAGAACAGTATGTTGAATGCTGCGCCCACATCGGTACCTTGTGCACGGAATCCATGAACCATCTGTAAGAGGTAGTGGACGGAGAAGAATAGCATGGATGCAACGAGAAGCCATCTTGATATTTCGTAGCGCCACACCTTCCATCTCACCTGCAAACTTGCCATGGCTAATTGCAATGCCAGCATGGCTGTAATGACGCAACATACAAGTTGCAATATGAATAACGATGTCATAATATTGTCATAACCTTAATTCCACAACACTATTATAAATCAAACCTTTTAAGCCCCAGAACAACAAAAAGTTGCTCAGGATTTTGTCATGTGAGAATTTTCACTTATCTTAGTGTTGCGAAAAGAAAACAAGCAAAACTCTGACATAACATGGCAAAGATACAAATTAAATCTGAGAAACTCACTCCTTTTGGAGGATTTTTTCGGGTCATGGAGCAATTTGACTCCACATTGTCTTCTGTAATCGACCCAACCCTCGGTCTAAGGTGTAGATTGTTCGGTTGGATGCATCAGAGACGTAGTTTCCATGGAAAACGTGATTGAAACTATGAACAGCGTGGAAATCGTAGTAGTAGAAGAAGAACTGTTTTTTTATCTTTTTTAATTCTATTTTTCCTATGCATTCAGCTAAAATTCATACCTTTGCATTATCTTTTCAAAAAACAACAAAATGTAATCAATATGAAACAGAAATATGTTATAACGGGATGGCTTGTCGCATTCATTATCAGCTGTATGATGCTGGCGGGATGCACCGAAAAATCCAGCAAGCTAGAGAAGAAAAACGTGAAAGTTGAGACTATCTCCGTGGGGAATACAAACCTGGGGGGAACGAAAGACTATGTGGGAACCATCGAGGAAAAGATGGGATCTACACTCAGTTTCGAGATAGCCGGAAACATCACTTCCATACGGGTGGAAGAAGGAGATAGAGTGAGCAAGGGACAGCTGCTCGCCACCATCAACCCTACCACCGTGAAGGAGGCTCACCGGGCAACACTCACCACCCTGAAACAGGCGCAGGATGCCTACAGAAGATTCCTGCCCCTGCACCAGTCGGGAACCATCTCGGATATGAAATGGGTGGAGATAGAAAGCAAACTGGAACAGGCAAAGGCGGCTGAAAGCATCGCCCGCCAGCAACTCTCCCACTCTACCCTCACAGCTCCTTTTGCAGGCGTCATCGCTGCCAAGAACGTGGACTTGGGAACCTACGTGCTCCCCGGACAGCCTGTGCTGAAACTCGCCAATGTGGCACAAGTCAACGCCAAGGTATCCGTACCCGAAGCTGAAATATCTCATCTGCACGTGGGCGACAAGGTGAAACTGACGGTAGCCGCTCTTTCGGGTGCCATTTTCCGGGGAACGATTTCAGAAAAAGGCATCGATGCCAACCCCATCTCGCATACCTACGATGTCAAGGTGGGCATCACCAATCCGCAGGGCCGTCTGCTCCCAGGCATGGTATGCAACGCCCAGGTGCAGGGTAGCGCTGCTACCCCATCCCACATCACCGTTCCACCACAAAGCATTGAACTGGATATAGATAACTCCCGATTCGTATGGACCGTGGTAAACGGAAAGGCACATCAGCAACCCGTAACTACCGGCGATTTCGAAGGCGACGGCATCGTCATCCTTTCGGGACTGAAGGCTGGCGACCAGGTTATCATCAATGGCCAGCAGAAAGTTTCTGAAGGAATGAATGTAGATACAGCAAAAAGCGATAACCGATAAAAAAAGTGGAGGGAAAAGATATGAATCAAGAGACAAGGCAAAAGACAAGCCAAGAGACAAGGCTAGAGACAAACAAACCGGAGGATTCCAAAAAGCCGGAGAGAGACACCGCCCTTCGCGACCACATCAAGGCACGCATCACCAGGAAGCCCAACCGCATCATCAAGCGCTCGTTCATCGAGTCGGCGATGTGCAACCACAACATCGTGATGCTTCTGATGGGCATGCTCTTATTTCTAGGCATACTCGGCATCTGTATCATGCCCAAGCAGGAGATGCCGCAATTCACCATCAGGCAGGGTGCCTGCGTAGCCGTATATCCGGGCGCTACATCCGGAGAGGTGGAAGAACGGGTGGCTAAACCGCTGGAGAACTTCATCTTCGGATACAAGGAGGTGAACAAGAAAAAGACCTATACCCAGAGTAAGGACGGCATGCTGATCGTGTTCCTGGAACTCAACGACGACGTGGAGGACCGGGATGCCTTCTGGAGCAAGTTCAAGCATGGCCTGCAGGCCTTCAAGAGCTCCCTTCCTACGGGTGTCCTTGCCCTGCAGGCTGTGGATGACATCGCCGATACCTCTGCCCTGCTCATCACGATGGAAAGCAAGCAGAAAACCTATAGGGAACTGAATACATACATAGACCAGCTGAAGGACAGACTGCGCCGCATTGATGCCATCTCGAACCTGCGAACCTACGGACTTGAAAACGAACAGATAAGCATCTGCCTGGACCAGAACAAACTGGCCAAATACGGCATCGGCCCCTATAAGATTCTGAACGACCTTGCCCTGCAGGGCTTCACCACCGTGAGCGGAAACCTGGAGATGGGCAACCTCAACCTGCCCATCCACATCACCGACTCCTACAACAACGAGCGGGATGTGGCAGAACAAATCGTATATTCCGACCCCAGGGGCAACATCGTGCGCCTGAAGGACATCGCACAGATTAAAAGAGAATATCCGAAACTGAATAAATACATCAAGAGCAACGGCAACAAATGCGTGCTCCTATCCATTGAAATGCGACCGGGAAACGACATCGTGAAGATGGGAAGAGACGTACACAAGATGATGGATGATTTTGAACAGTCCCTGCCAGGCGATGTACATATCAATACCATTACCGACCAGAGCAAGGTGGTAAGCGAATCGGTGCTAAACTTCCTGCGCGAGCTGCTCATATCGGTCATCTCCGTCATCATCGTGGTCATCCTGCTCATGCCGCGCCGCGTGGCAGAGGTATCAGCCCTCAGCATCCCTATCACCATCTTCTCGTCGGTGGGCATATTCTATCTTTTCGGCATGGAGCTGAACACCGTTACACTGGCTGCCCTCATCGTAACACTGGGTATGGTGGTGGATGATTCCGTGGTTATCATCGACAACTACATGGAGAAGCTGGGCCATGGCATGTCGCGCTGGCATGCAGCCATCGCCGCTCCTAGAGAATTCTTCATGTCGGTGCTTTCTGCCACGCTCAGCATCTCGCTCACCTTCTTCCCATTCCTCTTTACCATGCATGGCGACATGGGCGATTTCGTAAAATCATTCCCCTGGGCTATGTTCATCATCCTGAGCATCTCGCTCATGGTTTCGCTGCTGCTCACACCTTATTTACAGTATGTGGTGATTCACCAGGGCATCAGCAGCCAGCACAAGCCCAACGCCCGCAAAAAGCCGCTCGACTATCTGCAGATGGGGTATACCTGGTTGCTGAAACGCTGTTTCGCCTTTCCACGCACCACCCTCGCTGTGGGCATCATGCTGGTGAGCACCGGAGCCATCATCTTCGTACATCTTCCGCAGAGAATGATGCCTATCGCCGAGAGAAACCAGTTTGCCGTAGAGTTCTATCTGCCTAGCGGAACCACCGCAGCAAGAACCGCACAGGTGGCAGATTCTATGGCCCACATTCTGCAGCGCGACCCGCAGGTAACAGCCGTAACCACGTTTGTTGGTCAGGGTTCACCCCGTTTCCACACCACCTATGCGCCACAGATTGGCGGTGAGAACTTTGCACAGTTTATCGTGAATACGGTAGATAACGATGCCACAGAAGAGGTACTCGACCGATATGCCGACCGATACTCCAACTATTTTCCCGACTGCTACATCCGCTTCAAGCAGATGGATTACAACAACGCCACCTACCCTATCGAAGTAAGAGTGAGCGGCGACAGCATGGGCGACCTGAAGGCTGCCGCCAGGAAGATAGAAGCCTGCATGCACAAGATAGAAGGCATCAACCTGATTCGTACCAACTACGAAGAGCCCCTGCCTGGCATCAGGGTAACTCCAGATGCTACCGAGGCCAACCGGCTGGGTGTGAATAAGACCATACTCTCTGCCGACCTTGCCATTCATTATGGCGATGGCATCCCGATGGCCACCCTTTGGGAAGGCGACTATCCGGTGAAGATGGTTCTGAAATCGGAAAACGACAGCGACCTTGCCAATGAATACATCCCCGTGATGGGAGGAACATCGAGCGTTCCACTCCGCCAGTTGGCTAAGATTTCGCCCGACTGGCACGACGGCAGCATCATACGCAGAAACGGCGTGCGTACCATCTCTATCATAGGTGAACCTTTAAGGGGATTCAATGCCAACCAATTGGCCAACGAACTGAAGCAGGAAGTATCCAAACTCCCGCTAGATTCCAGTCTTGATTGGGAGATTGGCGGTATGGCAGAAAAGGATGCCGAAACCCTTCCTCAGGTTACATCGGGCGTGATGATAGCAGCCTTAATCATCTTCTTCATCCTGCTCTTCCATTTCAAGCGCATCAGTCTGGCACTGGTGAATCTCTCGTCCATGTCGCTCTGCATCTTCGGTGCAGCGATAGGCCTTCTGGTTACGGGTTTCGACGTGAGTCTTACCTGCATATTGGGCATTGTGAGCCTGATGGGTATCCTGGTAAGAAACGGCATCATCATGCTCGACTATGCCGAGGAACTGCGCCGCGACAAGGGGTTATCAGTAAAGGAAGCCGCCTTCCAGGCTGGCGAGCGCCGCATGCGCCCTATCTTCCTTACATCGGCAGCCGCCTCGGTAGGCGTACTGCCTATGATGGTAGAGAACAATACGCTGTGGTCGCCAATGGGAGCCGTTATCTTCTTCGGTACGCTTATCTCGATGGTACTCATCGCCACCATCCTGCCTGTGCTCTATTGGCTCGTGTTCGACAAGCACGGCAAGTATAGTTTGAGGAAGCAGTAACTACCCCTGTGTACTTGCAATGTGCATGATTTCTACGGATACAAGCAAGACATTCTATATCATACATCCTATCCTACCCTAAAAACGCAGAAGCCTGCCGGCAGTGATGCCGGCAGGCTTCACTTTTCATAAACCGAACCTAAATTCCTACTTATCTTTTGAGATAATAAAACTGCAATTTAAACCTAAATATAAACTTTTACCTTGATGAAAACTCTTTCTACTTCTTTATCTATCTATATATATATGTACTGCGAAAAAAGTCTCACAGTCTCACTTTTGTCTTCAAAATACCAGTTATCTTTCTGATAATTAATAACTTAACATCAATGACACTTCTTGAAAAAATGCAGCAAGAAGTATCATCAATGTATCATGGAAGTATCATCATATTATGGTCGTACAACTAAAAGGTGTATAGTTGTACGACTATAAAGCTACGATTGTACAACTATAGGGTGTATAGTCGTACGACTAAACAGGTTATAACCGTACAACTAAAGGGGTTATAGTTGTACGATAACAAGGGGTTGCCACTAAGCTCGACAGAGGTGCTGACTGCAGTCAGCAGACTTGCTGACTAGGCTCAGCAGAGCTGCCGAGCCTAGTGGCAACAGTTGGGAAGATACTTGATTGCACCCGAGAAGATACTTACTTCAACCCAAAAGGATACTTACTTGAACCCCAAAAGCCGTTTACTTCAACTTCCTATCATCATTCCTTCTTCCACAAACGATAGAGCGTAACAGGACCTTCCTTGGTAGCATACATTCTGGCAGCCGGTTCCTCACAGAGATCATTCAACACCTTATTGGCATGATAGCGGGTGACACCGAATTCACGAATCATATCCTTCACCGTAATATAACCCTGCTGCTGACAAATCTCTACAATATCAGCAAACTCCTTATCCGCCTCTTTTGGAGTAGATTTCACACTCCAATACTGTCGACTGCAGCCATTAGAGTGGCGTTTCAGCCTTTCCAGGAACTCCTTCGTGGGCTGAATTTCCAAGCCGCAGATATCCACCTCATTGGCTGGAATCAGATCACCCTCATGATAGGTCCTTTTCCATTCGATTCCATTCTTGTCCTTATGCTTCACCATCCCCAGCTTAGGCTTGACGATAAACATATCGCCTATCCTCACCTCGTTGCCCTCAGCCAAGGCGTAAAGCGTTTCATCCTCCAGCGTTTCCAATGCGGAGATAAAGGACGAAACGTTCATCGCACAATGATCGCGAACACGCTTCTCCATCTTCTCCCGGTCAACGATATCCCGTTTTACGAACATCGGATGTATCTGATACTTACCGCTTTCGTCCTTCAAGGGCGTGCGATGCTCCAAATAATTGATTGAACCTGTTGCTCTAGCCATATTCTTAGTTTTTTTGATATTTCTTTATATCCCCCATCTACTTCTCCGCAAACAAATTGGAGATAGCATAAAGAGGAATGATGTCTATCTTCTTGCCATCGGGACTCTCGAATGTACCAAAGTTTTCGAGAGAACAGCGGATGCCCATTTCTATATGCTTCTGCGGATTGCGCATCAGCGAATACATGCTGCTCATGGACCCCTTCACACCCGATTTTACTTCTATCGGAACAATGCTGCCACTGCGAGCTATCACATAATCCACCTCGGCACAAGTACCTTTGTTCATGTTTTGCCAATAGTACAACTGATGCCGCTTCTGCGGAGAAGAATATTTGATAAGTTCCAAGCCCGCCATCATCTCTGCCACATGCCCCTTGTCAACAAGATCGATGGAATCTGCCACCATCATCTCCTTGATGCTGTCGTCGATGTCGTCATCTATTCCCAGGATTCCAAGCAGCACGCCTGTATCATGGATAAGATATTTCACAACCCGCTCGTTGATTTCAGCCCCAAGCGGCACCCCATTGGCATCCGTATGATAGGTCGGGATGATTAGTCCGGCATCCTTCAGCATCTCCAAAGCCACCTTTACTTCTGCCGAACGATATTGTCCTTCTACCCTACTGTAAACAAACTTGGCTCCTGCCTGATGCGCTACGCTTATGAGAGTTTGGCGCAAAAGCAGAGGATTTGCCTTGGCTCCGTACTTGGCAAAATCGTCCTGATACCCCTGGATGATTTCATTTACAATATCACTGCTATAGCGATAAGACCCTGTCTCCGTGTAGGTTGCCACGGCTTCTGGCATTCCGCCAACCAGCATATAACTTCGAAAAGCCTCCACCAATCTGTTATAGAATGCCTTGGGCAGCGGATTCGTAGGACTGCTATTTCGCTTGGTTCTAAGAAGCCCCTCTTGCCCCGTTGCCGTCAGGAATTCATCAAAAGACATCGGATAGACAAACAGTGAACTTACTCTGCCCACTCCAAATGAAGACAAATCCTTCAGTGCAAACTCCAGGAGCGAACCTGCTGCAATGACATGAAGTTCAGGATAATCTTCCTTAAAGAACCAAAGGCTGTGAACGACATCTTCGCTCTTCTGTATCTCATCGAGAAAAAGAAGGGTTTCGCCCGGAACAACCGGCACATTAAAGAAGTCGGATAGCTTAGCAGCTATGCTCTTCACGTCACGACAGCCCTTAAAGAATTCCATCACCTCAGGATTTCTTTCCACATTAACTTCCAAAAAATATTTGAAGCTCTTGCCCAAATGCCGAATGGTGCTCGACTTGCCTACCTGTCGGGCGCCCCTCACCAAAAGAGGTTTTCTTCGAGGATTATCCTTCCATTCCAGCAAAGCCTGGTCGATGCTTCTTGGCAAGTATTTTTCCATATCTTTGCGTCTTTATGATTATACAGCTGCAAAAATACTGATTATTAACGAGATAAGCAATTATTTTATGTTAACTTTGCTAAAAGATAGAGTTATAAAGGGGTGTTTTATGATAAAAGATAGAGTTATAACAGGGTGTTTTGTGATAAAATATAGAGTTATAAAGACATGTTTTATGATAAAAGATAGAGTTATTTGTAGCAGC
>NZ_JBNPLT010000031.1:0-36886 GCF_050313615.1 Prevotella sp. SGI.167 | reverse complement strand
CAAGGGTAATGAATGGGATTTCAAACTCAACCATATCTACACCATTGCCCTGCTCAACTTCAATATGAACGAGGAAGCCTTCAACAAGGAAGAAATCCGCCATCGTGTGCAGTTGTGCGATACTGCCACGCACAAGATATTCTACGATAAGCTGGAATTTATCTACGTGGAAATCGCCAAGTTCAACAAATCGCTGGACGAGTTGGAAACGCTCTACGACAAATGGCTCTATGCCCTAAAGAATCTCTATAAGCTTACTCAGCGCCCTAAGGCGTTATGCGACAAGGTCTTCGACCGCCTATTCGAAGAAGCCGAGATTGCAAAATTCACTCCGCAGGAGCAGCGGGAGTATGAAGCCAGCAAGATGGCATATCGTGATATCAAGAATTCGATTGATACCGCCAAGCGAGAAGGTAAAGAAGAGGGCCTGGCTGAAGGAATGGAGAAGGGTCTGGCTGAAGGCATGAAAAAAGGCATGGAGAAGGGCATGAACAAGCGAAGCCTTGAGATTGCCAGAAAGATGCTGGCAAATGGTATGGATGCTGCCACGGTGATGGAAATAACAGGATTGTCGGAGAGCCAGTTACAGCAGCTGAAAGGATAAAGGCAAATCTAAGACGAATTTTATCTGATACTTTACCACCGGTAAAGGTGGTAATATACCACCATGATAAGTAGTAACTAAAGTTTCGCAAGTTGATATTTATTCATTTGCGAAACTTCAGTAACATAATAATATGGAAGCAATTCTAATCAGGATATCACGGATTCAAACAACTTCTAGACTCTACTTTCGAATTGGATATGCAGCACTCCCATCCAACCAGCTTTCGCCAGCAGGAAGGCGGCGCCTTAATGGTTCTAAATCAATCTAAAAAAATGATATCATTTTTTTCCAATCTCGTCCTGTGCCTTCTTCAGATAAAGTATCTATTATTGGCTGATTATCAGTATTATACACTCTAAACGGTAGAAAAGTGGCGATGTGGATTCTGTTTAGATACGAAAAATAGAAGATTTAACGTTTTTAACCTTCTGTCACACCGAAATTACAAAAAATTTGGGTGATGTAAGGTGGTTAGTAGTCACTCCATATGCCTTTTATTGCCACAGTGGTTCGTTATCCCAACCAGAAGGAAAACCAAGGGCAGCCTTATCTACTTCTGGAAACGTAGCAAAAAGTCTGTTCATCTTATCAAGCATATCGTTATTTGGAGATATGATGTCAAGAAAGTACTTGATGATGCACATATCAAAGTACACTTTCAATGGATCTGTCGGCAAGGTAATCCAAGGACGTGACATTCTAATTGGCATGGTAGCACGAATAGAGAATACCCTATTCCATACACGTGCATGATGACAACATGAGTTTCTTGTTACAGTGATAATGGTAAGCCAAGATTCAAAAGGTGCAACTTGCAAGCCAAATGACTGTGCAATACGCTTCTTTATCTTCTTATTCTTGATGTTAGAATAAACATTGGTGATTACACCAAATGGCAATATCTCTGTCAGCATCCATGAAGGTGGGTACTGATTGGTATATGTCTCTTTGAAATGGTTGATGAAATCCTCTTTTGTATGGTTCAGTTCATCTTCTATAAGATGTATAGAGCGATTGAACTTGGACGGATTTGAGAAATTGTTGGCATCAGTCATCCAAAAAGGGTTGCCTGTCATTTCCGTTCCAAAGTTCACGATTGCACAACGCACTGCGACCTCTATCTTTTCAATTTCATTGAATAAAAGTAGGCGTAGCTTCTTGTCAAAGCGATACAACATCATAACCTTACCGAAAGATACTCCTCGCTTGAATAGATGTTGCTCCTTGGGAATGGAATGCAATGGGTACATATAGGCAGACAAACGATAGTAACCGATGTGGGAAAGATAATGCTGAGCCTTTTCTTCATCGGTTATCTCCATACCTCTTGTTTTGAGTAGTTGTACTAACTCTTGGGGTGTGGAGTATGTTTTTATGAACGGAATTTTTGTTGCCATATACCTATAAAAACAAAAATGACCCGCACATTTGAGCATCGTTGAGAGGCTTGGCGGGTTCTCGTGCTGCAAAGATACGAATAATCATTGATAATACAAACTTTTTAGAAAGAAAAATCACACAAAAGTGGAATTCTTTGACATATTTATGTTTGATAATGTTAAATCAAACCTTGAAATCATACTTTGCCAGCCAAACAAAGTGGTTTTCAAGGTAAAAGTATTATCTTTATAACGTCTATACTCATACCGGAAGCCCCGATGGGCAGAGGTTGGGCAGACATACATATGGTAAAAGGCGTTTTTGTACGCTTTGGTTTTGATCGGGTCATAGGTCATAGGGTCAGTGTCCTACCCATTTTTCTCAGGCTACGAGCGAAACGAGGCTTTTCCGCAGGACACTGACCTGTCCGTGTGCCACGAGGCGCACAGCTATATATAAAGGGTTGGCTACCTTCCATATAAGATGTAGCCGTAACTGCCAATGAGATGAGAGAAGGTCTCTCGGTGTCGGTGTGCAGGCACTGGCATCAAACCCTCTGCAAGCTGCTGCAGTCGGAAACGTTGCAGTGGTGAGCGTTGCAGAGAGGTACGTATTACTGAGCTGAACGCAAGTGAACGTTTTCGTTAAGCCAAATAGGGTCAGAGGGACAGTAGATCCATTTCTCGACTGTATTGTAGCATGGCCCTCCCTCACTTGTCTTCAAGCACCTCGCCCTATATTTCATGTATCTTCATCACGGTGCGGAGCGCAGTTAGTATGTACGAGTGTTCAAAATCAAACAAGTTGAAGCCTGCAAAACTCAAGTAAACATTATTACAATGCGAAACAGTCAACTACATTTTGGCTTATTGTTCCGGCATCTCCACATTCCACCATGCTAATAGCTGTCATCTCGGCAGATTGTGGCGAAGATGCAGACACTTGGAGGACAATAGTCTCTCCAAGGTCTGTCGTTATCTGTACGTCAAATAATTCCATATAGTTTTCTCCTTTACCAAACGATAATTAGTCTTTTAAATTTGCAAAAGGTCTTCTACCTTGATGCGACAACTTAAACTCTGCTATCATTTTTTTCTCAACATGCCTTGGTTCCTCCTCTGTTCTTTTCCAACAAACAACGAGATTTGCAGAGTCTTTTAATTGCCAAATAAATCGTCCACCCTTATGTCCTACCTTTTTCCCA
This sequence comes from Prevotella sp. SGI.167, assembly GCF_050313615.1. Taxonomy (NCBI): domain Bacteria; kingdom Pseudomonadati; phylum Bacteroidota; class Bacteroidia; order Bacteroidales; family Prevotellaceae; genus Prevotella; species Prevotella sp. SGI.167. The sequence goes on along the minus strand of NZ_JBNPLT010000031.1, from coordinate 33,695 downwards.
CTGCCAAATTTCATGTATTGAGAAAGTCTTTTCCTAAGGCTTGTAGCTTTACCTATGTATATTACCTGCTCGCCGTCAATCCAGTTTGTTTCGAGTTCTTCAATCGACACATTGGGATCTTGTTCTTTGAAGAATCCACCAGTTCCCACTTGCAAAAAAATAGGGTAAGTACCAGTTGTGTACAATAAAACATACACCCCTTTTTCATCTTCTGGTAATTTAGGATTGCGCATTAATTCCTCCACTGTTACGAAGCCCTTGAAGCCTTCGTCCTTTAACTTTTCAACAATTTCCATAATTTAATTTATTTTGTTATGAATTTCTTTTAATTGCATTCTCATATATCTCCCTGATTTCATCTCTAAGGTGTTGCGGTTCCAGCACTTCCAAAGATTTGCTGCGCGAAAGGAGTTCCATCACGAAATCATTTGTTATGCGAAGACGCAAGGAAATGCGGAATTCCTTTTCGTCATCCACAATGATGTTTTGCGAATGATGGATAGGCAACGATTTGATGAAACGACCGTCAAGAGGTGAAAAGCGAAGCACAATATCCTCAATCGGCATCCTCGGGTCATTCCATATACCATAGCAATCCTTAAACAGTTCTTCGACATCAATGTTCATACTTCTTTTGAAGGTCTCGTCGCTCAGTATTTCCAAATTGCGAATACGGTCAACGCCAAAGTTCTTCAATATTCCACCCTCATAGCCCAACAAATACCATCGCTGATTAGATTCTTTGAGATAATGAGGTTCTACTCTATGCGGAAATGTGCTATTGTCTCGTCTGTAATCTATGTATGTGAACGTCACAGGATGTGTATTCTTAATGGCGGAAATCAGGGACGGAAGCCACTCAGAATGTTGTGGACGATGGTGCTCTGCCACAACAAAAGACGACAGGTTGTTTTCGCTCCCCAATGAGTTTAGAAGGTCAAAATTCATCAACAACTCTGCCATTTTCGTATCATAATCACGACTTTGTCTGTCAATTATATAATAATTGTTGCTTCGGTCGTATGAAATATTCACACAGAACATTGACTCGATATCTTCAAGGTCGCGTTCCAATGTCCTTACACCAATCTCCTTATATCCATATATCCAATATAGGCGGTCGTTAACACGGCTCAGAAGCTCCTGTTTGGATATCCGTTGCCGTTGCTTTATGTTATTTAGGATAAGCAGCATCCTACGCATCTGTTCTACCTGTTTGCTCATATCTTTATCAATTTTGGTTGCAAAGATAATGATTCTTTGCGTCAAAAGATGTCGCAACCAAAAAAAAATGAATTTAAAAGAGAAAATAATGGTGAAATTGACATTATTTCAAGGTTTTATTTGGCGGTGGTTCAAAAACCCACATACATACCTTTGGGTTAGTGTGTTCTTCTGCCCGTTTGATTGCAAGACAATTGGATATTTGACGGTCCTTCTAACTCACCAAAAGTAATAAATCGTAAGCCATCAGTAAACCCTGTATTGTGAGATTCGTTTAGAGGGTCAGAGGGACAGGTACATTGACCCTCAACATTTCAGTCGTTAAACTTATCATTGGCAAAACCGAAGTATTTTGTGAAGAAAGACTTTAGAATCATAGGGACAGGTCCATCGCCCCTAAAGAGTGAACCAATGTACCCGTCCGTGTGCCACGAGGCGCACATCTATATATAAAGGGTTGGCTACCTTCCATATAAGATGTAGCCGTAACTGCCAATGAGATGAGAGAAGGTCTCTCGGTGTCGGTGTGCAGGCACTGGCATCAAACCCTCTGCAAGCTGCTGCAGTCGGAAACGCTGCGGTGGTGAGCGTTGCAGAGAGGTACGTATTACTGAGCTGAACGCAAGTGAACGTTTTCGTTAAGCCAGATGAGCAATGATGAGCTTGCTCAGTCATTGCCATGGCGAGAAAAGGTGCATGAAGAAAACCATTCGATGAGGTGTAGTTAATCCTGTTTTCAAGTCATGTCAAAAGTCAGTGTCGGACAGTTCTGGCGACAAGCAATGCTATAACCTGTCTATGGCATTGTGGCATGCGGCATAGAGGTGGCAGGACAGTGATACAGGCTCGTTGGTGGAACGTGGGAAGCAGAAGTCGGAATGCCAAGGGAAATGCCGAAAGTGACGAACAAGGCAGAAACGTACCGAAGTCCGCTTCTGTGACGGATTGCCCCGTAGTAGCGTTGAAGTGTCTGTAATGGACATGGAGCGAAGGGGGTGACACACTCATGCTACTGGAATTATACAACTCTTAAACAAAGAGGAGGATATGATGAAAGAAGCAAAACCATTTGTGATAGATTATGTCTATGCACAAAGCGTTGAGTGTGAAGAGCCGTTTGAGGGGAGACTTTCACGCACGGTTCTGTGAGAGGGTGAGGGTGAAACTCCCTCGCTCTACTCGACCTATGATCCTCGTGAACGACATAAGATGCTGCATTTTGCATCTCGAAACACCCAACATCCGTTAAAAACCACCTCCATTTCCACACTTTTCCCTCAAACCCTTGCACAATCCAAATAAATGTCTTATCTTTGCACCGTCAGTCCTCGCCAAGCCTCTTAACAATGCTCAAATCGTGCGAGGCGTTTTTTATTTATGACACATCTAATTCCTTTCAATATTAAAACCTTATTGACATAATGACATAATGACCTAATGACAAATGATTAGAGCTTTATTTACGTGGAGTTTGAAAATAAGTGCCGCACTATACGTGCGACACTTTCATTTCCTTCATACGATCGAAGAAGCTGAGGTGCTGAATCAAAATGAGTTTGACAGCTTTGACAACTATAACCTGAATCTGCTTCTTATTAGAAAATATAGCGCGAGGAGAATAAGGATGGAGGCGAAGATGCAGATGAGGTAGAGAGTGAAGGGCTTGCGCTGTGGCGCGGTCTTCACTGCTTCTTTCTCTTTTATCACCTCCACCTCTCTTACAATCGTGTCTGACCTTGCAACATAGACCGTGTCACGGAGGATGGAGAAATGCTGCTTGTTGGATTCCTGCCTGATATAGACCGTGTCGCGGATTGTTTCGACGGTGAAGTATTGCTCGACAATGACAGAGTCGAATCGGAGCTGTGACACATGGATGGAGTCCTGATAGATTGTCTCTTGCATGCGGTTCAGGATATCAGACTCGCGTGTGGCGATGTCTGATGAACGGCATGAACATAAGAGCGCGATGGATGCCAATGTGCCAAGGGCGAGCTTTTGGATGCTGCTGATAAATCTATGTCTTGTCATTTTTGATGCGGTGTTTGTAGTCGATGCCGATTACTGCTCCTGCAAAGGTCAGGATCTCGCCAAAGGCGGTGAGGACTGTCGGGTCGATGACTCCCATCGGTGGAACGAAAAAGGCGGCTGTGATGAGGAAGACACCGAAGCAGACGAGCAGAAGGGCAAGAAGAATCTGATGCTTCATTTAGATGTGAAGGTGTTAAGGCGCTTCGCTTGTTAAGGTGTGAAGGTGTTCAAGGTCTTCAGTAGTGTTAGACTTGTGCAGAGTCTTATGTAGCGTCAATGAACATCTTAACACCTTAACACCTCAGCTTATTCGTACTGTGAGCCGCCAGCTGAGTCGCCGCCACCAGTTGAGCTGCCACCGCTTCCTGGGTCTTCAGCGCCACCAGAACCACCAGGAGTCTGCGAGCTGCCGCCACCGCCAGAAGGAGCTGACGCATTGTAGCTGGCATTGATGTCAACGGTCACGAGACCAGACTCATCGATGCTGTACATGCCCTTGGCATACATCATGCCGCGAAGAGTGGAGAAGCGAATCTGACGGTCGTACATCTTCTTGACCTTCTGATAGTCTTCCGAGTTCTTCTCCTTCTCAGCCTTGATCCACGCGCTGAGCGCAGAGCTGATGGCACCGAACGAGCTGCGCTGTGCAGTGACCATTTCCGACCAGTTGGTGTTCGGGTTGCAGAGCTTCACCGAGTAGCATGCGCCGGTCTTCTTGTTGACCTTGGTGTAGATGTCGTCCTGACGGCAGGCACGACCTGAGTGAACGCCAGTGATCCAGTTACCATATACCTTTCCCATATCAATTCCTCTCATCCCACGGAGGTGTAAGGTGTGAAGGTGTTAAGTCGCTTCGCTTGTTAAGATGTTAAGGTGTTCAAGGTCTTCAGTAGTGTTAGTCTTGTGCAGAGTCTTATGTAGCGTCAATGAACATCTTCACATCTTAACACCTTCACACCTTCACATCTTCACATCTTTCCTGCTGGGCCGGGGACAAGAGGATAGGGTTTATCCCAGCAGGCTTATTACTGATCAGCTGGTGCAAGTTACTAATTACAATCAGATCAGTCTGTTTTCCCCACAAATTCCCTTCCTTTCCCTTGCGCGAGATAAGGGGCGCGAAGACATTTTGTGGGTGTCGCTAAGGGAAAGACTCCGCCGCATCTTTCACTTTCGACGGTGTAAAGATACGACATAAAAAATTGGCCTCGTCCGTATTTGTCCGTTTTTGTCCAAGATTTTGAAAAAAAATTATTTTTCTTGATTTTAATGCTTTCAGGCACCAGAAAATATGGAAAATCGTTGCAAATTTGCTGAAAAATCATTATATTTGCATTGTAGCAAGCAGTTGTGGAGGAGTGTAGATGTGAAGTCGCTTCATTCGTGAAGAAGTAGATATCCAAGGTCATTCGCTGTGGCTCATGCGCTGTCAATGAGCACTTTAGCTTCTTACGCCCAAATATCTATTACATCCAATCACCTTACACACCTATTTTCACCAAATTTGAGCCAAGAATCGGCAAATCGACGACTCCGCAGATGGATGATTCAAATGAATCTGGAAGGCATTCCATGCCCTCTCATAACGTTCTGTTGCTCTCATAATTTCGTTGCTTTTAAAATTATGGTGCAAAGGTAAGAACTTTTACGATAAAGGGCAAGGTATAAATGCGGAGACGCTTACAATTGGAGACCAAAAACTATGCGAAGAACTCCGGAAAGTGGGATTTTTCGACCATCAGCGCGACCATTTTTTCACTAAAAAAGAGGTTGAATTGCTCTTTGAATACATTGGAGAGCCTTGCAACTGATTGAATATCATGTTTTTAGCAAATTCCATTTGTCATTAGGTCATTATGTCATTATATCATTAAGAAAATAAAACTCTGTCAAAAAGCTCTAATATAATTATATTTAAAATCACTGCTGTCCCGTTTAGAAATCATCGGGCCTGAAAAGGCTAGGATATAGCCAATCCTCCGTCTCTTCTGTTGGAACAGCTTTGTTAAACAATTCATTTAAAGGAGTCTTGTCCGTAAGGAATAGACCCACGTTCTTTGAAATAGTGTGTAGCGATTGTTCTATGTGCATCACTTTCTTTGCATAAGCTAAAAGCAAGTATGTGCATATGGCAATCCAGATTTGCAGATATATGGCATTCTCGGAAGTTCCATAAAAGGATTTGATGTGAAGGTGTTGCTTAATCCATTTAAAGTAAAGTTCCACGTTCCATCTTTCCCTATATAATTCAGATATGGTAAGCGCTTCATATTCTATGTTGTTTGTGAGAAACCTATACACCTTACTTGTTGCATAGTCCTCATAGGTTACCATTCTAAGTTCTTCAGGATACCATTTGGCAGTATGTAGTCCTGTTAATTTGATACGTTCATCAGAAATGATACCAGTACTCTTGTCAACTTCGGCTTCTGATACAACTTCAAAAAGCATGTTATCTTTTGCCCTAGTAACAAAGAATGCATTCACGACCTGTTAATTGAGCATAGCTCATTACTAGAATTTGGTCTTTACAAGAGAAGTTTCTTGCTCTGTAGTTTCCCTTATAACGGTCTACACAAGTTTTGAAATCACGTTCTGGTATAAGTGACATAATCTGAGAGAATATAGTTTTGCCTTTGTTCATCGCACACGTATTTTAAATATGCGTGCAAAGATACAAAATCAACTCGAATACACTATAAAAAGTCCGTAAACTTTTGAGTATTAATAACTTATTTGATAATCGTCTCGTTTTAACGGGACACTAGTGATTTAAAATATAATTATATTAGGGGCTAAATGACAATCCCGAATCCTTAATGACATAATGACCTAATGACATAATGACATAATGACAACAGACCCTTGCCGTGTAGTGTTGTCCCTAAAAAAAGTTGAATGGATTTTAACTTAAACCCTATTATGGGTTGAATAATTTCTATTAACCCTAATCAAGGTTGAATCTATTCTCTTAAACCCTATAAAAGATTGAATAATGCCTTATGGTGCAGACTCAATCATTGACCATGTTGGGATATGTGGGCAGTTCGTGTGCAGATAATAGGCTTGCCAGCTCTTTTACTGTTTGGCACCAGATTTTTTTTCATTCAATATTTTCAGGGCAATACAGACACCATTTTGGGCAATTATGTTGCATGATGAAGCATTTTTTCTTCAAAATATTTGGCAATATGGAAAAAAATACCTACCTTTGTACTCGAGACAAACAGGTTAGGCAATGGGTAAAAGGTGGCGATAGCTACGTAATGGGAGGCCCCTACCTGCTGTTGGCGCTTAGGTATGAGCGTGGAAACTGACTTACTTATACGGGGAAGAACCGTACAATTACGATAAACTTACACATTAAAACAAAGAGAAAATGGCCAAAACAAAATTCGTCATAGTGGGAGGCGTCGCCGGAGGAGCCACCGCGGCAGCCCGAATGAGGAGGCTCTCCGAAGAAGCAGAGATTGTCCTTTTTGAGAAAGGGGAATACATATCGTATGCCAACTGCGGTCTACCCTATTACATAGGCGGCGTGATAGAAGAGCGCGACAAGCTCTTCGTCCAGACACCCGAGGCATTCGGCAAACGCTTCAACATCGATGTCCGCACCAACAGCGAGGTCACAGCCATCGATACAGAGCAGCGACAGGTGACGGTCAAGACCACCGACGGAAAGACCTATACAGAACGCTACGACAAGCTCCTGCTCTCACCCGGAGCCTCACCGGTCGTGCCCCCACTCCCTGGCATACAGAGCGAAGGCATCTTTACGCTGAGAAACGTGAACGACACCGACCGTATCAAGTCATACCTGAGTTGCCACAAAGTACGCCGCGCAGTCATCGTGGGTGGAGGCTTCATCGGTCTTGAGATGGCCGAAAACCTCAGACACGCAGGCGCGGAAGTCGCCGTCGTCGAGATGGCCCCACAGGTGATGGGTCCCATAGACTACTCCATGGCGGCCCTCGTACACGAGCATCTGCAGGAGCAGGGAGTCAGGCTATACCTCGAACAAGCCGTAGAGAGCTTTTCACGTCAAGGCGAAGCACTCTCCGTACACTTCAAGTCAGGCATAAAGCTTGAGGCCGATATGGTCCTGCTGAGCATCGGAGTGAGAGCCGAGACACGCCTTGCCCAAGACGCACATTTGAAGTTAGGCGAGATGCGTGGCATTTGGGTAAACGAATATCTGCAGACATCAGACGAAAACATTTATGCCGTAGGTGATGCCATCGAATTCCCACACCCCATCACAGGCAAACCGTGGCTCAACTTCCTCGCAGGCCCAGCCAATCGTCAGGCACGCATCGTGGCAGACAATATGGTGCTGGGCAACAGTGTCAGATACGAAGGCTCGATAGGCACAGCCATAGCAAAAGTTTTCGACATCACGGTAGCCTCCACGGGTCTGCCAGCCAAGCGGCTCAAGCAGATGAACATACCATACCTCTCAGCCACCATACACAACGGCTCCCATGCAGGCTACTATCCTGGCAGCACCCAGATGGCGATCAAGATAACCTTCTCCCCCACAGACGGACGCATCTACGGAGCGCAGATCGTAGGCTGCGACGGAGTGGACACACGCATCGACCAGTACGCACTCGCCATCAAGCAGGGAGCCACTGCAGAGCAACTCACCCGACTCGAACACGCCTATGCACCCCCGTTTTCGTCAGCCAAAGACCCCGTTGCCATTTCGGGCTACGTCGCCTGCAATATACTCAGCGGAAAGATGCAGCCTCTGTACTGGCGTGAGATGCGCGACGCCGACACGTCCGCAGTCACCCTCGTCGATGTGCGTACCCCCGACGAATACGCATTGGGCAGCATACCCGGTGCGATCAACATTCCTCTGGACGACATGAGGCAACGCCTTGGCGAGATACCCACAACACGCCCCGTATGGCTCTTCTGCGGAGTAGGCCTGCGCGGCTACCTCGCCTCCAACATACTCAAGGCAAACGGTTATAGCCAAGTGAGCAACCTCATCGGAGGACTGCGCACATACAAGGCCGCCACCGCAAGCAGAGAGACCCCCCAAGGCTTTGACGACAAAAACGAGACGCACGTCGCAAGCGAATGCCGCCCCAGCCCACAAGGCAAGGTGACAATCACGGTCGACGCCTGCGGCATACAATGCCCAGGACCCATTCTCAAGATGAAACAGGCCATGGACAGACTTAGTGCAGGTCAGACTCTGGTGATAAAGGCCACAGACGCAGGCTTCCCACGCGATGCTGAGGCATGGTGCCGCACCACAGGCAACAAGTTCGTCAGCAGACACTCAGAGGGCGGCATACACACTGTAGAAATAGAAAAGGCGACACCATGCCCCGTAGGAACCCCACTCCCCACGACGAATGCCCAAGGCAAGACCTTTATCCTCTTCAGTGACGACCTCGACAAAGCCCTCGCCACCTTCGTCCTCGCCAACGGAGCGGCAGCCACGGGCAAGAAAGTCAGCATCTTCTTTACATTCTGGGGGCTTAACGCCATCAAGAAGACCCACAAGCCACACGTCGCCAAAGACCTCTGGGGGCGAATGTTCTCATGGATGCTCCCCTCAGACTCCACCAGCCTCTCACTCTCCAAGATGAACATGATGGGCATAGGCTCCAAGATGATGCGTTTCCTCATGGCCAAGAAAGGAGTCGACTCGCTCGAATCCCTGCGTCAGCAAGCCATCGACAACGGCGTGGAATTCATAGCCTGCCAGATGTCTATGGACGTGATGGGGATAAGCCGCGACGAACTCCTCGACAACGTCAACGTAGGCGGCGTAGCAAGCTATATGGAACGAGCCGAAAACTCAAACGTCAATCTGTTCATATAAGCCACTGAGGCGAGCGCAAGATCGCTCGCCTCAGCTGCGATTAGGTCCCTATCCGAGTTCAAATCCTATGATGAAAGTTGTGTGATAACCTGCATCAGCCTTTTCAGCAAGATCAAGAGAACCACCTTGCATAATCATGATGTAGTACCCTAAAAAAGTTGAATGGATTTTAACTTAAACCCTGTTAAGGGTTGAATAATTTCTATTAACCCTAATCATGGTTGAATCTATTCTCTTAAACCCTATAAAAGATTGAATATTGCCTTATGGTGCAGACTCAATCATTGACCATGTTGGGATATGTGGGCAGTCCTTGTGCAGATAATAGGCTTGCCAGCTCTTTTACTGTTTGGCACCAGTTTTTTTTCATTCAATGTTTTTCAGGGTAATACACTTTCTTGAACGTGGCATCGTTTTTGAAAACATGTGCAGTCTTGTGAATTTTCAATCCTCTGGGAAGGGTTCGAATTCAGCAAGGGAGCAAGTAGGGAGTCCTGTTTAGCCTTCTGAGGATAATTCTCTTGATAAGAAGCATATTCAGATTATAGTTGTCATAGTTGTCAAACTCATTTCAATAAGATGATATTAGCAAGGCTCTTTTTGAATAGTTTATTCTTTGGACTATTGTATATAGTGAAAATACACATAGAAAGCTACCTCCATTGCAATCGTTATGATTGACAGAAGGGAAAGGGAGTCAACGACGTAGAACAGTTTAGCAGAAATCCATACGCCCTCGTTATTCTTTATAATGTCAGTAAGTCGTTGGATATATTTCTGCCAAATCGTTTCCTGCTGCTTGTCGTGGTCGGCAAGTTTCTGTTCCTCTAGCTCCAGCTATTGGGCATGGATTTCGTGCATCTTCTGCCAGTCAGCGTCTGAGACATTCACCGATACTTTCAACTTTGTGGGTGCATCTTCCATGACTCGGCCAATGTGCTCGCTCATTGTATCAAACTTACCACTGATGGTATCTACGGCATTACCCAGTTTCTCTTCGGATCGCTGATACTGCTGGCTAACCGACTCACACTGAATGTGGCATTTACAATGCATAGTTTCGTAGAACTATCAAAGCTCAGTAACCATAATTGCTTGCTTTTTTATCTGGTCAGTCTCCCAGGCATCGATAGATGGTTGGGGTATTAGGCTTCCCGATGCCAGAATAATCTGGCACATGGGCAAGCCCAATGCCCGAAGATTTGGAATGCAACTAACCACGTGTCGCAAATTTGTCTATACGATAAGTACAATTGTTGAACACGATTTTCTTGACCATCTCATTGAGCCTGTCGGCAATACGGTCACCATAATGCCCTCGGATTTGCTGCGGAGTGAGGTTGGTCGTGATAATGGTGAAAAGCTGCTCTTCGTAACGCTTTGTCAGCTGGTCAATGACAGGTGTATAGATGTTACCATAGTCCAATACCTCTGATGGTTCCGTGCCAAGGTCATCTATGCCAAGCATATCAACATTTATGAGTTTACGGTATGCCTCATAGTTGTTCTTGCAGAGGTACGCAATGTACTTTGCATCCACAATTCGGATTCCATACGTTCCTTCGTTGTATGGTTTGGGAATATGCAGTGTGTTCAGCAATTGTTGGAATGCTTTAAGCATTGTACTCTTGCCATTTCCACATCCACCGCACAGCAGGATGCCGAAATGGGATGATGGTGTGGTAAGCCAATAAGCCATCTCCTGAAGTTGCTTCTCCATATCTTCGTTAGAACAGAAGACACGGTGTCGATATTCCACCTCAGCCATAATTGCAGCCAACAGATAGGCATAAGCCTTATCCTCTGACATGGGTATTCTAAAACGAGCCCTCATAGGACGACGCTGTAGCATGGATTTCTTTAATTCCTCTACGTCGATTTTGAGTGTTGTTTTCATTATTCCTTTCCCTTTCTTTGATTGAAAGATTTTTTGAATCGCTTTTTATTAAATTGTCTTTGTCTTTATCTTTTATATGTGTCAAGCCATCTGTCAACTCTACTGTCAAGTCATCCGTCCAATTTGTGAGCGTATAGGTTGACGGTAGATGACGTGATTTGCCTTCGGTGAACGAGATAAATCTGCGCTTGACAAGATGCTCCCTTGCCGTGATGACCGTCTGTCTTGAAACACGGAGGTCATCACTTATCCTTGTAGTGGAACAGGCAAAGGGCATCTGCCAGAAACGCTTGTTGCATTCGTTCACAAGATAGGCAAACAAGGCAATCTCACTTGCTGGCATTGGCGACTTCATGGCAGAACGCCACATTTGATTCATCAAACCAATGTAATTCATATCTCTATCTGTTAATCATACCAGCAGGACTTGTTCGGCTTGCGCTTGTGCGAAGAGAGAATGGCATTGTTCTCTTCGTCTGCTGTCAGCGGCACGGCATTCTTGCGGTTCACCTCCAGCCACTTGTCAAGTTCGTCCTGATAGAGGACGTAACGTTTGCCAGGCTTGGTGGCTGGTATCGTCCCGTCACCGAGTTTCATGTACAGCGTCCCTAAAGGAATGCGTGTGTACTCAGCCGCTTCCTCCACAGTCATGGGCTTGTGACGGCTCTCGCGAACATGATGTTTCCGATTCTCTTCCTGCTGTTTGATAAGCAGTGTTTTCATACCCATCACCTCATTCCGAAGCTGGGCGATGACCTGTGGGAGGTCGTTGAATGTCAATTCATTTTGTTCCATAATTTTCACGGACTTTGGTTAGAGACCGGGTGCAAAGGAACTGAATGAAGCATCCGTGCTGATGGAAACTTATGGTAATTCGCAAATCACTTTATAATAACTTGAAAAGGTGTGATTATCAGATGATTATTGAATGACAACAGAGACTTTCGCCAGGTATCTTCATGATATTAGCAAGTAAGCACAAATAACCCACTGCAAAAACTGTCGTATGATTCGACTGTTTTTGCAGTGGGACTAAGAAGGCAGACGAAGTTCTATATACTGGCAGGGAAAGATAGCCAGTTTTGTTAAAGGTACCTGAATATAGGACCAGCCGCATCTGACAATATAAATCGGATGCGGCTAGTTGTTAACGATGAGAAGGAGGTGATTCTACTTTATGGATTGAGGTATATGAAACGATACTCCGTCTTTGCCAGGCAAGTCTATATGGATTTTGTCCGATGTTGATGTGACTCTTAGGTTCTTCAAGGTGGAATTATCAAGGTCCTTGCAAAGGTCTGGGAACATGGTGCGGATGAAATTGATGCATAGTTCCACGCTGTATGGTTTGCTCTTGCCGAGTCCTAACCTTGAAGTGATGTTCCATATCAGATGACGCACGTCAAAACTGGTCAGTGTACCTTTTAACCCGACAAGTGGCTTCGGTTCGTATGCTGGATTGATGGCAAACGACATGATTTCAGCACAGAATGTCTCCATGTCATCCTGTTTGATAAACGGAGCCATGGTATAATGAAGATATTCCATGATCTTGTCAAGCTGCTCTTTCCTATGAGAGGCTTGATTCCTGTAAAAATCATCACAACCCTGTCTGTAAAGGTCAATCATAGAGGAAGGAGTAATGATGTCTTTCGTTTCTTCTTTCATTGCCAATAGCATTTCTGGCTCCCCAGAAACGACTTCCTCATTTGGTAACTTTGATCCGGGTTGTTCTTCTGCGACAATTAATTTCTCATCCATCGCTTTGTTGGCTAATATGGATTCATAGATTTTCATTGGCACACATAGGAAGCACCATACCATAAACTCCAATAACACAGTAAAGCCTGCGAAGGAAATGTAGAAGATGCTCACATCTTGTGAGAATATACCGCTGATTATTCGTGCCGGTATGATAGCGATGAACAACACCGCTATGCTTACCAGCAAATATAGCATGGCCTTGAAGTTTATTGTAGGGAATACCGGTTCACCATTTATAACTGATGTCTCTTTCATTGTTTTTACCTTTTACTATCGTAATTACTCTTGTTTGTAGCCTGCGATTGGCTCTTTCGGTGTGCAAAGTTACTTTGGTTGTTTCTGACAGCTGATGATTGTCAAAATAATCTGCTTCTTTTTAATTTTAGTTGGCTATCGAGTATGATTTTACGGCGTTTTTCATACTATAAGGATTGTAAGTCAAGAATAAACGAAAAGGTACGAAACAAAAAAAGGAGAAGCAAAGCCTCTCCCCAATGATGATACATATATTGAACAGATATAGGTAGTTATTGCCCAACGACCTTTAGTTGCGCTGTCTTCGCTGGTCTAAGAGTGATACGGTTTACCGACTCGCGTTTGCTCTCGTCCGCCATATTCGCATAGATTTGCGTGGTTGAGACGTTCTTATGACCCAACATGTGCTGGACAGTATAGACGCTCGTACCAGCATCCACTTGTAGAGAACCGAATGTATGGCGGCTACAATGGAACGAAATCTTCTTGGTGATGCCAGCGGCTTTCAGCCAGTTCTTCAAGGGTGTCTGGGTAAGTTTGTCAGTGAAACCTGTGAAGACAATGCCAGTTCCACGCTCACCAATCAGTTCCAGCGCCTCGTCACTGATGGGGTTGTTCACCAGTTCCTTTGTCTTCTGCATACGGAGTGTCACGTACATGCCTCCGTCACCGTATGGTTGTATGTTCTCCCATATTAGCTGCTTGATGTCACTCTTTCTCAGTCCCGTCAGACAGGCAAAGAGGAAGGCAGTCTTCAACACACGATATTCGCAAGGTGTGTTTGCCAGCCTTATAAGTTCATCCTTGGATAAATGTTCTTTCTCTGTTGGAATAGTATCAATGCGTTCCAGAAAGCCATTGGGATTCTCCATAATCTTGTGTTCCCTATAGGCGGTATGGAGTACAGCGCGGAAGGTTGACCAATAACCGGCCACACTATTTATGTGCAGTTTGTGCTCTTTGTGGATAGTTTGTGGGGCATTCAAAAGATACTCGCGGAACTTGTTGCACAAGTCAACGGTGATTTCATCGAAACGGCACTTGTTGTTGCAGAATCGGGCAAAGTGCTTATAGACGTGCTGCCACTTGCAGTTCTTCTTGTCTGCTTTCTGCTTGAAGTAGGCAAGAAAATCACCCTTCATCTTCTCCTTGTCAAAGAAATCATATCTTTCATTTACTATAGATTCATAGCGACGACAGCGAAGGGCTTCCGCTTTCTCACGCATACGTTCGTTGTAGTCCTTTTCTCGTTGGTTCTTCGGCTTGGCATAGATGTAGATGCCGAGCGATTCATGACGCATGACCTTCATCGTACTCTCATCCCTATAGCCGGGATAGTAGTCGAGATAGAAGGATAGCTGTTCACCGCCTTTGATTTTGCGTGTGCGGAGTGTCACGGTCTTGCAGATGTTACTCATAATAATACTTTTAGGATTTTTACTTTTTACTGAATGCTGATGGCTGTTGCCGGCAATTCGGGTACAAAGTAACCGAATGGTGCACCCGTGATGATGAAAACTTATCGTAACTTGTGAATAATTGAGGAATAACTGGATTTTGCTCAAAATCGTGGATGTAACTTCTGTTTTCCATCGTCATTGAACCCGATAGGAACCAAATTGAGCCAGCCTCTCGGCCATTACCTTTTCAAGTTCCTCTTTGACGATGAGGTTTTGGACACCGACTTTTATCTTGGTTATTTTCTCTTTCTTGATGATAACGCAGATATTGCTCTTGGTCATACCGTATTTCTCGGCTGCATCTGCTGTGGTGCAATAGGCATCGCTTGCTTTCAAGTCAGGACGGAAGATGTCATCAAGATGTTTCTTTGAATAATAGGTCTTGCCATATTCTCGTTTGGTGGGAATATGGCGACGGTATGCTTGGGTGCGCAATGATTCCTTGGTTGTGGAGTAGAGAGTTTCCGCCTCCTCGGTCGTGAGCCACTCTGTTAGGGCTTCTATCTCGGCAGTAACTCCGAAAAGTTCATCCATGTGTTTACGGCTATAATAGTTCTTCCCCGCGCTCTTGCACATGGGTATGTCGTTTCTCTTGGCTGATGTGTATAGCCATGACTCCCTTACCTTGTAGGTAGCCATGACATCCTCACCAGAGATGTATTCGAGCGGTTCGGAAAACCTCATACCTATTTTGGGTATGTGCTTGTTGTCTTTCTTTGATGAAAGGGAAGATGATGGAGTGGATGACCTTTTGCCTACTTTGTTTTGAGAAGACCCAGGTAACACTCTATGGTAGGGATTGCCAGCCAGCATCTGTTCGATGTCTGCCTTGCGGATGAATACCATTCTACTGCTGATGCGAGATGCTGCGAGTTTTCCTTCGTTAACCAATTTGTAAACGTACTGGCGCGTACATCCCATGAGGATGGCAGCCTTTGAAAAAATGAGATACTCCTGGCTTGCGATGTCAATGACAGGCTCTACTGCTTTGATAAAGTCCTGCTGTTTCTTCTTGAGCTGAGCCTTTGCCGACTCGGCACAATGTTCTGAGCAATACTTCTGCGAACCGCTGTTGCAAGTGAACTCCTTGCCGCAGAAAGCACATTTTCTTGTCTTTCTCATTCGATTCCAAATTATGTGGTTTTACATTCTTTTTGTATAAACCACCGCGCAGTAAACTCATGTAAACCGATGACAACCCTTGTCAACTCTTTCCACGATATTTCTTTTTTCAAACGAGACCATTTCCTTTCTTCTTTCCCTTTAGTATTCGAGTCAACCAAAGTAAACGTTTGTAAACCTTTGTCAACTCTGTCCACGAGATAGCAAAATAAAAGCTCCCTAAATTCTCCGCGGTAGAAATACGTTGCAAAAATAAGCGGAAAATCGGGAACCACCAAATAGCAAGTTCGAAGTGTTAAAATCTAAATGTGCCTGTATTTCAATAGTTTATATTTAGTTAGTTTTTGTTGTTCATGGTAGTTTAGGAGTCTCTAAATACAAGGCGCGGATTCTTAACTCCTTCTCTACTCGCTTCTTCACTTCCTTCTCTATCATGTCCTCTAAGATCTGGTCGAGAGGACGGGAGAAAGGATGCCAACCGTAATCGGCGTTCTCCTTCGTGTGACAGAACAACACCGTGCAAACCTCCAACAATGCCTCCAGACGAACCTCCTCGCTAGGATAATGGGTGAAAATCCAATTGGTGAAACGGACAAACTCGGAGAGCAACATATGCTCGCCCTTGTTCAAATGGGTGAAGAAACTGCGGGTCAGGTGAAACTTTTTCTTGATATCACTCTTCTTCAACACCCAGGCACGCATGCCTTCGGTCAACTCATGATAAGTCGCCTTCTCTGAATAAATGTGCTTGGCAGACTTCACTAACTGGTTTAACAACTTGTCAAAACGCTGCTCGGCAGTCTTCGACGAAATCTCAGCCGCGAGCTTCAACTTCTCAGCGGCAGAAAGTAGGAATTTCTTTTTTCCATCGTTCCTTTTTAAACAAAATTAATACTTAAATTATTTATTTTTACCACAATGTGGTAATTTTCGATTTCCTATATCGCCCTTTTGTCGTAACTTTGCTGACAGTTACCGAATGGTGAACAGCGGGGTGAACACTTGCCCCAAGCATTCACCTTTTCGGCTCCGGGGTGAACCCTAATAAAAAGAACTTTGTATATACAGCGCATGCTAGAAATATAAGAGCCTCTATTATAATGGGTTATATAGTGTTTTTAACACATTATTAACGCTAAAGGTTGGCATCGGGGTTCACCCTTCACCGACTTCATCGCCAAGCGTTCACCCACTCTCTTTCTTAGAGAACGTTGGAAACAACAAAATAATATAAACAACTGCAATTTTTAAACAAAATGAAAAAAGACCCAAACTACAACAGCATGAATGGGACAACTACGATGCCATCGTACTTCCCTTGTATCAAATCTTCGGAGAGCCATCCACTCGCCGACTTCCTAAAACCTACCTACATGTTCCAGCTCGACTTCGACCATGTGAAGAAGGAAGATATGGTCATAGAGAAGGAACCTATCGAGCTGAACAGCGACGCTGCCGTCGATCCTACGGATACTTTCGAGGACTAAGTATCTTACTTTCGACCCGTAAGTATGTTACTTTCAACCCGTAAGTATAATACTTAAACATCAAAAGCTATATGGATATAAGAAGCTATACCAAGCAGGAACTGGCTCTGCTCTATTTCCCCGATTTGTCACCCGTGGTGGCAAGTGCTCATCTGATGCGTTGGATTTGTCGCAATCCCGACCTTCTGAAGAAGCTTCATGAAAGCGGATACGACAAGAACAGCAAGGAATTCACTCCTATGCAAATTTCCTATATTATCTATTTTCTCGGCGAACCATAGGCTTCCAAGTATGAGAAAGTATGAGAAAGTATGAGAAAGTGTGAGCAAGTATGAGAAAGTATGAAGTGGCGTTTTCAGATTTCGTATCTTTGCATTGTCATTCAAAGAGGATGATGCTCCTGCCCCATCGGGGTAGAAGGAGACTATCACTAAACTAACCACTTTATGATTCAGTACGTATTAAAAAAGAACATCAATGAGAAGGTGCCGAATGCCTATGGCAAGTTCTTCGCCTATCCGGTCATCACTCAGACCTACGACATCGACCAGCTCGTAGATCACATGGCAAGTCACAACACCCCATTTTCGCGAGGAGCGATTAAGGGTATGATTACCGACATGGTAGCGTGCATCCGAGAGTTGGTGCTCCAGGGCATCGCAGTGAAGATTGCCGACCTCGCCATCCTCTACACATGGCAACATCATTCCAGCAACCAGCCATATAAGGGCATCTGCTCATCCTGCCCACTTCTCCTGTCTTCGCAACCTCTCAAGAAAGTAAGTAACATTCAGGGCCTCTAAAGCCCCCAAATCCAACCAGCTTTACAAGGTGATGGAAGCTGAATACAAGCGCAACTTCACCTGGCTTCTGCAGGGTAAGTTTACAAGCATAGAGGAGCACGTACGCGATTATACGCATGGCATTCTCATCAGTCTTGCCGACGAACCGATGGCTATCCATCTGCTGGTGCGTATCATCGTGAAGGCATACGCAGCCGGACTGAAATGTGGCAGCAAGGAGGGCAGCCAGCATCAGCTCCACATGCCTACCCTGCACGGTATGCTGCTGAACAATGTGAACATCCTCTTGAACGAGGCTCCGCTGAAGGGCGATCCTGAAGATCCTGTTGCCCTCTTCAAGGAGGCATGCAAGAACGAAGAAGAAAACATCAACGTTCTTTTCAACACATTAAACGATGCGATGAAAGAGCTGGCAGAGGAATAAATTTTCCATCAAATTATACCGGAACTAACATAACTGCACTTCAGCTGGGCAACAAGCGCACAACACGTGTTATGCAAGCGCACAACAGCTGATATGCAAGCGCACAACAGCTGTTGTGCGGCTTTAGAAGCTGACTGTTCCGAAAATAAATAAGTAATATCCGGACAACTTTTACTATAAACGAGAACGACTTCTCACACTTATAAGCATTGCTGCCTATAATTGTGAGAAGTCGTTCTCATATATAATACAGTATCTTACTGCATATCATAAACTACCTGCATGAGCTTCTTACCAAGTTCATCAGCCTGCTCCATGGTTGAAGCCTCACTATATACGCGGATGATTGGTTCAGTGTTACTCTTGCGGAGGTGAACCCACTTGTCAGGGAAGTCAAGCTTCACACCGTCGATATCAGTAACAGTTACATCCTTCTCCTTGCCATACAGCTCCTTCACCTTGACGAGGATAGCATCTACATCTGTAGAAGCGGTCAGGTCGATGCGGTTCTTGGCGATGAAGTAGTTAGGGAAGCTGGCACGAAGCTCGCTCACCTTGCAGCCCTTATGAGCCAGACTGCTCAGGAAGAGAGCGATACCTACGAGGGCATCACGACCATAGTGGCTCTCAGGATAAATAACTCCACCATTGCCTTCGCCACCAATCACAGCGTGAACATCCTTCATCTTGGTGGTTACATTCACCTCACCTACGGCAGAAGCACAATATGAACCGCCATGCTTCTCGGTTACATCACGGAGCGCACGAGTAGATGAAAGGTTGCTGACGGTGTTACCTGGAGTCTTGCTCAATACATAATCAGCTACACTTACCAGGGTATATTCCTCGCCAAACATCTTACCATCCTCGCAGATGAAAGCCAGACGGTCAACATCCGGGTCAACAACGATACCCATATCATAACCACCCTTCTTCAACTCATCCATGATGCCACCGAGATTCTTCTCCAATGGCTCTGGGTTGTGAGCGAAATCACCGGTAGGCTCAGCATTCAGGAATGTATATTCTACGCCGAGGGCATCGAGCAACTCAGGGAGAATAACGCCACCCACAGAGTTGATGGCATCTACGCAAACCTTGAAGTGAGCATTCTTGATAGCCTCAACATCAACGAGCTTCAAAGCAAGCACCGAGTCGATATGGCGCTTATTGAATGCATTATCTTCTGTATATTTTCCGAGAGAATCAACATCAGCATACTCGAAGTCCTCCTTCTCAGCGATACTCAACACCTCGCTACCATTGGCAGCAGTCAGGAACTCACCCTTCTCATTCAGGAGCTTGAGGGCATTCCACTGACGTGGATTGTGGGAAGCAGTAATGATGATACCACCCGCAGCACCACTCATGGTTACGGCAAGCTCAGTAGTAGGAGTAGTAGCCAGACCAATGTTCAAAACATCGTAGCCCATACCCATTAAGGTACCACAAACTACATTCTTAACCATCTCGCCAGAGATTCGTGCATCACGACCAACAACGATGGTATTACTCTTCGAAGCACCGCTACGACGAATGAATGTTGCGTATGCAGAAGTGAACTTTACGATATCGAGCGGATTCAAAGTATCGCCCGCTGGACCGCCAATTGTACCGCGGATACCAGAAATAGACTTAATTAATGTCATAATTATATCTTTAAAATGAATTATTAAGGAAAATTCTTCAACAAACCGGATTATCTTCCGCGCTGGATGAGCAAATCATAGAAATATGCATTCACACTACCCGAAGCGGTTGTAGTACCGTATGAATGAGGAATCAACAAGCGAACATGGGCAACACGCTCTGCATCGGTCTGAGGACGACCAACCTTGATCCATGTAAAAGGAACGAGCCATCCACTAGGTACGACACCACTGACACCATAAGACTGACTGGCATGAGCTGTAGCCATCAAACTGGTCTTGGTATCAAAAGTGGCCTGGAAGGTTCCGGTGGTATTGGTTACCGTCATCTTATCTATATAATAAGAATAAGCAGCTACCTTATTAGAGAGTGTCCATGAATCTTTACAGATCTTGGCACGGGTATTAATGTTATATTCATCGAAACGCACCAATACATCTGCAGTTTCACCAGATTTGATAAAATCGCCACAGCCCTGCTCCAATACCTGCATATACACACCATTACTGTTGAACAAGACATACTCGTTCTTGCCATTGGTATGCTCGGTAAGAGTCTTACCCTCTTTAAATCGCTTGGTAAACTCATCCTCTGAAATAACGGTGATATTCTCATTCTTCAGGAAGGCAGCGATAGAATCAAGTTCACGGTTACGCAAATCTGCGTAAGTCTCATTATCACTACATGCGGCAAACGAGAAAACGGCCGCAAAAGCTATTATTGCAAACAATAATTTCTTCATTACTATTACTTAATGTCTGAATTACTTTGTATTAAAATCTAAATTATTGCGCAAAGTTACAAAAAAGAAAAGACAACACCGAGAGGAATAGGAGGATTTTATTATAATTTATCACTTATTATCATCCAAATGCCTTTTTCGGGGTTGTTTCTTCTTATTTTTTCACTATTTGCCGGATTTATACCCGAAGTTTTACTTCAATAAATCGGCATATGCCATAATGGCTTTCTGGGCTACAAGCTCAGCTTCCTCGATACTGCAAAGCAGTTTTCCTCCCGATGCATTGAGATGACCGCCACCATTGAAGAACTGCTCTGCCATCTTATTGCATGGGAAATCATCTACCGAACGGAGACTTACCAGAATGCGGTTGTCGATGTCGGTATCCTCACGGAGAGAGATAGAAAGTTTATGTCCCTTGATGGTAAGAGGCACATTCACCAATCCTTCCAGATCGCCCTTGATGAAATCATAGTCCTTCAATTCCTTACGGGTAACGGTATAATAACTGGCATGAAGAGACTCAATGACCTGCAATTTCTCGTTCATCAGATGACCACGGAAGCGGACTGCAGACACACGGGCGTTATTGAATACATTGCGATAGATCTTATCCTTGTCGATGCCCTTGGTCAGGAGCTGGCAGATGATGTAATAGATGTCCGGATTAGAGGAATTATATGTAAATCCACCGGTATCGGTCATCATACCGCAGTAAACGCAGGTTGCCCAGGTCTTATCCAGCTCAGGGAAACCACCCAACTGCCATACCAATCGGAACACCAGTTCGCTGGCACTGCTGGCATGTGGCTGGGAAATCATCTGTTTAGCCTCCAGATTAGGAGCCAGATGATGGTCTATCACAAAGCGCTGCGCCTTGCAGTCAGCAAGTACATGATCCATCTCGTCAAGACGTCCCGTGCTGCCAAAGTCTACACAGAAGACGAGATCTGCCTCATCAAATGCCTGCTGCACCTTCTCCGGACGCTTATCATATCTTACTATGTCAATACAACCTGGCAACCAGGAAATGGCATCAGGTATCATATCCGGTACACAAACCATTGGCTCCTTGCCTAGAGAGCGCAAATAACAAGCCCATCCCAAGGATGAGCCAATCGCATCGCCATCAGGTGACTTATGGGCACAGATAACAATACGACGAGAAGCCGCTATAGTCTCTCGGAGAATAGCGGCTTCCTGATCTGATAATATGTTTAAATTAATATCCATCTAACTGAATTAGAAGAGTTTGTTTGGATATACACCTTCATCGATAAGACTCTGAATCTTATCTACAACACTCTGACGGTCTGCTGCATAAGTTACACCAAACCACTTACTTGTTGTATCGAGAACCTTTACTGTAGAAGTACCCTCGTTGATGAGCTTGTTGACCATCAATGGGATGAAGAACTCAGCCTTCTTGTTCTCCATATTCTTAGGATCGCTCAAGAACTCCTTGAAGTAAGCCTCACTGTGCTCGAAGTAATCAGGTGTGAAGCCCCAGACATTCATGGAAACAGGTGTGTTGTCCTCGACAGCAACCCACTTGCCTTCCTCGTCCTTGTAAGATACCTTACCATCGATGCGCATAATTTCAGTGCGCTCAACGCAAGTGGTCAGGTTTTCCTTATCATCCTTAGAGCAGATACCACGAGCTACAGTACCATTGTCGCTCAAGGTGTTGCCTACACGGAAACCAACCATAGCATAACGGTTCTGGCTACCCTCTGGAAGTTCAGAGAGGAACTTACCCATTACCATGAAGCAATCGCGATTGTAGAAGTCATCGCAGTTGATTACGCAGAAAGGTTCCTTGATGATATCCTTAGCCATCAATACTGCATGGTTAGTACCCCATGGCTTCTCGCGACCTTCTGGTACGCTGAATCCCTCTGGGAGGTCGTCCAATGCCTGGAAGCAGAGCTCTGCAGGAATGTGACCCTCATACTTAGAGAGGATTTTCTCACGGAACTGATCTTCGAAATCCTTACGGATAACGAAAACGATCTTTCCAAAACCAGCCTGAATAGCATCGTAGATACTGTAGTCCATAATAGTCTCACCATTAGGACCCAGACCATCGAGCTGTTTCAAACCACCGTAACGGCTACCCATACCAGCAGCCAAAAGCAATAATGTAGGTTTCATATTGTATATATTTTAAATAGTTGATACTAAAAGAATCCGATGCAAAAGTACAAAAAAATATGCACGTAGCGGAATTTTTCTATCACTTTTTTTGATTTACATCAACATTTCTCATTTTCTACCCTTAACTCCGGGCAATTTGTTCTCTCAATTCACTAAAAAGGATAACCCACTGCCAAATGCAGGCTCTGATTTTTCTTGAAGCTAGGGATGTTATAGAAGCCGCTCTTGCCGGTATCGTATGGCAAATGCAAGCCGATTCCCCAATCTACACGAACCACGAACATACCCATATCGTAACGGATACCCACACCGGTGCCTACAGCCATCTGCTTATAGAACTCTCCGAACTTGAAGGCTTCATTCTCTGAGAGATCAGCATCCTTCATCCATACATTTCCAGCATCCAGGAACAGAGCACCGTAAAGGTCGCCCCAAATGCGGGGACGATACTCCAGATTTGCCTGGAACTTGATATCACCCGTACGCAGGATATTGGCATATTTATTACTCAGGTCACTATAATCCTGCTTTCCCGGACCGATACCTCGCACATTGAAGGCTCTGATGCTGTTGGCTCCTCCCACATAGAACATCTCGGTATATGGAGCCTGACTTGAGTTGCCGTAACTCCAGATGACACCTGCATTGAGATGAGCAACAAGGGTAGAAGTAGGATTCAACGTCCAATACTTCACGAAATCCGTCTCCATCTTAAAAAACTGAGAGTACTCATTCTTGAACATCGTCTTGCCATCCTCGCTCCATTTCTTACCCGCCAGGAGATAGCCCAGCGACAGGACATTACCTGCTTCGCTCACGGTAGTAGACCAGACTATAGGACTGCGATACTTCTGGGCACTGCGATAGGTATAAGTATAACTCATCTTCGGAATGAAGCGGTCAGCCATCGAAGTTGCCACATATACATTATTATTCATGATACTGTCAAACTTCGGTGAAGTATAATTCATATACTCATACGAAAGAATCAGCGGACTGAACGAATGGCGATGCTGATAAGAGGTAGCCCAATCGTAAGTCAGCTCTCCTCCTGCCACATGGCGACGGAAATAACCGGCACGGTTCAATATGTTCATAGACGCCTTCACCGTGGTGGTTGGCGTACCATAGTAACGACGGGGCATATGACCGTTTCTGAATCTGCGCTCGTTCTGCGCCATCGTACGGAAAGCATTCCAAGGGGTTATGATACTTGGGAAGGAAAGTGAGACATCCGAACCGAATTCATACGAATTGATCTTGCTGGAACTACCTCCCTGCCCGTTGATGGTTTGCCATTCATGCGAACCATGGAAGCTGATATCGAGTTTCTCGCCTCCACGGAAAGCATTGCGCTTGGTTAAACCCACAACAAGTTCCGGACCTACTCTTCCCGTCGTCTTACCCTTGGCATTCGCCTCTATATAGAAGTCGTACGGTTTGTCAAACACCAGGTCGATGTTGGCATCCAGGGTGTCACGGTACTGAATATTTCCCAAACTGTCTATCACCTGGGTAGTACGGGGAACATACTGCACATTGGTATAACTGAAGAGTCCCATTGACTGCAATCCCGCCTTTGCCCTCGTCTCATCATCCACCATATAGAGTTTGCGAGGACGGAGTTTCAATTCTCTGAGCACCACGCCGGCACGAATCGGCATCTTCTTACCTGCATAGCGGAACTTCAGGTAGCGGCGCACGAAAGAATCGGTCATCTCCTCCATAAACTGCTTCTTGAAGTTGATGTTGATATTGCCGATATACCATTGGCGTGTTGCCTCAGGCTCGATACTGTCAACCATCGCCAGACGGAGATTCACCTTTCCTGGCGTATTTACCGTATCAGCAAGATAAGATGCATAACCGTTCTGATAGAAGTAATAGCCATGGTTACGGAAAAGTCGGGTGAGTCGCTGGCGCTCCTGTTCCAAGGACGAAACCTTGAAAGGTCGTCCCTTCTTGATGATAGCCTCCGACATGGTGGAGTCGATAAGTTGCCTGCCATGCTCAGGGAAATTGAGATAAGCGATGGAATCCAATCTCCACAGATGCCCCATATCCACCTTATAAGCCACCTTGGCTTCTTTCGGATTACTCTGGGTAAGCACCTCATAATCTACCTTGCCATTAAAATAGCCCAACTTATCGAGCTGATGTTCTGCCACCTGTGCTCTCAACTGCGGATTCACATTAGCCATCAATTTAGGCTTCGAGCCGAATACCTTGGTAATCCATCGCGAGAGTGCATCATCCGATTGGGAAAAGGCATTCCATACCCATAAGCGAAGAGGAAATGGTGTACGATAATAGCTGCTTCCCATGAAAGCACCCGTAGGCGCTGAAGCCAGTGCAAACTCCATCTCCTCCTTCACCGAATCAGCATACGGATTCGCCTCATAATTGGTGTATTCTATAGGCTTCAATCCTGCAAAAAGCTGCTCGCCTTCCTTCAGGGCACTCGTTGAGGAGCACCCTGTAAACAAAAAGCTGGTCAGCATCACCGATACTGCTATATATATAATAAGGTGAAGTCGATTCTTCTTTCTCATATCACTAACTTATTTTACTTGGTCTTCAAAGGGTCGAACATCTGCGATGTCTTTGCCTTGTTTATCTTATCTTTCCCGGTTCCAGGAGATGCCAGAGAGTCTTTCCTGATTACCGATGCAGGCGAAGGACCTTGGGGCTGCTGCTTATCAGTCTTCAAGCGGAAGATATCCGTAAACTTGGAAAGCTTTCTGCGCCAGGTGAAACCACCGCCATATTCACCAATCTGACCGTCCAGCCAATCGTAGGTATTGGCATTATAAAAGGCTCTTACATACATACTGGCTCCTTCGTTGAGTCGATACTGTACTTCCACATTATTAAAGAATGTCTCATTATTATTGGCATTCTCCAATTCGGCACCTGTTGATACCTGTCCGCCCACCGAGAAACTCAAGCGATTGTTAAAGAATCGCTTGGCAAACTTAAAGTTATAATCTGTATGGGTTGCTCCTGCTGCATTGGTCTGGTTATCAACAGACATACCGACATCAAGTCCGATACTTCTCATGGCTGTACCGGCAATGTTATTGATTTCCGAATTAAGGAAGGAAGTCAAGGCACTATTCATAGAGAACGAACTGGTAGAACCATTTGCCAGATACATTCCCGAAGCCAGCATCGTGATGGCTATCTTGCCTCGCTCCTCAACACTCATCGAACTCAACTCGTCCTGAACGGTCTGGTCGTTCGAAGCAGAGATGATGAACTGGATGCCCGGTTTCTCCAAGGTCTGGCTCAGTTTTACTCCGCATACGAAATCTACCGAACGTCCACTACCCTCACCCTCGTTGACGGTAGTCTTGATATTCTCAGTTGCCGTGATACTCAAGGTTGGATTAAACGGATCACCCGTGAACTGGATATAACTTCCGTCCTGGATATTGAAGGTCTTCAATGGAATGATAGGCAGAGAGTACTTCATCTCACCATCATTCAGGGTATATCGACCCGTCAATCTGATACCGTCAGCCGTATTGTACCGCATCTGCAAATTGCCTCCTCCCATCAAATCCACATAGTTGGTCTTATCTGCATTCAAGGCACACAAGATACGTGCTGACTCGTCGATAGACATGCTCAGCAACATATCAAAACCATCCAGTGCCGGTTTCTGGACCACAACTTCCTTACCGCTCTTAAAGTTGGTAAACTTCACGAGCTCATCCAGCTGATTATCGGTGGTCAACTCCGACTCACGCAGAATATAGGTCATATCGGTCTTACCCAATACATCCAGCTTACCCATCATCTTCAGATTAGACAAGGAGCCCTGCATACTTCCGAGGAAATTGACATAAGCCTTACCGAAAGCTTCAGAACGTGCATTCTCCTGAGCATCTATCAGCAGGAAGTCCTGCGCCCTCATACGGATATTGAGCTTCATATTCTCAACATCAGTAAAGTCGAGAGCACCCTGGATATTGAGCGGACTCTCATTATTGGCATACATCATGAAGTTCTCGAAGAGCAGCTTACTGTCTGTAATGCGCACCGGATCGTTGGCAAATCGCATGGAAATACCGTATGGCACACTTACCAGATAAGCAGAATCGAGATATACCTCACCATCGATATCAAGATTGCTCAAGGCACCCTTCATCTTCAAGGCACCTTCGCCATATCCCTTCAAACCAAGAAGCTGGTCGGGTACGAAACCATTGATAAAGTGCAAAGGAAGCTTCTCTAATCCTACCTCTGCATCCAGATCGCCGGCACCTTCCGACTTGTATGTACCCGTAACAGTTGCCACCTCATCACCCTCATAGGTAAGGATGGCATCTACATAGTGAGAACCGTCACTCTTTGGCATATAGGTAAACTCTGAACCCACATTGCCCATCGGACATTTCTCGTAGGTCATATTATCAATCTTCAGATTAGAAGATACGGAGAGTTCCTCCTTAGTCTGGATTACGTGGAAGTCACCGTCCATGATACCCGTAATATCCGGCATATATGGAATCACACTCAGCACTTTGTCCAGATTGAACCTGCTCATGCTGACGGTGATATCCTGCAGGGCATCCTCGTTCTCATCGTTGGAATAGACACGCATACCCATATTGCCCGCTGCTGCCTTCAGCACCAGATCGGCAGATACACGTCCGTCATCACTCAACATCACATAGTTGGAATCATTGGCTACAAATTCCTTATAACCCAATATCGGATGCGTATCAATCAAGGAAAGTTTCACACCATTAGGCTGCAACATGGCAGCCAGTCCGACATCTACGCCCAACTTATTGGCTGCATCATAGATACGTGCCTTGACATTGGAACCATGCTCCTGAACCTCGCCATCTACCAAAGCACGGAACACATACTGCGGATTGTGCTTATTGTTCTGAACACGTGCCGAATAACGGATAGTATCTCCCTGCGTATGGACCAAGGCACGGATGGTATCCAGCTGTATGCCACTTGCAACCAGGGAATCGATATTCATATAACCTTCAAGTCCAGCCAAAGGCGAAGCATTCAAATCCATTTCTACCGACTTGAAGTCATATCCCATGTATTTGATGAAGCGCGAGATGAAATTATCCCTGCCGGTAGAAAGATAAATATGTCCGAGCGGGAAGCTGTTACGTATCTGCACCTGATCGATGCGACGGTTCTTAAACTGCTTCCACAATTCCTTCTGCAATCCCACCACTCTATCGAAGAGCATCTGATATCCACCATGCGCATCCATGTTCAGGCGGAAATCACCACAGGAAGCAATGGCATGGGTAGTATCCCTGGTGGTCAGCACATCCAGATTCACTCCTACCGGACGATAGACATTATCTCCTGCTCTTACGGTAATATCGTCCATAGAGGCCCATACCTTATGGTTATCCTTTAAATCAGAATGAATATCTATCTGTCCACAAAGTGAAACACCCACAGGCTTTTGGGTTACCTGTAACTGATACATGTCTGCATGGCGCACATCAGCCACCAAAGTAGCCTGCAACTTCTTGGTACTTGCCAAGGCACTCACGGCAATGACACCGTTCAGCAAATCGTTCTTACTATCCAGCGTGGCATGTATCTTACCATTAGCAACCTGCGCATCAGCCAAGACATCATGCAGATGATACTTGTCATAATGCACCTGATTCACTTTGACTTTCGCCATCAGTCGGGTACGTGGTGACAGGAAATCCGTGCCCACACCCTTTGCCTCTACAGCTCCGGTAAAAGTGTAGAGATCCTGATGAGGCAAGAAATGTCTGGCTTGGATGTTTGAAGCCTGCAACTTAGCCTGATAAGCCAGACTGTTCATGTCCAGGCTACCGTCCTTGCGGGTCCTGGCATCAACAGTAGCATCCACCTTCATGCTTCCCTTACCCTCGGTAAGAGCCAGCCTGGTTGCATATTTCGTACCATCAACCTTTACATTACCATTGATGCTGATACCGCTAGGAATACGGATTTCCTGAGTCAAGGAAGGATCAAGCATCGCCGTCACCATACCGAGGTTATAGGTACGGGCCTGCAAATCGACATTCGCCTTCAGATGGTCCATATCCATCAGATTGGCAATGGTTCCATCAGTACTCAACTGGAAAACCGTAGGCAGAGTCAACTTGACTCCCGAGAAGGAAGCACGCTGCATATTTCCCTTGAATGAGCCTTCTACCTTCATCGGATAGTAAGGCCATCTGTTCTTCATCTGCTTAGGCAAAGCATCACCGATCAAGAGGAAAAGATCAGAACGTCCCAAGGCTCCGTTGACACGAGCCATGATCTTGCCCGGATTTTTCTCGGCAAAAGCATTCATATCGAAATCTACCGAAGCCTGCAAATTAGAAACCGGGGTACGAAGATAGAGATCCGGCAACTGCATCTTCACAGAATCCATTACGAATCTGCCATAGAGCTGGTTGATTTTCAGTCCGCTTTTCTCCTTCAACTTCGCTTCCTGAATCTTCACATCAATCCTGGAATCGCAGAAATAGAAAGAATCAGCCTTAACAGCCATGTCAGAAAAGGCAAGATGATTGAAATCCATACCCGGAACCGGGCGCTCGAAATTCTGATCGTAGTTCACCCTTCCGTTCTTCCAATCCAGATGCTGTATCTGATACAAACCTTTATTCAGGTCGAGATAGGTGGTGCGAGCCAACGCATCACCCAAATAAGCATTCACCTGAAGTGTATCTCCAGGCATGTGTAGGGTAAAATCGGTATTCTTTAGTTTTAGCTTCTGGATATTGATTTTCCAGAAATTAGTACTTGGAGTCGTATCAGGTGGAACAGTATCACTCAATTCCACGGACAACCTGGCATCCTTTATAAGCGCATCATTTACATTCACACGCTCTTTTCCCAAATCGATGCCATGTGCCACCAATTGCAACTTGCCCACATCTCCCTTGATGCGGGCTTCATGAATGAAATTGGTAGTATTCACCTTCATCCTGGTGAAATTCAGTTCATCCACCATCACCTGATTGCTGAAGAGTGGAAGCAACTGCACATCTACCACCATCTTCTGGATGTCGGCAACAGTATCCTTTTTATTTCTCAGAGTAAGATTTCTGCTGTTCTTCAGCGAATCGACAGGTTGCAGTACCTTCACGCCTTCCACTCCCAATTTGAGAGGGAAAACGAGTTGTACATGCTCAACAGAAATATCCATGCCTGTCGATTCTGAAGCATAAGAAGCTACTTGCTTTACCGCCCAATTCTGTACAGGTGGCAAGTAAAGCAAAACGGTTAGCAACAATATAAGCAAGAATGGAGTAAGGATTAAGACACTTACCCATTTCGCATACTTCTTCATAAGCATGGATATTTAATAGTTATGGAGCTATCGCTCTCCATAGATTATCATCAGGCAGAGGAGCTTCCACTATAATCGTTTTCTTAGATACTGGATGCACAAACTCTACCTTGTGCGAAAGAAGCGAGATACTGCCGTCAGCGTTGCTGCGGGGGGAACCATATTTCAAGTCGCCCTTGATTGGACATCCCATCTTAGCCAACTGACATCTGATCTGGTGATGACGTCCTGTCATCAGGTTCACTTCCAACAGAGTGTAATGATCAGTATGTCCTATCACCCTATACTTCAAAATCGCTTTCTTCGAATTCTTTACCTCATGATCGTAAGCATAGCTTTTATTCTGCTTTTCATTTCTTACAATCCAATGAGTCAAGGTTGCCTCAGTCTCTTTTGGCATGTTCTTTACAATTGCCCAATAGGTTTTGTGAACATCGCCATCACGGAACATCGTGTTCAGACGGCTTAATGCTTTTGAGGTCTTGGCAAACACTACGAGTCCTGAGACAGGACGATCAAGTCGATGCACCACTCCTAGGAATACATTTCCCGGCTTCTGGTATTTCTCCTTGATATATTGTTTTACCGTCTCTGAGAGAGGTTCATCGCCGGTCTTGTCGCCCTGCACGATTTCACCACTTCTCTTAGAGACGATAATTATATGGTTGTCTTCGTAAACTACCTGCATGTTTTAGCTAAAAAACGGATGCCAATAGATTACATGTTCATACCACCATCGATCTGGATAACCTGACCACTTACGTAGCTAGACATATCAGAAGCGAGGAATAGACAAACGTTAGCGATATCCTCAGTCTGACCACCACGGCGCAAAGGAATCTTCTTCATCCAGTCCTTACGGATTTCCTCAGGCAACTGTGCAGTCATAGCTGTCTCGATGAAACCAGGAGCAACAGCATTAGCACGTACACCCTTAGGACCCAACTCCTGAGCAATAGACTTAGCCAAAGCAATCATGCCAGCCTTAGAAGCAGCATAGTTACACTGACCTGCGTTACCATGAACACCCACTACAGAAGCCATATTGATGATAGAACCACTGCGCTGACGGAGCATGATTGGAGAGCAAGCGTGGATAAAGTTGAAAGCAGACTTCAAGTTTACGTTCAAAACAGCATCCCACTGAGCCTCTGTCATACGAAGCATCAAACCGTCCTTTGTGATACCAGCGTTGTTAACGAGAATGTCAATAGAACCGAAATCTGCATGAATCTGCTTAACAGTCTTCTCTGTCTCCTCGAAATCAGCAGCATTACCTGCGTAAGCACGACATGTCACGCCAAGAGCCTCAATCTCCTTACGAGTAGCTTCCAAACCAGCAGCCATATCATCGTTGAGTACGAGGTCAGTGAATGCAATATTAGCACCCTCAGATGCAAACTTCATTGCGACAGCCTTACCGATGCCGCGTGCAGCACCTGTAACAAGGGCTGTCTTACCTGTTAATAATCCCATTTCTTTTATATTTAATTAATTATCAATAAATTACAATTTCAATCCAGATTTACCCAAGGCACCATATACTACCTTGGCAACAAGAGGTCTGCTGGATTCTACATTCAGTCCATGTCCCAATCGTCCATAGATGAATGGTACTTCCAAGCCCTTGATACAATAATGAGTAATATCTGCAACGAGATCAACATTATCAATGTCAAACTCACCGTCTTCCTTTCCTTCTGAATAAATCTTTCTCAGAATCTCAATTTCATCCTCATCAAAATTCTTGCGAGCCTTCTCTACCATCCAGATATTACGGAAAAACTCAGCTCGCAAATTACCATTACGAACTACAGTTTCCTTAATCATACTGAGATGTGTATAAATAAGCTCTATGATTTTATCTTGAGGACGCATTTTGCAAGAGGCAACTTCATCGAGTCTCTCAGACAAACGATCCAACTCTGATTCTATCACAGCATAATAGACATCTTCTTTTCTGCTAAAATACGTATAGAGCGTACGGCGACCCTTACCAGAAGCTACAGCAATATCATTCATAGTGGTATTTGCTATACCGTTCTTTGCAAACAGTTGTCGGGCGACATCTACTAACTTTTGTCTTGTTTTGGAAATTGACATATTGAAGTCCCTCCTAATTAAAATGATTGCACATAAAAATATCTGTGTGCAAAATTAGTAGTTTTATTCGATATATGCAAATATTTAGTGTTAAATTATAAATATAGGGATAAAAAAAAATCGGATAGAATGTTGAAGTACAACTTTCTACCCGATTTGCATGGTTGCGGCGGCAAGACTCGAACATGCGACCTCCAGGTTATGAGCCTGGCGAGCTACCAACTGCTCCACGCCGCGATATAATCAACTCATTTCTGAATTGCGAGTGCAAAGGTACAACTTTCTTCGATAACCGCCAAATATTTCTAGCAAAAAGTTGTCTAATTAACAATGTTTTAACACTTAACAAGAAAAATGTAGTGATAAATGATAAATATCACCACAAATAGCTAATAAAAGGTTGTCTATCTAAAAAACAGAAAGAGACAGAAAACAAAATCCGACCTATCCCAGCGGGACAGATCGGACATATCAAAAATCAATTACTTTTTCAAAAGCTTCATGACCTTCTCAAAATAGCGCTGGGTTCTCTTCACACTGTAGTGATTTCCACCATTCCAGGCACGAATCGCCTTCTCAATGCTATTAAGAGGATTGTGGACAGACTGCATCAGGAGAAACATCTCTTTAGATTTAGAAATACTATATCTATCTGCTAATGTGTAACGCTTCTTACTCTTCCTTTTCTTCAAGATGTCATTACACTCTGCCACTAAGATTGGGGTAATCTGCATAACACCAACAGAATTACCACTCTTTGCGTTGGGGTTACCCTCACTCTCTACCTGGATAATCGCTTCCATCACTGGAGTCCAATCGAAATCATTAGTAGAGGATACATTTCCATTTGTAGCAGCCGACGCTGTACATACTTTCATAACCAGCACCAAGATGCTGACCAATACCATTGTTATTCTCTTCATATTTTTTGTTTTATGGAACCTGAAAAGCTGAAATACAACATCAGTGATTTCGCGGTGGCAACTTGTGAGAAAAAGAAAGGTTGCTCACCTCAGTTCCGTTAGATACCTTAACGGATATCAATCTATGCGAAAACGCATAAACATGCTATCCTTATTCTTATCGTTTGCAAAGGTACAAAAAAAAATCGAAATATGCAAGTAATCTATTGATTATCAGCGCTTTTTTGAAGTTTTAAACACTTTATAACAAAACGTCTTGACATACATCAAGCAGGAAAAAGGTAAAAGAGTAAAAGGGTAAAAGAGTAAAAGAGTAAAAGGGTAAAAGATTAAAAGGGAAAAGGGGAAAGGGTCGAAAAGTAAAAGAGTAAAAAGGTAAAAGGATAAAGCAGCTGAAATAATCTGCGTCATCTGCGAATTGAAAATAGGCGGCCGAAGGGAAAGCCAAATCTGCGTGAGAAAAAAACAATCAACATAAAAT
>NZ_JBNPLT010000030.1:0-41341 GCF_050313615.1 Prevotella sp. SGI.167 | reverse complement strand
TCAAGTATGGAACTGGAATGCTATGTTCGAAGGAAAGCTGAAAGTGGGCAAGAAAATGGAGACTCCGAAGGAAAGAGAGTTTTTCCTGATGAACAAGGAACAAGACGGTATTCGGATTCATCCAGACTCGGAAATGATGATGGTGATGAGCCATGAAGAATTGCTCCAAACACTACAGTATCGTGAGTTTGTGGATAGCAAAGGGGAGTTCGCCATCATCAAACTGCCTGATGGAAAGATGACAGTAGTGAACCGACACGGAGAGCAGGTACTGGAGCCAGGCGATTACTATGACATGAAACTACTGAGCGGAAACATCCTGTTCTACCGACCTCGCAGAAAGGCGAAATGCTATTATGACCTGTTGGCAAAGGCTGTCATCGACGATGGCACTAACGTAGCAGAGGCTCCCCAGGTTGTCAATATAAAAGGATGGGAGTTTATAGAATATAACGACATCTTCATGTCTCGAACCCAAGAAAATTTTTCTCTGCCATATCGTCCTTCACAATATGATTTTCTGAATTATGGGTATTATATGATATTCAGATTCAGACCTTCTGCTCCCGGTTGTCAGGTATGGTACTATTGTGAGGGTGATGAAGGGAAGATGCGCATGAGCAATGAAGAGAGCAGGAATGTATGTTTCTTGCGTAATGATTACGAACATGTGTATTGGCTATGTGCTGTCCTGTATGGTGATTGTATCGTTGTTATGGACAGCAAGCAGGACTACTACCTGGTGGATTCAAATTTGAAGAAGACCTATATAGGATGCAATAATCCAAAGAATGAGAAGGAAGATTTGAATGTCGTGATGCCTCGCCTTGGCAAGAAATACTATCATGAGGCGATGTTGCAAAAGAAGGAAATGGAAGCAAACGAGATGCTTCTTTTGCATGAGAAGTCAGAGGAAGGACATGTGGAATTGTATCAAGCTGGAAAGAAATGGGGCGTGAAGATAGATGGTAAAGTTATCGTGCCACCCCTCTACTGCAGTATAGCGCAACCTGTCGGTGCCTATTGCGCCTTTGAACAGGTTCCCAGACATTGGGGCGTTATGACATTGAAAGGAAAAGTGATTGTTGATGCCAAATATGAGAAGGTGGAGATTCGTGACAATGGAATCGCCGTGGTAACAGGCATCACGGGAAAAACACAGACAATCAATCTTTTAAAGGTAAAAGGGTAAATGTTCTTTCCTGTTTTTAGGCACGGATTACAATCCATGTAATCCGTGCCTTATCTATATCCGTTCTTTTTATTCCAAATCAAATTCGAAATCGAAGCCGTTGCCATTGGATTCTTCCTTCTTTGGCTTTGGTTTCGGAGGATTCTTCAGGTTGCCCTTCTCGTCAAACATATTGTATGTAGTGCGAAGTACGATGAACTCGGTGCGGCGGTTCAACTGATTGCAGATTTCCTGATGCTCCTTGCTCTGCTTGAGGATAAACTCCTGGGTGAGTTCGTCGCCCTCCTTGAGCCAAGGATATTTCTCGGTCAGCTTCTTGCGAACCTTCTTTGGTCGCTCCTTGCCATATCCCATTGGGGTAAGGCGCTCCTTCTCGATGCCATGGGCTATCAGGTAATCTACTACAGACTGGGCACGGCGCTGAGACAACCGCTTGTTGTATTCGGCATTTCCCTTGTAATCGCAATGGGCACTCAGCTCGATGGTTACGTTTGGATTCTCCTTCAGCAATTCCACGAGTTTATCAAGTGCCTTGGTGCTGGCTGACGTCAAGGTAGCTTTGTCAAACTCATAGAAGATGTTGTCGATGAGTACGGGGGCAGTGATGGAAGCCAATGGGAACTGGAGTACATACTCCTTGCTCTCCTTAGCCGTATCTACTCTCAATTCCTCCTTATGATTGAGGAATCCCTTGCAGGAAGCCATTACCAGATAATCTACCTTCGTGTTGATAACCATGGAGAAGGAACCATCGCTCTTCACCGGCAATTTCTTGTAGGTTCCGTCATTACCTACCACCATCACTTGGGCTGCTGGCAGTTCATAGCCGTCCATCTCGTAGACCCAACCCTTCATCGTGGTGACTATCTCCGGGTTCTCGAATGAATAGATGTGGTCGTAGCCTCGGCCGTCCCTTCTGTTGGATGAGAAGAAACCACGGTTGTGTGGCCCCTCGAATGTCATTCCGAAATCATCTGCTTCTGAATTGAGCGGATAACCCGGATGCTCCAGCTTGTATCTGCGAGTCTTCTTGTCTACTTTGGCGATAAAAATGTCGAGACCGCCCATGCCTACATGGCCATTGCTACTGAAGTAAAAGTCGCCATTGGGACGGAAGGTAGGGAACATCTCGTCGCCCGGTGTGTTGATGGGTTCACCGAGATTCTCTACACCGCCAAGACCGGCAGCCGTAAGACGGATACGCCAAATGTCAAGACCGCCTACACCTCCCGGCATGTCTGATACGAAATAGAGCCATTCGCCATCGGGACTGATGGCTGGATGGGCATAGCTGCTCAGCGTATCTCTCGTTATTTGCAGTTGGGATGTCTTGCCCCAAGCTGCATCCGAGCGAGAGGAGGTTACTATCTGAGCATAGCGGGGAGAGGACGGGTCGGTGGTGCACTGGGTAAGATACATTTCCTTTCCGTCAGGAGTGAAGCAACAGGCTCCTTCGTCATAGGCGGTATTAAGTCCACCACCAATGGCTTCGGGTTTGCTCCATTTTCCCCTATCGTCTTTTTCTGACAAGAAGATGTCGCCGGCTTTGGTGCCGGTGATTCCACTGAGTTCATCACCTTCTGCCTCATTCCGGGTAGAGGTGAAATAGAGCTGGTCGTATTCATCGCCCAGGAGCATGGGTGAATAGTCGTCTCTTCTGGAGTTGAATACGTCCATCTTCTTTATTTTGTATCGGCTTCCTTCTTTCTTCCAGATGGGAGCCTTCTGTGCAGATTTCAATCCGTTTTTGGCAAGGACATTGTCGGGCATGGAATCTACGAGGATTCTGAATTCTTTTTCTGCCTGTTTGTATTCACCGTTTTTCAAGAGCACACGGGCGTAAGCCAGGCGGTCGTCCAATGATGCCTGGTTGTAACGGATGGCATTGCGATAAGCGGCAATCGCCTTTGGTGTAGAATTGATCTTCTCATAACAGCGAGCCATCTTCAAGGCAATCTTTCCTCGATTGTCTCTTTCCTTGGCTGGAGTTTTGGTATAAGCCTGCTTGAACTGGTCGGCAGCATCGTAGTATTCGCCCAGAGAAAGGAACTTCTCTCCCTTCTTCAGGTTCCTGTCAATGCCGCAGCTTATCAGAAGAAGGCAGCAGAGTGCTGTTATGATTTGATAAAGTCTTATTTGTTTCATATTGATTAAACTTTCGCATATTAGGAAGTTAAAGGAGTTAAGGAAGTTAAGACGTATGTCTTTCAGCTTAAAAACTTCGCCAAAAAGACTATTGTCTTAACTCCTCAGCGACCGTAGGGAGCGATAACTCCTTTAACTTCTTTAACTCCTGAACTTGCGAACTTGAGCTATATCTTATTACATCTGCGAGAATGGCTGGCGATATTGACAGCCTGATTTCCAGTTGCTGCAACCATAGGCGGTCTTACCCTTGATGATAACGCCCTTTCCGCAGAGCGGACATGGCTTGCCTACCATTGGGTCGGCTGGAGACTTCTTTGCTGTAGCTTTCTTCTTTGCTGGCTTTTTCTTGAGATCTTCCTCCGTCATGATGGTTACTCTTCGGCTGCTGTTATCCGATAGAACATCGATGACAATCTGATTGATCTGTTCTTTCAAGCCGTTGATAAATTCTGCAGGGTCGTAGGTCTTGTGCTCGATGTCTCGGAGCTTTTTCTCCCAGATACCGGTCAGCTCGCAGCTCTTCAGGAGTTCCTCGTGGATGGTGTCGATGAGTTCGATACCTGTAGGGGTTGCCATCAGGTTCTTGCGCTGGCGACGGATATAGTGGCGCTTGAAGAGGGTCTCGATGATGCCGGCACGGGAGGATGGGCGACCGATTCCGTTTTCCTTCAATGCTGCACGAAGTTCCTCGTCTTCCACGAATTTACCCGCTGTCTCCATCGCACGGAGCAGGGTTGCCTCGGTATAATACTTCGGTGGCGTGGTCCATTTTTCTGTCAGTGTAGGCTGATGATCTCCCGATTCGCCTTTCACGAAAGAGGGGAGGGTTCTTTCTTCTACCACTTCCTTCTTGGCACCGTTTCCGGTTCCATCGCCTGCATTTCCGCCATTGTTTCCGTTGGTGTTATCTGATGCATCGTCGTCATCGGCATTCTTCGCATCCTTGGCATAGACTACTCGCCAGCCCGGTTCGAGAATCTCCTTGCCGCTCACCTTGAACTCTATCTTTTCCGGTTTTGGACCATCTTCGTTGATTACTTCGCCCAATACGGTGGTGGTAGAGAATTTACAGTCCGGATAGAACACGCTGATGAAGCGCTTGGCGATGAGGTCATAGACATTCGCCTCCATATCGGTGAGTCCGGTTGGCGGAACACCGGTTGGGATGATGGCGTGGTGGTCGGTTACCTTGCTGTTATCGAAAACCTTCTTGCTCTTCGGCAACTTCTTGCCAGTGGCTGCGAGCTGCTGGATGAGCGGCAGATATTTCTGCTGACTGGCTATCTTTGCCTGACTCACACCATTCAGAATCTGCGGACATTTCGGATAGATATCGTCTGTCAGAAACTGGGTATCTACACGAGGATAAGTGGTGTACTTCTTCTCGTAGAGACTCTGGATGAGTTTCAGCGTGATATCGGCAGAGTAAGCAAACTTCTTGTTGCAATCTACCTGCAGCGAGGTGAGGTCGTAGAGATGAGGTGGCGCCTCGTTTCCCTTCTTCTTGCTTACATCTGTGACGGTGAAGGGTTTGCCGGCGATGGTACTGAATGCTTTCTCTCCTTCCTCCTTGCTGGTAAACTTGCCGCTGGTTGCCGTAAACTGGGTGTCGCGGTAGATGGTGGCGAGTACCCAGTAAGGTTCGGAAACGAAGTTGTCGATTTCCTTCTGGCGGTTTACGATCAGGGCAAGGGTAGGGGTCTGCACCCGGCCGATGCTGAGCACCTGTTTGTTCTGACCGTATTTCAATGTATAAAGTCGGGTGGCGTTCATGCCGAGAATCCAGTCACCGATGGCACGGGAAAGTCCGGCAAGATAGAGCGACTGATATTCCCCCTGGTCTTTCAGTTCCTGGAATCCCTGCTTGATGGCTTCATCGGTCATGGATGAAATCCACAGTCTCTTGACGGGGCATTTTGCCTGCGCCTTCTGCATCACCCATCTCTGGATAAGCTCTCCTTCTTGTCCGGCGTCACCGCAGTTGATGATGCTGTCGGCAGCCTGCATCAGTTTCTCGATGGTGGCAAACTGCTTCTTGATGCCTTCATCGTTGATGAGCTTGATGCCGAAGCGCTGTGGAATCATCGGCAACGCCGAAAGGCTCCAATGTTTCCACATCGGAGTATAATCATCCGGTTCCTTCAGCTCACAAAGGTGACCGAAGGTCCATGTTACTTGGTAACCATTACCTTCCATATAACCGTCGCGTGCCGTGGTAGCCCCGATGATTCGGGCGATGTCCTTAGCCACGCTCGGTTTCTCTGCTATACAAACTATCATTCTTTATTCTAATTTCTCTTTGCAAAGGTACAATAAAATAATGAGAAAGCCATCATTTCGGCTTTTTTTTCTCATGGTAGAGAATAAAAAAGCCCTGTAAGAGCAAAAGCTTTTTGTTTTCAAAGCTTTTGCCCTTACAGGGCGACTTTGCTGATTGTTATCTAACCCAGGACGATTGCCCTGGGCTAGGAAATTCTGCCCTTTCAGGGCGTTTGGGTAAATCCTTGCGTGAGATTATGGCGTCCCGGCGGATTTGCAATCCGCCGTCAAAAAATGTTCGACCTATTAAAACCGGGGGATTTGTAATCCCCCAACAAAAGGAGAAGCATACTCCTTTGCTGCGGATTTCAAATCCGCAGAGCCTAAAAAGGTTAGGACATTTTTTAACGCCGGATTTCAAATCCGGCGGGACGCCTAGCGGAGATAATCATCTCTCATAAAAATCCGTGTAATCCGTGTAATCCGTGCCTAAAAAACAACGAGATTACTCGTACTCCTGCCAGCTCTTAATCTGAAGCTGGTCCTGGCTCAATGTGCAGAATGCCTCGATGAAGGCGGAAGCCAGACGGGCATTGGTGAACAGAGGAATGTTGTGGTCGATGGCACCACGACGGATTCTGTAACCATTGGTCAACTCACGCTTGGTGTGATTCTTAGGGATGTTGACGATGAGGTCGAACTTGTGGTCGGCAATCATCTGCATCACGTTAGGGATATCCTTGTGGTCCTCATCAGGCCATCCTACGGCTGTAGCCTTCACGTTGTTCTCGTTCAGGAACTTCGCTGTGCCGGCTGTAGCGTAGATGGTGTAACCGTTCTTCACCAGTGCCTGGGCTGCATCGAGCAGAGAAGCCTTCTCCTTCGCACCACCGCTTGAAAGCATGATGCCCTTATCCTTTGAAGGAATCTTGTAGCCGGTGGCAATCAATGAGTTGAGCAATGCCTCCTCGAAAGTATCACCCATACAACCTACCTCACCGGTAGAACTCATATCTACACCCAAAACAGGGTCGGCGTTCTGCAAACGGGCGAATGAGAACTGTGAAGCCTTCACACCCATGCGGTCGATATCGAAGGCAGACTTATCCGGCTTCTGGTATGGAGCGTCGAGCATGATGCGGGTAGCCGTCTCGATGAAGTTGCGCTTCAATACCTTGCTCACGAATGGGAATGAGCGGGATGCACGGAGGTTACACTCGATTACCTTCACATCGCGACCCTTAGCCAGGTACTGGATATTGAAAGGACCAGAGATGTTGAGCTCCTTGGCAATGGCACGTGAAATCTTCTTGATCTGACGGGCTGTAGCGAAGGAAATCTGCTGGGCAGGGAAGGTCATGGTTGCGTCACCAGAGTGAACACCAGCATACTCTACGTGCTCTGAAATACCATACTCTACAATCTCACCGTTCTGAGCCACACCGTCGAACTCGATTTCATTGGTCTCTGTCATGAACTGAGAGATAACCACTGGGTACTCCTTAGAAACCTCAGAAGCTGCCTCCAGGAAGCGACGCAGCTCATCATCATCGTGACAAACGTTCATGGCTGCACCGGAAAGAACGTAAGATGGACG
The DNA here is from genome assembly GCF_050313615.1 of Prevotella sp. SGI.167. Taxonomy (NCBI): domain Bacteria; kingdom Pseudomonadati; phylum Bacteroidota; class Bacteroidia; order Bacteroidales; family Prevotellaceae; genus Prevotella; species Prevotella sp. SGI.167. The sequence goes on along the minus strand of NZ_JBNPLT010000030.1, from coordinate 34,145 downwards.
AACGAGAACAGGATAGCCTACCTCGTCGATGAACTTCTGAACATCCTCCATAGAGGTGAGGGCGCTCCACTTAGGCTGGTCGATGCCGAGCTTATCGAGCATGGCAGAGAACTTACCGCGGTTCTCTGCACGGTCGATGTTGACAGGAGATGTACCCAGGATTGGCACAGACTGGCGATGGAGCTTCATAGCCAGGTTGTTTGGAATCTGACCACCTACTGAAACAATCACACCACGTGGTGACTCCAGGTCGATGACATCGAGTACACGCTCGAATGAAAGCTCATCGAAGTAGAGACGGTCGCACATATCGTAGTCGGTAGATACGGTCTCCGGATTGTAGTTGATCATGATTGACTTGTAACCCAACTTGCGGGCTGTGTTGATGGCGTTTACTGAACACCAGTCGAACTCTACAGAAGAACCGATGCGGTAAGCACCCGAACCGAGAACGATGACAGACTTCTCGTTCTTGTAGTAGTTGATGTCGTAACCCTCTACGGCGTAAGTCATGTAGAGATAGTTGGTGAGGTCAGGATGCTCGCTTGCCACAGTAGGGATGCGCTTTACGGCAGGAAGAATGTTCAGCTTCTTACGCAGAGCACGAACTGTGAGCACTTCCTTCTCCATGTTGGTATCTTTGGTCTTCAATACGAAGCGGCCAATCTGGAAGTCAGAGAAGCCCAATACCTTAGCCTCGCGCAATACCTCGGCAGGAATCTCCTCCAGAGTATTATATTCAGAAAGCTTGTGCTTGTAATCTACGATATTCTTCATACGCTCGATAAACCAAGGGTCAATCTTTGTCAGCTCCTCGATGCGCTCGATGGTGTAGCCTTCCTCCAAAGCCTGGGCGATGGCGAAGATACGTAGGTCGGTAGGGTTGGAAAGCTCCTCATCCAGGTTATCGAACTTGGTGTGGTCGTTGCCAACGAAACCGTGCATTCCCTGACCAATCATACGGAGACCCTTCTGGAGCATCTCCTCGAATGAGCGGCCGATAGACATGATTTCGCCTACAGACTTCATGGAAGAACCAATCTTGCGGCTTACACCGGCAAACTTGGTAAGGTCCCATCGAGGAATCTTACAGATCATATAGTCGAGTGATGGAGCCACATAAGCTGAGTTAGGAGTACCCATCTCGCCAATCTGGTCGAGTGTATAACCGAGGGCAATCTTAGCTGCAACGAAGGCGAGCGGATAACCTGTAGCCTTAGAAGCGAGGGCAGAAGAACGGCTCAAGCGAGCGTTGATCTCGATGATACGATAGTCGTTGGTCTCAGCATTGAAAGCATACTGGATGTTGCACTCACCCACGATGTTGAGGTGACGGACACACTTCACGGCGATGTCCTGCAACATCTTCACCTGCTCGTCGGTAAGAGAACAGGTAGGAGCCACTACGATAGACTCACCAGTGTGGATACCGAGTGGGTCGAAGTTTTCCATAGAGGCAACGGTGAAGCAACGGTCGTTGGCATCACGGATGCATTCGAACTCAATCTCCTTCCATCCCTTCAGGCTCTCCTCAACGAGCACCTGAGGTGCGAAAGTGAAGGCAGATTCAGCAATCTCCTTGAACTCCTCTTCAGTCTTGCAGACACCAGAACCGAGACCACCCAGCGCATAGGCAGAACGGATCATGATAGGGTAGCCGATGTTGCGTGCCGCAGCCACAGCCTCCTCCATGTTCTCGCAAGCGTGGCTTACTGGAACCTTGAGGTCAACCTTGTTGAGCTCCTTTACGAAGAGGTCGCGGTCTTCTGTGTTCATGATTGCCTCTACCGAAGTACCCAACACATCCACACCGTACTCCTTGAGCACACCGTTGAGGTAAAGTTCTGTACCAACGTTCAAACCAGTCTGTCCACCCCAAGCGAGCATAATGCCGTCAGGGCGCTCCTTCTTGATAATTTCAGTTACAAAAAAAGGTGTCACCGGCAAGAAATAAACCCTGTCAGCAATACCTTCACTTGTCTGAATTGTAGCAACATTTGGATTAATGAGGACGGAACTAATACCCTCCTCGCGCAAGGCCTTGAGAGCCTGCGAACCGGAATAGTCAAACTCACCTGCCTGGCCAATCTTCAAAGCACCAGAACCTAGTACGAGGACTTTCTTAAGCTGTTTCTTCTTCATGTTATATAACTATAAGTTTGTTCTTTATATGTCTTATTATTTATGTTTTTAGCAACTAAACTGTATTTGCGTTAGTTCACAAATGGTAGACACACTATTTCGAGTTGCAAAGTTACGCTATTTATTTGATTATTCCAAATTTTCTGCAAATCTTTACAGTTAAATAACATCAATTATTATTATTTCTTCTCTAGAATGTCGTATTTTTGCAATTATTTTGTTACTTTTGCAGCGACTTTTGGTCATGTAGAAAAAGAATAAAAAATAGCAAACAAGATAAATATACAACAATGAAAGTCGGATTATTCGTCCCTTGCTATGTAGATGCCTTATACCCTGAAGCGGGTGTGGCTACATACAAGTTGCTTAAGCATTACGGACTAGACGTGGGTTATCCCGAAAAACAGACTTGCTGCGGTCAGCCAATGGCAAACGCTGGTTTTCAGGACAAGTCGGAGAAGGTCATAGAGACATTTGATGAACTGTTCAAGGATTACGATTACATCGTAGCTCCTTCTGCATCATGTGCTGCTTACGTGAAGGTGTATTACCCTAAGATTCTTGAGGGTAAGCACGAGTGTGTTTCCTCTAAAAAGATTATGGACGTTGTGGAGTTCCTTCACGATGTGCTGAAGGTTGATCATGTGCCTGGCAAATTCCCGCATGAGGTCAGTGTGCACAACAGTTGCCATGGTGTGCGCGAGCTTGGATTGTCGTCTCCTTCTGAGCGACACATCAAGCCATTCAATAAGATTATCGACCTGTTGAATATGGTGGAAGGTATTACCATCCACGAACCGGAGCGCAAGGATGAGTGCTGCGGATTCGGTGGTATGTTCTCTATCGAGGAGCCTGCCGTTTCTACCCGTATGGGCGAGGACAAGATCAAGCGTCACATGGCTACGGGTGCCGAATATGTTACCGGACCGGATTCTTCCTGCCTGATGCATATGGCTGGTATTGCCAAGAAGGAGAATATGCCGATCAAGTTTATCCATGTTGTTCAAATTTTAGCTGCAGGACTATGAGTACAGAACATTCCAAAAGAGCTGCGAAGTTTACGCAGAACGTAGAGAAGACCACCTGGCACGATGCTACCTTCTGGTCTGTTCGTCAGAAGAGAGATAAGATGGCGCAGGAACTTCCTGAGTGGGAAGACCTCCGCGAGCATGCGTCTGAAATCAAGATGCACACCATCACCCATCTTGCCGATTACCTCGATATGTTTTCCAAGAACCTGGAGAGCCGTGGGGTGAAGGTGCACTGGGCAAAGGATGCGCAGGAGTTCAACGAGATTGTGCTCGGTATTCTGAAAGACCATAACGTGAAGAAGATGGTGAAGTCGAAGTCGATGCTCACCGAGGAGTGCGAGATGAATCCTTATCTGGAGCAGCACGGCATTGACGTGGTGGAGACCGACCTGGGTGAGCGTATCATCCAGCTTCTGGGTCAGAAGCCTAGCCATATCGTGATGCCTGCCATCCACCTGAAGCGTGAGGAAGTGGGAAAGATGTTCGAGGAGAAGGGAATCTCCAAGGAAATCGGAAACTACGATCCTACTTACCTGACCCGCTGTGCCCGTCATCATCTCCGAGACCAGTTTATGGAAGCTGGAGCAGGTATGACCGGCTGTAACTTCGGTGTGGCTGCTACCGGCGATTGTGTGGTCTGCACCAACGAGGGTAATGCCGATATGACCACTTCCATGCCTAAGCTCCATATCGTAGCGATGGGTATCGAGAAGCTGGTTCCTGACTATAAGTCACTGGCTGTATTCCAGCGCCTGCTCTGCCGCTGTGGAACCGGTCAGCCTACCACTACCTATACTTCTCATTTCCGTCAGGCTCGTCCGGGTGCCGAGATGCATGTGGTTTTGGTGGATAACGGCAGAAGCGATATTCTCGCCGACAAGGACCACTGGCAGACCTTGAAGTGCATGCGCTGCGGAGCCTGCATGAACACCTGTCCGGTTTATCGCCGTTCGGGTGGTTACAGTTACACCTATTTCATTCCGGGTCCTATAGGTGTGAACCTGGGTATGCTGAAGAATCCTCAGAAGTACAGCGACAATGTTTCGGCATGTACCTTGTGCTTGTCTTGCGACAATGTATGTCCTTCCAAGGTGGGCCCTGGTTCTCAGATTTACGCTTGGCGCCAGAGCCTGGACAAGTTGGGCAAGGCAGATTCTGTGAAGAAGGCGATGTCGAATGGTATGAAATATCTCTTCGATCGTCCTGCGCTCTACACTACCGCCCTGAAGTTTGCTCCGCTTGTCAATCTGGTTCCAGAGTGCTGCACGCACTTCAGCCACTGGAATGCCTGGGGTATCGGTCACGCCATGCCTGAGTTTGCAAAGAAGAGTTTCCATCAACTTTGGAAAGAAGGAAAGGTGAAGTGATTTAAGTGAAGAGTGAAGAACGAAGAGTGAAGAATTCAACGGCTTTACTGATCATAAAGTTCAAAGTTCAAAGTTCAAATATCAATGAATAAAGAAGATTTCCTGAACAAGTTGCGTAAGAATACGCACGTTCAATTCGATATGCCTGCCGTAGATGTCAAGGGAATCCAGTATGAGGATACCTTGAAGCAGTTTATTGAGATGACTGAGTCTGTGGGTGGACACGTGATAGAGGCGAAGGAAGGCGAGAGCCTGGATGAGCTGGTGAAGAAGGCTTATCCGGAAGCCAAGGTCTTTGCTTCTCATCTGCCTGAGATTACCATGGCGCAGAAGAATCCTGATACCGTGGCTGAGGCCAACGACCTGAATGGTACCGATGTGGGTATTGTTCGTGGTGAAGTGGGCGTGGCTGAGAACGGTTGCGTCTGGATTCCTCAGACCATGAAGGAGAAAGCGGTGCTTTTCATCTCGGAATATCTTGTGATTTTCCTCGAAAAATCCAAGATTGTGAACAATATGCATGAGGCTTATGCCCGTATTGAGATGGATCCGAAGTATAATTTCGGTACTTTCATCAGTGGTCCTTCCAAGACTGCCGATATTGAGCAGGCATTGGTTATGGGTGCGCAGGCTGCTCGTGGTGTGACTGTTATACTCTTGTAAGAGGCAGAATGCTGCATTTATAAATAAAGTATAATAGTAGGTAAGTATGCAAAAAACAGGTGTTAACTGTTAACCTGTTAACTCTATAGACAAATCCCGAAGTTCCTGATGTGGAATTTCGGGATTTATATTTTCTTATAATCTCCATTCATACGTATCATAAACCACTCCTCTTCCTCCGAAACCTTCCTTCTGGTGGATGAGGTTGGCATTGAGGTAGTTTCCTCTGTCTTCGGTCGATTTACCGAAATCGATGAATGGGGCGTTCCATTTCTTCTGGTTGATGACGTAATCGAAGAGCAGGTCCAGGGCTCCCTCTTCCTTCCCCTTTTCTGAAGCACCGATGTATTGGGTGTGTATTACTTGTGGAGTGATGAAGAGGATGGTTCCTGCAATGACTTCCTCGTCCTTGAGAACAGAATAGCCGATGATGTTTTCCGGAAAACGGCTCATCAGGAGCTGCAGTTCCTCGTTGCTGTGTACGGGGCGGGTATGATATTTCTGCTGCAGATTGTTGTTGAGGATGTTCCAGAAGGCAAGTACATCTTCGGGGGTACTTTGTCTGATGATGAGCTGGTTTCTCTTTGCCTTTCTGATTCCTCTTCTTCTCTGTTCAGAGAATCTGAGCTTGTTCTGCAGCGGAATGGTGGTGGATATTTCCCTGGTGCTGAGGCTAGCCTTGCCTGTGTGGATAAGGGCATAGAGATCTTCCTCGGATGGAATCTTGTGATAAATCCAAGGGATTGCCTTATAGGTGAGTTTCGAAAAGCCTTCCTGCTTCAGATAGTTTCCGATGGCTTCGAAGGTTTCGCAGGTAAGCGCTGCTGTCATCTTGTTGCAGGTGAGCAGACCGCCATACGTAAGTCCCTGATGGGAAACCAGTTCTTTTAGAGAAATCTCAATGTCAGAATCAGAACCCACCTTATTGCCGGAATCAGAACCCACCTCGTTGGCTGGCAGCAGGGCATAGAGCTTGTCCTTATAATAAATCATCAGGGAATGGTCGTGAAATCGGTCCTGATGATAATCCATATAGTTTCTATCAAACAGGAAGGTTCCCTGTCGGGATTGCTTTACGAATTCATTCCAAGTCTGATGGTTTTCTGGGGTGTATCTTTTGACAGTTATCATTCCTGTAGTGGATTAAATAGGATTCTCGGATTATCTCTTTCGGGAAGAGATGTAATCCAGGAACTCTTCATATTCATATAGATAATCATCGGCATCGTAAGGCTCTGAGGCGAGTACAAGGCAGACAGCTCCTGGCGAGAAGTTGTCGAGGGTACGCCAGATTTCCGTATCCAGAAACAAGCCTTGGTCGGGACGGGTCAGATGGTATTGCTTCTTCTCGTGTCCATCGTCCAGATTGACCGTAAAGGAGCCTTTGGCAGCAATGATTACCTGTCGGAGCTGCTTGTGAGCATGTCCACCCCGGTTTTCTCCCTGAGGCACTCCATATATCCAGTAGGCCCGTTTCACCCGGAAGGGAATCTGCTGCTTCTTGTCGTCAATAGATACGAATTCACCGGTAGAAGTTGTTTCCAGGGGTAGATCGATGATTTTTCCGATTTCTTTCATTCGTCTAAGGAAATAATAGATACAGAAAACAGAAGTTTCCCCATTTCCTGTACCTATTATATATTATATGTATTGTTTATTTCTTCATATAAGGGTCGGTACCCAATACGGTCTTTGCCAGGCGCTTTGCCTTGTCGCGGAGCTGGTTGAGGTCATCGCCCTTCTCGCCGTAGCAGAGAACGACACCCATGCGGCGACCCACGTGAGCCTCTGGCTTACCGAAGATGCGGATGCGGGTGTGGTCTTCCTTCAGGGCATCGAGCATGTTGTAGTTCAATGGCTCTGTGCTCTCTTCCGGTGAGAGGATGACGGCAGAACAGCCTACGTGCTCCAGGTGGATTCCGGCGATAGGCAAGCCCATCACGGCACGGAAGTGGAGCTCAAACTCGCTCAGGTTGGTAGTGTGACCGAGAGTAACCATACCTGTATCGTGTGGACGAGGACTCAGCTCAGAGAAGATAACCTCTCCCTGCTTGCTCAGGAAGAACTCTACGCCCCAGAGGCCGGCACCGGTCAAAGCCTTGGTCACTTCGCCTGCGATGTGCTCAGCCTTCTTCAAAGCCTCCTCAGGAATCTGGAATGGCTGCCAGCTCTCTCGGTAGTCACCGCCTTTCTGTACATGGCCGATAGGTGGGCAGAAGAGGGTAGGGCCATTCTTCTGGGTGATGGTGAGGAGGGTGAACTCTGAATCGAAGTCGATGAATTCCTCGATGATAACTTCCTTCACGTCACCGCGACCTTCTTCCATTGCCTCCTTGTAAGCCTCCTTCAGCTCATCGTCGTTGTGAACATAGCTCTGTCCATGACCGCTTGAACTCATCAGAGGCTTCACTACGCATGGGAAGCCGATTTCGTCGGCTGCGTTCTTGAACTCCTCGAAGGTCTTTGCGTAGAAATACTTGGCTGTGCGCAGACCCAGTTCCTTGGCAGCCAGGTCGCGGATGGCACGGCGGTTCATGGTGTAGTTCACGGCACGGGCAGAAGGTACAATCTGAATGCCCTCCTTCTCGAAGTCGAAGAGTCGCTCGGTGCGGATAGCTTCAATCTCAGGCACGATGATGTCTGGGTGATGTTTCTCTACCACTGCGGTCAATGCGTCGCCATCGAGCATTGAGAACACTTCTCGCTCGTCGGCTACCTGCATGGCTGGTGCATTGTCATACTTGTCGCAAGCGATGACATACTGTCCTGCTCGCTTTGCGGCGATGGTAAACTCTTTGCCCAGTTCGCCTGAGCCCAAAAGCATAATCTTCTTCATTATATTATAAGTTAAATTTCTTTCTGATGAATTCTGCAATAAACTTGGCTGTCTCTTCGATTCCCAGATGGCTGCTGTTGATGCAGAGGTCGTAGCTTTCGCTGTGGCCCCACTTCTTGCCTGTATAGTAATCGTAGTAAGAGGCGCGCTGCTCCTCGTGGCTTTCGATAAACTTGCGAGCGGAGGCTCTGTCGATGTCCTTTCGCTTGCAGACTGCCTTGATGCGGTCGTTGATATTGGCTGTGATGAAGATGTTGATTACATTCTTGTAGTCACGGAGCACATAATCGGCGGTTCTGCCCACGAAAACGCAGTTGCCCTGATCGGCAGCCTTCTTGATGGCGTCGCTCTGGAATTTATATAAGCCTTCCTGTGAGAAGTCGTTGTGATAAAAGTTGTTATCGCTAAGGAATGGCAGATGAGTATGGAAGAGAGACTTGAAGAATCCCTTCTGCTCATCGTTCTGCTCGAAGAATTTCTCGGAGAATCCGCTCTCCTTGGCTGCCAGGTTCAGCAGCTCACGGTCGTAGCATTTGCAACCGAATTCTTCCGCCAGCTTCTCGGCGATGATATGGCCGCCGCTTCCTATCTGGCGACCCACGTTTATGATAATCTTGGTCATAAGTATAAAATTTTAGCTGTTAACTGTTAACTGTTAACTTTCATGTTTTCTCTATGTTGTCTTTTCAACTTGTTCATGTACCACACCATCACGATGGCAGCGATGACTGCGGCTGAGAAGTCGGAGATAGGCATACTGTACCATACACCGTCAATACCCCAGATCATCGGCAGGAAAGCCAGGAGCGGCAGGAGAATGAGCAACTGTCTCGAGAGTGAGAGGAAGATGCTTATCTTCACCTTTCCGATGCACTGGAAGAAGTTGGTGATAACCATCTGGAAACCGATGACCGGGAAGCAGAACATCACCACTCTGATTGCCTTGATGCCCAGGTCTATCAGCTGCTTATCGGTCGTGAACATTCTTGCGCAGTAGTAAGGCAGGAACATCGCTATCAGCCATCCTACCACCATGATGGCGGTGGCGGCAATGATGCTCAGGTTCAGTACGCGCATCAGTCGGTCCAGTTTCTGGGCTCCATAGTTGTAGCCTGCAATAGGCTGCATTCCCTGGTTAACGCCGAACACAAACATCACGAACACCATCGCAATACCGTTGGCTATTCCGTAGGCACCCACAGAGAGGTCGCCTCCGAATCTTACCAGCTGGTTGTTGATGAAGATAACGATGATGCAGGCGCATACGTTCATCAGGAAGGGCGAAATGCCGATGGAAAGGATTTTGTCCACGAGCTTTCTCTTCAGTTTATAGATGCCTTTCTTCATGTAGAGCAGCTCGTTCTTGTTGCTGAAGAGCTTGAACTGCCAGCACAGTGCCATCAGCTGCGAAAGGATGGTGGCGATGGCGGCTCCCTGTATTCCCCATTTGAAGACGAGGATGAAGAGCGCATCCAATATCACGTTCATTACCACCGTGAAGATGGTGGCGTACATCGCCTGCTTCGGCTTGCTCGCCACTCGGAGCAGGGAGTTCATGCCGAAATACATGTGGCTCACTACATTGCCCAGCAGAATGATGACCATATACTCATGCGCATAGGTGAGCGTCTGGTCGCTGGCTCCGAAGAATCTCAGGATAGGGTCGAGGAAGAGCAGACAGATGATGCTCAGTCCGATACCGATGATGAGATTCAGTGAAATCGTGTTACCCAGAATGTTCTGCGCTGTGGCATAATCCTTTTGTCCCAACTTCACGCTGATGGCAGTAGACGCTCCTACGCCCACACCGGCTCCGAAGGCGGCGGTGAGGTTCATGAAGGGGAAGGTGATGGCAAGTCCTGAGATGGCCATGGCTCCCACACCCTGACCGATGAATACTCGGTCTACGATGTTGTAGAGCGAAGAGGCTGTCATGGCAATCATAGCAGGCAAGGCGTATTGAACCAGCAGCTTGCCCACCGGCTTTGTACCTAATTCTAATGTCGCTTGTTTATTTTCCATTTATATCTGTTTTTTGCCTCATAGCCCATCGCCTGCTGCTTTCAGAAAGCAGCAGCGTCGACTACTTGTCTGCAAAAGTACAAAAAATATCTGATACCTTATTATACATATAAGAAAAACTTGCATTTCCTGATAAAAACTTCCCTTTTCTTTTGGAGTTTTCGTACAAATTCTGTACTTTTGCACTTTAGAATAAACAATAACAATAAACAATGACGACCGGCGAATCATGCCGGATTGACCTATAATGATGAAAAAATATTTAATGCTTTATGCATTCTTAATGACCACCCTTTCGTTGCTGGCTCACGATGACAGGGTTACAAATTTTGAGCAACTGATGCGATTGCCTCGCATCACGGAGACTGATATGGTGTCTTTCCCTGGTGGCAAGTGCATGATGTATCGTCTCTATCTCAAGGATAAGGATCTGATGAATACGCCTTATTCCGTAGAGCGTCCGGAGGAGTTTCTCTCTTCCCGTTCCATAGAGCGCCGCAAGCGTCAGGGGCTTCCCGTCGACGTGACCGACCTGCCCGTAGCTCCTGCCTATCTCCAGGCCGTGAGCGATGCGGGCATTGAGATTGTGGGCAAGAGCAAGTGGAACAATACTCTGCTGGTCCGCATCCACAAAGAGAAGGAACTGCGGAAACTGGAGGGATTGGATTTCATCACCCAGACCCGGAAGGTCTTTGAGGCGCCCGATTCCGTTACCCAGCGTGTGCGTTCTTCTGTTAGAAAGGGAAATAACGACTGGACGAGCGATGCTTCCGGCGAATACGGTGCGGCTAAGGATCAGCTGAAAGCCCTGAATGGCGAGAAACTCCATGCCAATGCCTATCGGGGCAAGGGCTTGATGATAGCTGTCTTTGACGGTGGATTCATGAATGTGGATAAGATTCCGGCGCTTCATGGCATTCATCTGGCAGGCATCCGTGATTTCGTGGTGCCTGAATCCAAGAATGTCTTCGCTGAGATGGAGCATGGAACGATGGTCCTCTCTACGATGGCTGCCAATCTGCCTGAAGTTTATATCGGTGTGGCTCCGGATGCGCAGTATCTGCTGGTGCGTTGCGAGGACGAGCGCACGGAGAGTCTTGCCGAGGAGGATTACTGGGCTGAGGCTGCGGAATATGCTGACAGCTGCGGTGTGGATATTATCAATTCCTCCCTGGGTTATCATGGTTTTGATGATACGAAGATGAATCATCATTATTATGAGCAGGATGGAAATACGGCCCTTATCTCGCGTTCGGCTTCGATGTGTGCCGATAAGGGAATCGTCTGCGTCAACTCTGCCGGAAACGACGGTATGGGCAGTTGGAAGAAGATTAATTTCCCTGCCGATGCAAAGGATATTCTTACCGTAGGAAGCATCAACGAAATGGGGATGAATGCGGCTTTCAGTGCCGTAGGACCTACGGCTGACGGAAGAATCAAGCCTGATGTGATGGCGTATGGTAGTCCTACTGCGGTGATTACGGGCAGGGGAAGCATCATCAATGATAACGGTACTTCGTTCTCCTCTCCGCTGATTGCGGGCATGGTGGCCTGTCTCTGGCAGGCGCTCCCCCACAAGACTGCCAAGCAGATTATCAAGCTCGTGAGATTGGCTGGCAACAACCAGCAGCATCCCGATAATGTCTTCGGCTACGGTGTTCCTGATTTCTGGAAAGCTTATCAAACGGGGAAAGCGATTAAGTAGGCACGGAGAAAAAATAAGGCACTGAGAAGAAAGAATAAGGCACGGAGAAAAAAGAATAAGGCACGGAGAAAAAAGAATAAGGCACGGAGAAAAAAGAATAAGGCACGGAGAAAAAAGAATAAGGCACGGATTACACGGATTACACGGAGGCTCGCGCCCTTGTTCTCTGATAAAAAATCCGTGTAATCCGTGTAATCCGTGCCTAAAAAAATCCCGTGCCCCAAAAATAATTCAGTGCCAAAAATATAAGAGTATGAAGCAAAGATTGTCTCTCTATGAATTAAACTCGATAGTCAGCGAAATCATTTCGATGTCCTTGCCCGACAGCTATTGGGTGGAAGCGGAACTCTCTGAGGCTCGCGAGGGCTACGGTGGACACTGCTATCTGGAGCTCATCGAAAAGGACGAGCGCTCCAATACGCCGATAGCCAAGGCGCACGCCGCCTGCTGGCGAAACCGATGGATGCTCATCAAGCCGAACTTCGAACGGATCACCGGACAGCGCATTCATGCAGGCATGAAGGTGCTGCTCAAGGTTCATGCCCAGTTTCATGAGAACTACGGCTTCTCATGGATTGTAGACGACATCGACCCCAACTATACGATGGGAGATATGGCGCGCAAGCGGTTGGAAATCATCAATACGCTGAAGGCTGAGGGTGTTTTCGAACTCCAGAAGGAGCTGGTGCTCCCGATGTTCTGCCAGCGCATCGCCGTCATTTCGAGTGCCACGGCTGCCGGATATGGCGATTTCTGCAATCAGCTTGCCGATAACGACTATGGCTTGCAGTTTACCACCCGTCTCTTTCCTGCCACGATGCAGGGCGAAGGTGTGGAGCAGAGTGTCATCGCAGCCCTGGACTGCATCAATGCCGAATGGGAGGAGTTCGATTGCGTGGTCATCATCCGAGGTGGAGGAGCCACCAGCGACCTTTCCGGTTTCGATACTCTGGCGCTTGCCGAGAATGTGGCGAATTTCCCGCTGCCTATCATCACGGGAATTGGACATGAGAGGGATGAGAGTGTGCTTGATATGATTTCCTTCCAGCGTGTGAAGACGCCTACGGCTGCCGCTGCCTTCCTCATCAATCATCTTACCGAGGTCTATGCCCGGGTGATGAATGCGCAGGAGGCTATCGTGCAGAACGTGAAGCACCGGCTGCAGGTGGAGAAGATGAGACTTGAAAGGTTGAGCAACACCATTCCGGTTCAGTTCTCGCTGGTAAAGACGCGGCAGGGGGCTTATCTCGACCGTCTGATGAGTCGGCTCAGTTCGAATGTCCAGTCGAAAGTATCGAATGCCCAGCGCAAGTTGGAGATTCTCTCGCAGAACATCCAGCCGGTATTGGAAAGAAAAATGCTCAACGAGAGTCATCGTCTGCAGCTCCTCTCTCAGCGCATTCAGGCGCAGGACCCCGAGTTGTTGCTGAAACGTGGCTACAGCATCACGCTGAAAGATGGCAAGAGCATCCGTTCTGCCTCAGAACTGAAGAGTGGCGATATCATTGAAACGAGGTTCGCCGAGGGCAATGTGAAGTCGGAAGTGCAAAATATCCACTGTTAACTGTTAACCTGTTAACTCCAAACAAAATTAAATTATGGCAAAAGAAGAAATGAAATATGAGCAAGCCGTAAGAGAGCTTGAGCAGATTGTAGAAAGAATGGAGAATGATGAGCTCGATATTGACCAGCTCTCCGAGCAGTTGAAGCGTGCCAAGACCCTGGTGAAACTCTGCAAGGACAAACTCACCAAGACCGATGAGGAAATCAAGAAGCTCCTTAGCGAAGATTGATTTCCCCTCTCACCAGTTTCGGCGGATTTCAAATCCGCAGGAACGCCTACGGAGGATTGAAGCCCCCGCTTGTTTCGGCGGATTTGCAATCCGCCGCCGTACAGGTAACTATTGCGGATTTGTAATCCGCTAAAAGGACCGGCGCACGAATAAAATAGCCCATAAATTTGGTAAAATTATGCCTTAATATGGTAGAAATGAATAAAATGATAACGTTTTCACTAAAAAGATTGCAAAATAGTTGCAGATTAATAGAATATTTTGTACTTTTGCATTCAAAATATTAGTAGAACATTAAAAATATAGATGTTATGAAAGACTTAGATTGGTCTAATTTGTCATTTGGCTATCGCCAGACTGACTACAATGTTCGCTGTTACTATCGCGACGGCAAATGGGGCGAAATAGAAGTTTGCTCTGATGAGTATTTGAAATTGCACATGGCTGCAACCTGCTTGCACTATGGTCAGGAGGCTTTCGAGGGCTTGAAGGCTTATCGTTGCCCAGACGGCAAGGTGCGCGTGTTCCGCATGGACGAGAACGCTAAGCGCTTGCAGAGCACATGTCGTGGCATTCTGATGCCAGAGGTGCCTACAGAAATGTTCGAGGAAATGGTGAAAAAGGTGGTCCGCCTCAACCAGGAGTGGATTCCTACCTATGAGAGCGGTGCTACGCTCTATATCCGTCCGCTGCTCATCGGTACAAGTGCTCAGGTGGGCGTGCATCCTTCTAAAGAGTATTGCTTCCTCATCTTCGTAACTCCAGTGGGTCCATACTTCAAGGGTGGATTCTCTACCAACCCATACGTCATCATCCGTGATTTCGACCGCTCTGCTCCTCTCGGAACAGGTATCTATAAGGTGGGTGGAAACTATGCTGCTTCCCTCAGAGCCAACAATATTGCTCACGAGAAGGGTTATGCCTGCGAGTTCTATCTCGACGCCAAGGAGAAGAAATACATGGATGAGTGTGGTGCTGCCAACTTCTTCGGTATCAAGAACAATACATACGTTACTCCTAAGAGTACATCCATCCTCCCATCTATCACCAACAAGAGCTTGATGCAGCTGGCTGAGGATCTCGGTATGAAGGTTGAGCGCCGTCAGATTCCTGAGGATGAGTTGGATACATTCGAGGAGGCTGGTGCATGCGGTACAGCTGCCGTAATCAGTCCTATCAGCTACATTGACGACTTGGATACTGGCAAGCGCTACAACTTCGGTGAGAAGCCAGGTCCTATCTCTAAGCACCTCTATGATACCCTCCGTGGAATCCAGTATGGTACCATCGAGGACAAGCACGGTTGGACAACCGTAGTTATTGAGTAAAAACCAATAAGAGATAATATTTCGTTCAGAGCACTTTGAGGAGTTTTCGCTTCTTGGAGTGCTTTTTTTCTGCCTTTTTCATCCATTTTCTTGCGAGTTTCATAAAATAATCGTAACTTTGCCCACAGAAATATAACTTCTTAAAAGAAAGGAAAGATTATGCAGACAACTATCAATATATCATTGGATGTACCTCAGTCTTATCAGTTGGAAACATTGAAGCAGGAGTTGACAGAGTATGCTAAGAAATTAGTGGCTAAAGCTAAGCCTAAGGCAAAGATTGCAAGAAAGCAATATGCTCATGATGCCTTATGCGGTATTATGAAGACTGATATGAAGACAGATAAGTCGGATAAGGAATTAATAGAGGAGTATCTAGAAGAAAAATATCAAATCTGACAACGATGAAAGTCTTTTTAGATACTAATATTTTTATCGAATACACCACGTGCCGTAAGCAATTCAGATGGGTACGTGATGTTTTTGATGCTATAGAAGATGAAATTATTTCTGCTGTAGCTTCTGTTGGAGGTATGTACACAAATGCATATCTTGTTACTCTTTATTTTAAAGAGCATGGTATTCATAGGCCTGAGCAGACAGAGAGAGTCAGACAGACGCTTTTAGCGTTTTTGCAGTTGGCTCCTACTGTAGATTGTTCAGCAGAAACAGTTCAAGAAGCTGTCAATGATGAGCGCTTTACCGACATAGAGGATAGTTTTCAGTATCACTGTGCCTTGCAGAATGATTGTGATGTTCTGTTGACTATCAACATCAAAGATTATAAAAACGTATTAGGACAAAGACCGGAAGTTTTGACTCCTGAGGAATTTGTTGAGAAGTATCTCGAATAAAATACCATAGCCTTTCAGCATTCCCCCTTGCTGAGAGGCTTTTTCTTTTTAAGGCAAGAGAGGTGGTTAACAGAGTTAACAGTTAACAGCTGTTTTTTCCTACCTCCCCCTCGCGTACCTTATATAATAATAAATATATATATACTTATTTTTATATGTGTAGGGGTGGGGGTATGCATTTTTGGGGTGTTAACTGTTAACCCTGTTAACCCTGCCCCTCTTTCGTGCTTACTCTATGCTTCCTGATGGTCAACTCATAGAGTTGGGATGGAAGAAACTATGAGTTAGTATTTTTAATGTATTTTTGCCTTTATTATTGCTTGGTAAGCAGGAATGGAAGCGCTGTTTAACCGTCTCTTATGTAGAGTCTTAGCCATCATTTATGGCAAGCCCTGGTCATCATTTGTGGCAAGCCTAGGCCATAAAAGAAGCCCCTGCTTTGAAGCAGAGGCTTGCATTTATCTCGATACTGGGAATACATAATATTCTCTATCCACATCAAAATCCACTACCCACTGGTCGATAATCACGTTATCATCCAATGCCTTGATTTCGATGGTGTGGTTGCCGCTAGACAGCGTAACATAGAAATTCTTGAGGGATTGACCCCTCCAATGGTCGAATTTCCATTCCTTTGAATTGAAAATTTCCTTCATCTGGCACACTACCGGCTCGGCACGATCTATGCTCACGCTTACCCTCATGTTCTTCACATTTTCCAGATAACTTGGTATTACAGCCAGCGTAAATCTCGCATCCCCGCTCTTTCTGCAATAGAAAGTATAGTTGAGCGTGGCTCCCTTAGGCAGTTTAACGGCCTTGTTGCTGTGTCCCAGGAGCGGAATCAACTTGATGCGCTCAGCGTCTTTTCCCTGGCTCTGAGGGGCGTTATAGCCCTTTTGCCACTCATAGGCATTCTTGGCGATGATGTCGTTGGTGTAGGTAGAGAGCGCGAGGAAATCGGTATTCCGGTTGAAGGCATCTGCCATCAGCGATTTGATTTCGTTGGCTCTGAGCGTGCCCGGCAGCTGCGGAGCCTGCATCTCTGAGGCTTTGTTGTCGATGAAGTTCGCCCATTTCCCCTTGCCAATCCTGGCGTAATAGGCATTGAGCTGCTTCAGCGTATTGTAGGCGTTGAGGCTGACGGCTGCTGCTGTCTTCGCTTCATCGTCCTTGTAGAAAAGTCCCGGACGGGCGATTTGGCGGGCTTCCTGCGCCTCTAATTCCTTTTCGGCGATAAGGGCTGCAGAGAAGATAGGATACTTCACAATCTCGAAGAAACCGTCTTTCTGACCGGCTGGCAGGGTACGCTCGATGGCTGCAGCCTTCGCCTTCAGCTGTTCGAAATAGTAGAGATGGCGCTCCAGCTCATTGCCGAACTCTCCCGAATGGAATTCTGTATCGCCGTAAGGCATGATCATATAAGCCGGCTGGCGGATGCTGGTAAGGCGATAGTATTCTTCCATCAGAGGCGCGATTTTCTTGCCTGTAGCGGCTCCAAAAAGGTTGCTGAGCCAATTGTCCAGATAGCTCTTGCAATCCTTTGTCAGCGCGTTTTTATCCCATGCCAGATCCATCATCATCGACAGCTGAAGCGATGCTGTCAGCGGATTGGATAGGTTGGCTATCCAGGCGCAATCCTCGTCGTTGTGGACTGCAGAGCGGTGCGATTTGTTGCGATGACCGTTCTTGGTCTCCAGGTAATCCCTGTTGTTCAGCATTTCGAGCAGCAGTCCCGGAGCCGTTTGTCCCATCTCCATCTGGCTGTTGTCGCAAACCATCTTCACGTTCTCGATGGTCTTTCTGCGCTTCTTCTTGTGCTTTTTGCCCGTCAGTTCCGTCACCTTGTAGTTGTCCGCCAGACAGATGTCAAAGCTGTCTACGACGGCTTTATTATAGGCAGCATCGTGCTTTCCGTCTACCTTCCAGAGGGTGTTGCATTTCAGTCTCAGCATCAGTCGTGCGATGCGGCTATAGTTCTTCGGGTTCATCCATTGGCTTCCGTTGAGCGCCAGTCCTCTGAATTCTATTCTCGGAATCTCCAGCCATTCCTGCTTGGAAGGGGTAGAGATGGAGCTGTGTGGCTGAGGCTGAAGGTCGTGCCACGCCATGAAGGGAGTGACGCCAGCCAGCTGAGACAGCTGCATGATGGCGTAGGCGGTGCCTCGGGCGTTGCTTCCTACCACGATGAGGCGGTTCTTCCTCACACCGATGTAGAAGGCGTCCTTGGCGGTTATGAACTGATGCAGCGGAATCTTGAGTTTTTCAACAGCTGAAAATTCCTTGTTCGAAAGTAAATCGAGCTGATAAATCTGTATCGGAGCATTCGATTTCTCCCTAGCTTCTAAGCCGGTAACCGCTTTCATGTCGTTGGCAAACTCTCTGAGCGCTATTTTCACCACGGGTGCCTTTGTGGCGTTGATGGAGTAGGTCACTCTGCCGTTGCTGTCGGTCCAGTAAACCTTTGGGGCAACGGCCTGTGCTTCTGTTTTCTTGCTTCTGTTTGAGGTTAGGGCATTGACAGGAAGGCAAGAGAAGCAGGCCAAGGTCAATGCAGCACCTATAATAATCTTTTTATAGTTCATTTCTTTGCGTTTTAAACGGGTTGGTCGTGGATAAGTGTGAAATCTCCACATTTCTCTAACCTGCAAAGATACATAAAAGTGTTTAATATCTGAAATTATTTAGTTTTTATTTGCTTATTACATTATTTATTGTTACTTTTGCACAAATAAACAGAAGAATTATGACATTATATCCGAAATTAATAGAAGAGGCTCTTGCTACGGTCATCTACCCGGGTACGAAGAAGAACCTCATCGAGAGCGAGATGCTGGCTGATACGCCTAGCATCAATGGTATGAAGGTGAAGGTGGTCTTGCTCTTCCCTCGTGATACTGATCCTTTCCTGAAGAGTACCGTGAAGGCGGCTGAGGCTGCCATCCATTATCATATCTCCAAGGAGGTTGAGGTTGAGATAGTTACTGAATTCAAGTCGGCTCCTCGTCCTGAGGTGGGCAAGATGCTGCCACAGGTGAAGAACGTCATCGCTGTAAGCTCCGGTAAGGGTGGAGTAGGCAAGAGCACCGTTTCTGCCAATCTCGCCATTGCCCTGGCTAAGCTGGGCTATAAGGTGGGTTTGCTCGATACTGATATCTTCGGTCCTTCCATGCCTAAGATGTTCGGTGTTGAGGAGGAGCGTCCTTATTCTGTTCACAAGGACGGAAGAGACCTCATCGAACCTATCGAGAAATATGGCGTTAAGCTTCTGAGTATCGGTTTCTTCGTAAGTCCTACCACGGCTACTTTGTGGCGTGGCGGTATGGCTTGCTCTGCCTTGAAGCAGTTGATTGCTGATGCTGACTGGGGCGAGTTGGATTACTTCATCCTTGATACTCCTCCTGGCACAAGCGATATTCATCTTACTCTGCTCCAGACGCTTGCCATCACGGGTGCGGTTATCGTAAGTACTCCTCAGCAGGTGGCTCTGGCTGATGCCCGTAAGGGTATTGACATGTATCAGAATGACAAGGTGAACGTGCCAATCCTCGGTCTTATCGAGAACATGGCTTACTTTACTCCTGCTGAGTTGCCTGAGAATAAGTATTATATCTTTGGTAAGGAGGGCTGCAAGAATCTTGCCAAGGAGATGAACGTGCCATTGCTTGCCCAGATTCCTATCGTCCAGAGCATCTGCGAGGGTGGAGATGATGGTGCTCCTGCTGCAACCAAGGTTGATACCATCACCGGTCAGGCTTTCCTGAGCCTTGCCCAGAGCATCGTGACGGTGGTGAACCGCAGAAATGCCGAGAAGGCTCCAACCAAGATTGTAAGTACACACAAGTAGTAAATATCCTATTTGATAAGGGTATAAAATAAAAAGCTAGGATTGCCCTCAAGCAGTCCTAGCTTTATTTTTATCAGAGGAGTTAATAGGTTAACAGTTAACAGCTGTTTTTTGCATGGTCACCCCTGGCGTCCTGCCGGATTTGCAATCCGGCATTAAAAAATGTCCTAACCTATTAGGCTCTGCGGATTTGCAATCCGCAGCAAAGGAGTATGCTTTACCTTATGTTGGGGGATTGTAAATCCCCGGTTTAATAGGTCGAACCTTTTTTTTACGGCGGATTTCAAATCCGCCGGGACGCCTGGCGGGGTTGCGCTCTTGACACACCCTCTTTTTTCTCAGGAGTTAACAGGTTAACAGTTAACAGTCGTTTTTTGCATGGTTCCTCCCCCGAAATTATGAATTATACATTATTCATTGTACATTATTAACGATTTCTTCCGCCTCATCCTCTTCTTCTGCTACTTCAGCTGTAAGATTTGCCTTGAGTCTTGCAGAACGCAGTTGCTGCCTGAAAACCAGGCAGGCAGCCAGGAAATAGACACCCGTCTGTATCCAGAGCGCCCTGAATTCCGGAAGAATATCAGCAAGAGATGCTCCCATACTGCTGATTCTGAGGAATCCCCGGATGCCGAAAGTGGATGGGAAAACCCACGAAAAACCTTGCCAAAAGCCCGGAATATTGCTTTGTGGCCATGAAATTCCCGTCATAAAAAGCAATGGAACGGAGGTAAATACCACCAGAAGCATCACGTTTTCACGATATTTTACCAGACATGACAGCATAAAACCGAAGAAAATGCACGATAGGATATAAGGCAAGAGGAAACCAAGAATGGTGGTCCACGTTACCATGCTGACAAATCCGAACAGTTTCGGAACTACCAGCGTAAGATACATTCCCATCACGGCATAAACCATGAAATAAACCATCGCCTTACCGAAAACGATGCGGAAAATACCGCCATAATGCTTGCTTACCGGTATCAGTTCGCGATTTCTGTTCGTTTCTCTTGATGTTCCTGCCGCCATTCCGATGCCCAACAGCATGGTTTGCTGCAGAATCAGCACCAGAACACCCGGAAGAATCGCATTTCCGTATCCCCCGGTTGTGTTGAAAATCGGAACCTCATCGAAAGCCAGCGGCTCGGTGGTAATCTCATCGTCTCTATCCGTGAATCCGCCACCTTTAGAAATCTGAATGCCCGAATTGATATGGCTTGCCACGCCCTGCGCCGTCTGATAAATCGCCTTATAGGTAAGCATCAGACTCATATCGCAATAAACGCCCACATGCGCCTGTTCGCCACGATTCAGCTTGGTGTCGAAATCGGAAGGAATATAGATGATTCCATGCACAGCCTGCTTCTGTACCAGCTGCTTCGCCTCATCAAGACTGTTGCAGTAATACGTTGCCTTGGCATCAGGAGAGGCATCGTAATCGCGGATAAACTCGCGGGAAGTATGGCTGTGGCTGAGGTCGACAATCGCCGTATCCACCTCTCTCACCACCTCGTTGTTGTAAATCCACGAGTAGAGCAGCGGATAGCCCAGCGGCACCAGGATACAGAAGATGAGCACACCCTCGTCACGGAACACATTGCGCATTTCCGTCTTCCAGATGAAGCACATGTCCCAGATACCATTGATAATCTTATATAGTAAACTACTTTTTAACATTGAACTCTTTAACTTTGAACATTGAACTTTATGATTCGTAAAGCTGTTGAATTCTTCGTTCTTCACTCTTCACTTTCCTACGGCAGGTACTTGTAAACCAGCATTGCCTTCTTGATGTTCCAGATAGTGAGCATTGGCAGGGCACAGAAGAGCACCATCGCACCCCAGTGCAATACTGCATCGCTCATCGGGAAACCATTGAAGATGTTCATCTGGTAAATCATGTAGTAATGGCGCATAGGGAAGAGCTGTCCGATGGCCTGGATAGGCGAATCCATGGCGAAGAGCGGATAGGTGGCTCCGCAGATGGAGAAACTAACCACGCCCCACAACGAACAGATACTCATCGACATACGGAGCGAAGGCATCAGTCCGAAGGCAAAAATGCCAAAGCACTGGCAGGATAATACGCTCAGAATGCCCAGCAGGATGATAGGCAGCGCACCGCCCGGATGAGGGAAATCCAGTACATAATAGATATAGAACTCGAACAGCAGGAAGATGCTCAGGAAGATGAGCGTCTGAGGAAGCATCTTGCCGGCGATGGCGAGATAAGGATTGTTGTTCGCCATTCGCATCCAGTCTTTTGCCCGGTTGAATTTCAACTCCGTTCCTATAGAATAAGGTGTAATCAGGAAGATGAACAGCATGATGAGTCCCGGCACCATCACCGTGGAGAGATAGTAGTTGTAGTTGGCATATGGATTGCCTATCATGTGCAAATCTACAGCAATAGGCTGCAGAAAGGTCATGATTTCATCATTCGTCTTTCCCAGTGCCGACAGCTTCGCCATTCCTGCCGCTGCTCCTCCCAGGGTAGAAATGGTCTTCAAGTCGCGGAAGAGCAGGGAGCCTGCCGCCAGCGACACGCTGCTGTAGTAGAAGGAAATCTTAGGCTGTTTCTGAGCCATCAATCCTGCCTCCGTTCCGTTAGGAATCACCAGGAAGGCATAGATTTCGTTCTTCTGGATAGCATGTCTTGCCTCAGCTATGTTCTCATAGTGAGCCACCACCTTGGTGGTCTGGAAAGCGTCGAGCTTATGCACCAGCTGGCGGGAGGTATGAGATTTGTCCTGGTCAACAATGCCCACAGGCATGTCGGTAGGCACACCTCCCTGCATCAGGGTAGTGAAGAAAATCACCACCACGATGGGGAAGATGACCATGCAGAAGAGATAGATAGGATTCTTCCACATGATGCCGCATTCTCTGAGGGCAATATGATATAATCTCTTGAACATAGAAGTTATTTAATGATGAGTGACATTCCCGGGCGCAATCCTTCGAGCTTGGTGATAGGACGGGCCTTTACCTCGAAAGTCTTGCGGTCGTAATCGCCATTGTCCTTGGTTGCCTTCCAGGTTGCGTATGAACCCTGGTCCTTCAGGTAATAAACCTTCATCTTGATATCCTTGTTGAAGGCTGGGACGAAAGCGGTAAATTCATCACCCTTGTTCAAGCCCTGGAGATGGTCTTCGCGGACATTGAAGGTTCCCCACATATCGCTCATGATAGAGATGCTCATGATAGGAGAACCAAGACCCACCAGCTCGCCTACCTTTGGATAGACATTGCTTACCTCGCCTTCGCACTGGGCAATCTGAACCGTCTCCTTCAGGAGATTCTTCACTACATCCACGGCGCTCTTGGAAGCCTGGGTGTTGTTGGCAGCCATGCGCTTCTCCTGCTCACGTGCTCCGTTCTTGGCCATTTCATACTGGCTCTTGGCTGCAGCCACCTGTGCCTCTGTTGCCTTGTAGGCAGCAAAAGCCTCATCGCGCTTCTGACCGCTGATGACGCCCTCGTTGTAGAGGTTCTGCATGCGGTCGTAGGTCTTCTTGGCGATGGTTGCAGCAGCTTCTGCCTGCTGAACCAGCTGATAAGCACCCTGAATTTGCTCCTTGCGTGCACCGGCATCGGTCAAATCCTTCATGGCTTCGGCAGCAGCATTGGTTGCCTGAAGCATCTGCTCCTGTGATTTCATCTCAGGAACTTCGAGGATGGCGAGAGTATCGCCTACGT
Organism: Prevotella sp. SGI.167; assembly: GCF_050313615.1. NCBI lineage: Bacteria > Pseudomonadati > Bacteroidota > Bacteroidia > Bacteroidales > Prevotellaceae > Prevotella > Prevotella sp. SGI.167. Next base: position 10,855 of record NZ_JBNPLT010000030.1, on the reverse strand, counting down.
GAACATAGTCGCCCTCCTTCACTCTCAATTCTACTATACGGCCAGGCAACTTGCAGGATACTCTGTATTCTGAAACTTCTACCTCGCCCTGGATGGTGTCGTCCTTCTGTTCCAAGGTAAAGAAACCGATGACACCCACTAGGATAACTACCGCCGTAAATCCGATGACAGCGAGTAATATGTTGTTATGCTGTGATTTCTTAGACATTTTTATCTGAATTTGAATTTTTTAAAAACTTCTTTTATAAAGATGAAACTGAGGAAGAAAGTCCCCCTCTAGTCACCGTTAAATCCGATTCCATCGGATTTCCGCCCCAGGATTTCCGCCCCAGGATTTCCGCCCCCAGGATTTCCGCCCCCAGGATTTCCGCCCCAGGATTTCCGCCCCAGGATTTCTGCCCCCGGTGCCGTTATTGCAGGATACCGAGCGCCTTGTTGAGCCCAACCTGTGCCAGCTTCACGTCGATTTCGGCGTCAATCTTCTGGCTCTGAGCCTGTTGCCAGGCAGTCTGTGCAGCCATCACATCGGTAACCTCCATTACGCCTTCCTTGAATCCGAGGTTGGCGCATCTGAGGTTTTCCTCAGCGCTGGCAATGTTTCTCATCGCCATATTGAGCTTCTTCTTAGCTTCCTTCACCTTGAACTGGCTCTGCGCAATCTGAAGGTGAATCTTCTCGCGCGTATCATCCAGGTTCATCTGGGCGATATTGGTGGTTGCCTTAGATGCTCTCACCTTATAGGCGCAGTCAAACCAGTTCCATACTGGCACCTGGACGATGATTCCTACGTTCCATACTCCTGTGAATTTCTTCTGGAATCCATTGAAAACATTAGGATTTGAAATGGTGTAGCCACCGGTCAGAGCTACATGTGGCATGTAGATGGCTCTCACCAGATTGGTAGCCTGCTTGGAAATATCGAGTGCATTCTGGAGCATTCTCAATTCCGGACGGGTATTCATCGCTGAGTCGGCAGCTGCTACTCTTTGCTGTTCTGTGTCGACAGGTGTTCCTGAAAGAGCCAAGGTCTCCTTATCTTCATCAGCAAGTGTGATTTCCTGATTCATCGGGATTCCGCAGAGCTGGCAGAGCAGCATCTTGGAAAGAGCCAGTCCGTCTTCTGCCTGAGTCATCTTCATCTCTGCCTCGTTCACCTTTACGTCTACCTTCAAGCCGTCAGCCTTCGTCGCAACACCCTGCTTGATCATCTTGTGAACATCATCATTGAGCTTCTGTACCAGGTCGCGGTAACTGGTGGCTAGCTTATGCTTCTGTTTGAGCGAAACTGCCAGCCAGTAAGCCTGGTCGATGGCGTAGAGAGTCTGCTGGGTCTGATGATCCAGATCGTTCTCAGCTATTTCTTCTCCGATATCGGCAATCTTGTTGGCTGCAATAATAGCACCGCCCATATAGATAGGCTGTCTTACCATCACGCTTCCTGCCCACATGTTTCGGGTGTCAGTTCTGAAAGCATCCACTACATTTTGTCCGATAGCATTGCCCTGCTGCTGGACAGAAACCAATTTATCAGAAAGCAAGCCTCCTATCTTCTGTGCCTGTTCTGGCGTCAAGATGCCCTGACCAACCAACTGTCCCATCAGATTGCTGGCATTCCCTGAGATTCCACCAGCCAGAGTAGAACCCAAATTGCTGAATGCTGCTTTCTGATCACTGTTCAGCAGGGAAATCTCTTTGCTGAACCATTCATATCCACCCAAGGCGTCCACCTTAGGCAAGTATTTCGTGCGTGCCGATTTCTTCAGGTTATACGCCACGTCTTTCTTGAGCTTCGAGGCATTGATCTGCTTGTTGTTGCGCAGAGCCATAGCACGGCAACTGTCGAGACTTAACGCTTGCGCTTGTGCCCCGGCAGGAATCAATGCTCCCATCATCATGAAAATAGTTATTATTTTTTTCATCCTTATATAATATTATATAATATCGGATGCAAAATTATCGAATTATTCTTAAATATCAAAGAAAATTTATTTATGAAATCTTTAAGAAATAAAAAAAATCTTATATTGTGGAAAAATGGAACATACATCATAGTTTTCCTACTATGATGCATGTTACTTATTCCCTTTTCTCAGAAACGTACAACGGTTTCTTCACCCCAGTCGGCATCAACCGTTAAGCCTACATTTCTGTCATCGTCTTCATCTAAACTTCCGCCTGATGATTTCGTAAGCGAAATGTCTGTCTTGATGATTTCGTTTCTTTTCATCTTTAAATCAGACTTGGTAAAGGTTTTGATGGCATGGGCATCGGCATCTAAGATGCTGATGGTCATCTTGATAGCCTTGTTCTCTTCGTGCGGGAAAGTATATACGGTGAAGTCTCTGTTGTTGTCTGTGAAATTGAAGATTTCCGTCTGCCGACTGTTTACACAGCCATATCCCGTGGTTGCATCCAGCGTACTGCTTCCTCCGGTATAGTAGAACTTGATGCTCCTGACTTCTTCCGGAATCGTTTCGTCAGTAATATGAAGCTTGAAGGCTGCTACGGCTCGCTGCAGCTTCACATCTGCCTCTACCTTATCGCTCTTGATGCTCAATCTGCCATAATAATAAAAGGTGTCGGTAAGTTTGTTGCTCGTGAATTTTACCTTTTCGGGCACACTCATCGTGCAGTTGCCCTTGCCGCTATGGGCAATGACAACGAGTCTGTATTCGCCTTCATCCAGACTGAAACTGGCAATGCCGAAATTCGCGTCATCGCTGGTTTGGTTGATGGTCTCTATTTTCTCTTCGCCATCAAAGACCACAAAGGAAACTCTGGAACATACATCCTGGAGAGCTGTTCCCGAAGTTGTTGCCTTGGTAACTTTTCCGATAGTGCGGTTCTGAACTTGGTGTATGCGCACCGTTACGTTGGCGTTTGCGTCATGTGTTGAGCTTTGGCCCGATTCATCGAGAGAAAACTTTTCGCATGAAGTGAACGTCGCTACTAGCATCAAAATGATTGCTGCCAATAATTTGTAGCATTCCTTCTTCATTGTTTTCTTGTTAGTTAGCTTGCTTCCTTTTGCATGAATCAAGAATTTTTCCTGTGCATGGAAGTCATTGCAAATTTACATTTTTTATTTGATGATTGCAAGTAAAATCAAATAATTCTTTATATTTTTTGTGAATTATCCGTTTTTTTGTAATTTTGTACCCGATAATAAGTGTTTTTTTATGATTACACCTTATTATATATATAGCATTATTATAATAAAAGGAAAATTATTGTATGATATATGGATAAGAAAGAGAATAAAAAGGTGAAGGCTTTGTTCTTCGATATTGATGGCACTTTGGTGAGTTTCAAAACCCACAGGATTCCGCAAAGCACGGTAGATGCCTTGGAACAGGCAAAGAAGAATGGGGTAGAGATTTATATTTCTACAGGTCGCCCAAAGCAGATTATCAATAATCTTGGTCAGATAGAGCATCTCATCGACGGTTACATCACCACCAATGGTGCCCGCTGTTTTGTCCAGGATACGGTGGTGAGTCAGCATGCCATCCTTCCTTCGGATGTGAAGAAGATCATCGATGCTGCTGATAGAGACAACTATCCTGCCATCGTGGTAAGCGAGAGCCGTTTTGCCATCCATCATTATACCGACGAGGTTTATGAGATTTTCTGCAAGGGACTGGGAGTGGATAGCAGTATCTTCATTACGGATGTAAACGATTTGGGCGAAGAGCCAATTCTGCAGGTCACTCCTTTCTGTACCGTAGAGCAGGAAGCGCTCCTGATGCCTACGCTCGAAAACTGCACTTCCGGCAGATGGCATCCTGCCTTTACTGACATCACGGCGCGTGGAGCCGACAAGGGAAAGGGACTTCATGCCATGGCTGATTATCTGGGTTTGAACATTGAAGAAACCATGGCTTTCGGTGATGGCGGCAACGATATCTCCATCATCAAGGAAGCTGGAGTGGGTGTGGCAATGGGCAATGCCGGCGAAGATCTGAAGCAGGTAGCCGATTTCATTACCACCCATGTGGATGAAGATGGAGTGAAGAATGCCCTCATCAAGTATGGTGTTATTGCTGAAAACTAACATTTTGTTGTCTTTAGTCATAAAAATCTGTCTAAAAGTTGGGAAATATGCAGAAAATATACAAAAGGGACAAGAAAATAGCTTTTTAATTGCATTTTGTTAGCTAAAAATTTGTTTATTTTATAAAAAGTGTGTATCTTTGCATCCGATAATTGTAAGTTGTTTAATTTTTAGAGAGAGAAATTATGACAAAAAGACTAACCATGTTAATGGGAGGGCTTGTTCTTTCAACAGGAATGGCTCTCGCGCAGACTGCTGTTACAGGTAAGGTAACTTCTGCAGACGATGGTTCTCCAGTTGTTGGTGCTTCCATCAAGGTAGTTGGTACCAATACAGGTACTGTTACTGATATTGATGGTAACTTTACCTTGAATGTGCCTGCAAATTCAACTGTAGAGGTAACATACTTGGGTATGTTGCCAAAAAAGATGAAGATAGCCAAGAATATGAAGGTTATCTTGGATCCGGACAATCAGGCTTTGGATGATGTCTTGGTCATCGCTTATGGTAAGACCAAGAAATCAGCTTTTACCGGTTCTGCTGCTGAAATCAAATCTGATGAGATTTCTGCTCACGTTACTTCTACTGCAACAAGTGCCTTGGTGGGTAAGGTTGCTGGTATTCAGGCTACATCTTCTTGTGGTGAACCAGGTAGCAGCCCTGTAATCCGTATTCGTGGTATTGGCTCTGTCAGTGCCAGCTCTGCACCTCTCTATATTGTGGATGGTGCTCCTTACGAAGCTGGTATTTCTAACATCAACCCTTCTGATATCGAGAGCATTTCTGTTCAGAAGGATGCTTCTGCAAGTGCCATCTATGGTGCCCGTGGTGCTAATGGTGTTATCATTATCACTACCAAGAAAGCACGTGATGGCCAGGATGCCCGTGTTACTTTCGATGCTAAGTGGGGTTCTAACTCTCGCTTGATTCCTCAGTACGACGTAATCTCTGACCCTGCTCAGTATTATGAGACTCATTTCAAGGCTATGTATAATTCTCAGTATTATCATGGCAAGACTGCTGATGAGGCTTATGCTTACGCTTGCAAGAACTTGTACAATACTAGCAATAAGGGTCTGGGTTATCAGGTTTACACCATACCTGCCGGCGAGCAGTTGATTGGTCGTGATTTCAAGATTAATCCTAATGCTACCTTGGGTTACAGCGACGGTACTTATTACTATACTCCTGATAACTGGTATGATGAGACTTATCACAACTCTTTCCGGCAGGAATATAATGCTCACGTAACTGGTTCATCTGGTAAGATGAATTATTTCGCCAGTGGTGGTTACTTGCAGGATGGCGGTATCGTTGACAACTCTGAGTTGAAGCGTTATACTGCTCGTGCAACTGTAGACTATCAGGCAAAGAAGTGGTTGAAACTTTCTACCGGTTTGAGCTATACTCATACTGATTCTGAGTCTCCTTCCTATGATGATTCTTCATGGGCAAGTTCTGGTAACTTGTTCTATGTAACCAACTCTATGGGTCCTATCTATCCGCTTTACGTACGTAATGCTGATGGTTCTATCAAGATGGAGTCTGGACGTAAGGTGTATGATTCTAACCAGACAAATTTCGTTCGTCCTTCTGTGATTGGTAATGCTGTTCGTGATAACGAATACAACAGAAGTAAGACTTTCAAGGATATCTTCCAGGGACAGTGGGATGCTCAGATTACTCCTATTGAGGGATTGGTATTGGATGCTAACTTGAATGTCTTTGTTGACAATATGCGTTGGAATGGTTTGTATAGCCAGTTCGGTGCCAGCTTAAGTACTGATGGTGGAACTGCAGTAAATGCAACTCGTACCTTCACCAATAACCAGCGTTTTACTGCCAACTATGACAAGACTTTGGCTGAGGTTCATCATTTCAATATTCTGGTTGGTTATGAGCAGTATAAATATAAGTACCAGTATCTCTATGGATACAATGACCACCTCTATGATCCATTTATCGGTGAGTTGGATAATGCATGTGGTACAAGCCAGAAGAGTGTTTCTTCCTACACAGACAACTATATGACAGAAGGTTTCTTCGGTCGTTTGATGTATGATTACAATGATAAGTATTTCTTGAATGCTTCTCTTCGTCGTGATGCTTCTTCTGCTTTCGCTCCAGGTAACCGTTGGGGTACATTCGGTAGTATTGGTGTGGCTTGGCAGATGAACAAGGAGAACTTCCTGAAGGATGCAAAGTGGATTGACCTCTTGAAATTGAAGGTAAGCTACGGTTCTGTCGGTAATGATAACTTGGGTAGTTATTACTATTGGGCTGATCGATATACTACATCGTATAACGAATCCACCAAGCAGTATTCTATCACCATGTCTCAGAAGGGTAATGATAAACTGACTTGGGAAACCCATGACGACTGGAACCTTGGTGTTGATTTCGGCTTCTTCAAGAATCGTTTGAGTGGTACTATCGAGTATTATCATCAGAAGACAAAGGACTTGTTGTGGGCTAAGACTCTTCCACTGTCTTCAGGTATTTCAGTATCTTCTTACTATACTAATATTGGTTCTGTGGTAAACCGTGGTTTCGAGTTCTCATTGCAGGGTACACCTATCAAGACCAATGATATTCAGTGGGATTTGAACTTCAATGCTACATTCAACCATAATGAGATTACTGAACTTGACCCTTCTATCGATGAAGGTGGTTTGAAATATAGCTATCAGATCCTGAAGGTAGGTGGTTCTGTATACGAGGCTTATATGAAGAAGTATGCTGGTGTAAACCATGAGACTGGTGAAGCACAGTGGTATAAGGATGTTACTGATGATAAGGGTGTTACAACTCAGGAACTTACAACAGATATTACTGAGGCTACATCTTATGATTTGGGTACAACATTGCCTACTGTAGTGGGTGGTTTCGGTACCAGCCTTTCTGCTTATGGTTTCGACCTGTCTGCTCAGTTCTCTTATCAGTTGGGTGGTAAAATCTATGATGGTATGTACCAGAGCTTGATGCACAATGGTTATTCTGCCGGTAGTGCAATGCATAAGGATTTGTTGAATGCCTGGAGCGAGGATAATAAGAATTCTAACATTCCTCGTTTGAGTAATGCTGCTGGTGATGATGCAGGTTTCGACTCTCAGACATCACAGGACCGTTTCCTGACCAGTTCAAATTACTTGAGCTTGAACAACTTGACATTGGGTTATACATTCCCTAAGTCATTGATTCGTCCTCTCGCATTAAACAACCTTAGAATATATGTTGCAGGCGAGAATCTCTTCGTGCTGACAAAGCGTAAGGGCTTGGATCCAAGATACAACTACGGTTTGGGTTCTATGACCTATGGTTCTGGTTTGTCAAGTGGTAGTTATGCTTCATTGCGTTCTGTCACAGCAGGTATTTCACTTACATTCTAACAAATTTAAAAGATTTTGAATATGAAACTAGATAAGATTTCACTTTTATTGTTGGGTGCCTTGACATTAGCATCATGTTCTGATATCGACGAGCAATATCCAGAAGGAGGTAATCTGCTGGCTGACCAGAAGCAGGAATCTCAGGATGCGGTACCTTCTCGTATGGATGCAACGCTTTCTGGTATGTACACCATGATGGGTGCTCCGTATGCTGTATATGGTTCTCGTAGTGCCCGTGATGACGATTTCGGTTTTATCTCTGCTGCCATTTCTCTGGATTTGGAGGGTGCTGATGCAACATCTGCCAACAATGGTTACAACTGGTTCTCTGCAGCCTGTGCATACTCAACCCGTAATCCAAACTATGCCAATCCATATATGCGATATACAATGCCTTATCGTCAGATAGGTGTAGCTAATGAGATTATCAATTCTGTAGATATGGCAACTGCCGAGGATGTTGCTAAGTATAAGGCTGCTCAGGCTTATGCCATTCGTGCTTTCGATTATATGTCGTTGGCTCCATACTTCCAGGGCAACTATGCTTCCTGCAAGGATCAGCCTTGCGTACCTATGATTAAGGCTGACGGCGATGCTACCAATAACCCTCGTGCTACTGTAGCTGAGGTTTATGATCAGATTATCTCTGACTTGAATATAGCTATTGACAACTTGGCTGGATATCAGCGTACAGATAAGGCTCAGGTTAACCAGCAGGTGGCTTACGGTCTTCGTGCCCGCGCCTATCTGGCAATGGGCGAATACGCAAAGGCAGCCGAGGATGCAGAAAAGGCAATGCAGGGATTCACTCCTGCTTCTATCGCTGATGTAAGTGTTCCTGGTTTCGACGATATCGAGGCTGGCAACTGGATTTGGGGTATTGATATTACAGATGCTCAGGTTTCTAGTTCTGGTTATGCAACATCAGCTTCTTGGGCTAGCTCGTTCAGTGGTGATGGTTATGCTGCTGCCTGTGGTGTTAATATGTGTATCAACAATTTGTTGTATGATAAGATTCCAGCTACCGATGTTCGTAAAGGCTGGTGGCTTGATGAGAACCTTCATTCTCCTAACTGGGCTAACCTTACTTGGGGTGGTGCCAAAGGTGATGAGATCGCATCATTGATTTTGGATGATGGTAGCAAGGTCGGATTCCCAGCTTATACCAATATCAAGTTTGGTATGAAGTCTGGTATAGGCAGTACTTTGAACAATAACGACTGGCCATTGATGCGTGTAGAAGAGATGATTCTCATCCAGGCTGAAGGTCTTGCGAAGAGTGGTAATGAGGCTAAGGCTAAGCAGGTTCTTGAGGACTTTGTCAAGACTTACCGTGATCCTTCTTACAGCGTATCTGCCAGCGGCCGTTCTTTGGCTGACGAAATCTGGTTCCAGCGTCGTGTCGAGCTTTGGGGCGAGGGCTTCTTCGTTGCTGATGCTAGACGTTTGGGTAAGAACATTGTTCGATTCCATGCTGACAAGGAGTCTAACCTTTCTGATGCATTCCAGTTCAATATTAGCGCAGATGATCCATGGTTGAACATGAGATTCCCACAGTCTGAGACTGATAACAATAAGGGTATCGTTAATAATACTGGTGGTTCTCTTCCTGAAGCAGGACAGAATCCTGGACTTCGTGATGGAGTTACTGACTAAGGTTAAAGTGAATAATGAATGATATATAGTGTTTATAGAATGATTCTATAAAGTAAATTATAGGATATAAGGCAAAGTGATTTGCCTCGTTGTTGACCAAGTCAACACTTATATCTCTCTCTCGTCTTTGGGGACTGGCGGTGGCCGGTCCCCTTTTTGCGGTTGTATGGGGATAGCTGTCCGCTGTCCTGTTTTATTATTTGAAAAATTAGGGATAAAACTCAAAAACACCCTTCACTCTTCACATTTAGTTCTTAAGTCGCTATAAATCAGGAAAATCGGTAGGTGAAGAGTGGGGCTGTCTCTTCACCACTCTTCACCTTTTAAAAGTAAGCGGCTTCTATCATGGCTTGTCCTTTGGCTTCTATCATTGCTCACTCTAAGCCTTTCTAGTGTTTTGTTTTAAGCTTCTATTAGGTTTGTTTTAAGTTTCTTTTGTTTTTAGAATAAGTTATCTTTGGACTTGTTTTGAGCCTTAGATAAACTTTACTTATGGCTCTATTAAAGTTTACTTAAGCCTTATTCCAGTTTTTATAGAAGCTCAGGATATTCTCCCGGCTAAGCTGTATGAAAATCCATCGGGGTGAAGAGTGGGTGAAGAGTGGTGAAGAGACAGTCCTACTCTTCACCCATTGAATCGCCTGGTTTACAGGTGCTTAAGAGTAAAATGTGAAGAGTGAAGAGTGTTAGAGGAATTCTTCCGTATCTTTCTTCTTCCTTGTAGTTATTGAATATAATGTATCCCGATGTAACGAAAAGTGCCTTTCCATGGCAAAATATTGCTCCAGTAAGGGCAATGTTTTGCCATGGAAGGGCGCAGATTGAAACGTCCCGACGTAATTTTCTCTGCTACTGAGAGATTTTATTTTATTGGTAAATAAAATAGCTCCCTTCGTGGCTTTTGCAGTATTTCTTCAGAAGCTCCAGGATGAACTCGGCATTCTCGCGCACGTGCTGCTCATCTCCATCATAGCCGTTGATGAGAACCACCAGATGGGTTGTGTCAATGGTCATCTTTGTGCGTTCGTTGTCGCTGGTAGGAGTTCCCACACCGCCAATCTTGTCCCGATAAACAGGAAGACCTTCGATATTGATTATACCTCTGCCGATACCTTCGTAAGGTTCGTCTGCCTTCCCGACACCTAGTGTCAGTGTATCTCCTTCAAACTTGTCGGCATCGAAACCACCGATGCTATAACCGTATGCGATACTCGCCAAGTTGACTAGGTCCACCAGCGTATCTCTTTGATAGAGTTCCTTGCCCTGCAGCATTCTTCGGATAAGGGCTTCTGAAGCCGGACGGTAACGGGATGGGTCTTTGCCACAAGCACGATAAACTTTTCGGGTTGCTGCAATTCCGCTTATCTCTTTCAGAGACTCTGTGGTGAGCGTTTCTTTGTATTTCTCACCTAGTGAATTGATTTCATCCCATAGTTCTTTGCTGTATGGAGTATTTTCTACTTTAGCTTCCACGCATGCTCCTACAAAGGTAGGGCATACTGATTCTATTTCTTCCGATACTATTATCTTCATATTCTGAATTGTATTTTTTATATGTACTGTTCTTCCATTATATTTTGACACGGCAAAATTACTAATAATATATGTAATCACCAAGGAAATGTTATTTTTTAAGTATCATTTGATGAATACTGACAATGAGTGTGCGCCCGCACGCATGCGCATTGCCTGCATGTATATAATAAAGTGAAATATCAGAAAAAATACGATAAACACAGTGAAAGTGTTAAAATAA
>NZ_JBNPLT010000029.1:0-42563 GCF_050313615.1 Prevotella sp. SGI.167 | reverse complement strand
AAGCATACAACCAAGAGTCGCAGACATTAAATACCATGTCTGCGATTCTTTTTATATCTACGAAACCATTTACCTAATTATATATAACTTACTAATTATTAGCACGTTAAGAAAATTAAAATATAAACTTTAGAAACGTAAGATATCAAAAGACAAATATTTATATTATATATCTTGCTGTTTATCAATGTGTTACATTCATCCAGGTAAATAGTATCGTAGATGTAGTAGCTTTTTAACTACTTATATCTACGAAACTATTTACCTAACATTGCTTATCTTACTGATATTAAGGCAATTATCATTATTATAATTTTATAATTAAAATCACGATAACTATGAAATAGTATATCAACGAGTAATATGTAACTCCTTGGTATTATGATAGTTACAAATTTAGCGTAAATGGTTTCGTAGATATAAAAGATATCGTCTACATTTTATTATCGAAAAGCACAAAACATAGTTAACCAAATCTTTTTAAACTATCATAATCTACGAAATCATTTACCGAAAATATTATAAGTGTTTAATATTCAGTACTTTAGGTATATTCTTTTAAAACAAAAATTATTTTTATAATTAGAATTTACTTAGATTATTTAATTAGGGATTCTGTAATGTAATGAAAACCAGAGAATTAGTAGATTACCAGTAAACGGTTTCGTAGATGTATGTAAACAGTTTCGTAGTTGTTGGTAAACGGTTTCGTAGATATAAGTAAACAGTTTCGTAGTTTTTTGTAAACAGTTCCGTAGATATTACTGATTTTGGATAGCTTTTCTATTATTATCAGAGCTGTGTAGAAGTCTTTTGAATATGGAAATTATTCTGAGAAGTATTTTGGTTACCTGAATCTCAACCTTAAATTCATCTACGAAAGTATTTACTTATAACTATGTAATGAGTTGATATACAGATGTTTATATATATAATAGTAAAGTATTTTTTTAATAAACTATAGTGTTGAATATCATGCATGAAAAGTTTTGTTAAGTTTGTATTTAGCTAATTTTCAACGTGTAAACTAATTTGAGGTAAATGGTTTCGTAGATATTAATTCGTTTAAGTTGATTAACCAAAATCTACGAAACCGTTTACATTGTTTTCGTAAAGAATTGATTTACAAGGCATTATGTCTGTTTCTTAATTTTCTTCTTTATTTATAAGTTTCAATTATGTTTTTATAATCTTATGACTTTTGTAAATATTTGATACTTAACAGGTTAGCCGTGATAAGGTAAATGTTTTCGTAGTTATTGGTAAATGATTTCGTAGATTTTGGTAAACAGATTCGTAGATATAAGTAAATGGTTTCGTAGTTTTTAGTAAACAGTTCTGTAGATATTCATTTCAATAGTGTTATATCCATTAATATCATTCTTTCCTATATCTTCTATGATGAGTTAGTTTTAGCTATAAATATTGATGTACAGACATGCTTACATGCAAACATGTTTAAATGTTTACATTAAATATAAGTCATTAGCTCCTGGCGTATCCTTCTGATTTAGCAAGAAAAGATATCATATCATGCTCTTTTAATAAAATAGAAATTAGTTTTATGGTATTTTCTTTTGGTATTTCTCTTATTTTCATTACCTTTGTTACTTGAAGCAACATATTATGTAAAATTCATGGTTAGAAGAAAAAGAAAAAACAATAATATGGGCAAGCGATTATGCTATATAGCCTTCGGTCTTGTCCTTACTTTTATTATCGGATTTGAAGCATATCGGATGATTTCATCTTATTTCATAAGGAGAGCATCTGATAAGCAATGGCCTATCCACGATCTTACCACTGGTGAATATTCTGGCAGCTATGATGGAATTGACATCTCGCGTCATCAGGGCAGAATTCATTGGGATAAATTGGGTAAAATCAAGCGCTTGCAATTTATCTATATAAAATCTTCAGAAGGAACAAACATTCAAGATCCGTGGTACGAATCGAATATCAAGAATGCCAGAGAAAGTGGCATTCCTGTAGGATCTTATCATTTCCTTTCCAAGGCTCCTGCAGCCTTACAGTTTGAAAATTTCCGTTCCGTATATGATAAAGATAAGCAAGACTTGCTCCCCGTAATAGATGCAGAGGATGATGGTACAAAGGGAATGAGTAAAATAGAGATTCAACTGTTATTAAAAACTTTCTGCAAACTTTGCAAGGTTTATTATGGACATACACCTATTATATATTGTAGCGAGAGTTACTTCAAGGATTATCTGAGTCCAGAATTCGATAATTATTATCTTTGGATAGCCAGCTATAATCATGAGCCTGTACTACCTGGCAAACCTCATTACGACATCTGGCAATTTAGTCGCCATGGAAGAGTACCGGGTATTTGGAATTGGGTGGACCTGAATAGATTTTCTAAAAATAGAAGTATAAATGATATCAGACTTAAATAAACTTCAACAAGAAGATTACTATTACTATTACGGATAACAACATGAAAACATGTTTCTATGTAAACAGGAAGTTGAGAGAGAGAGGAGATGGGAGCTCTCACTATTTATGCTATGTAGCAGAAGGGGCTCACATTTTTTCTGTGCTGGCCAGTTCCTAATAAATAAGGATTTCTCATTTCCGATATTCTTCGTACCTTTGCACCCGAATTTGAATCATGCGGAAAAATATAAGAGAAAATGAATTATAAAATGATGATGGCAATGGCTGGTTTAGGCATTGCTTTACCGATTTCAGCTGATACGGCATTATCGGACAGCAGCAAGGTGTTCGATATTGACGAAGTAGTGGTCGTATCACAGCCAAAGGAGGTGTTGCGTCTCCGACAGCAGGCACTCAGCAGTACATCGCTGAGTAGCTCTTTGATGAAAAAGATGGGAGTATCCGATTTACGTGATCTTTCCCGGTTTGTTCCTAATTTTGTAATGCCAAATTATGGTAGCCGTCTTTCTTCCTCTGTTTATGTCAGAGGAATAGGAAGCCGTGTCAATAGTCCTGCTATTGGTCTTTATCTCGATGGTATTCCGGTGATGAGTAAGTCGGCTTTTAATCTCCACAATTACCAGTTGAGTAGGGTAGATGTGCTTCGTGGTCCACAAGGCACGCTTTATGGTCAGAATACCGAGGGTGGATTGGTCAAGATGTATTCCCGTAATCCCTTCGATTATCAAGGTACAGATATCAGACTTAGCTATGGTAGTAAGTATTTTCGTAATGTAGAAGCAGCTCATTATCAGAAGTTCAATCAGCATGTAGCTCTTTCTCTGGCAGGTTTCTATGAGGGTCAGAAGGGTTTCTTCCGAAATACCAATACAGGCGACCGTTCGGATCAATATAACGAAGCGGGAGGCAAGATGCTTCTCAAGACCCGTTTTGATTCGGGTTGGAAGATGGATATTCTTGCTAATTATCAGTATGTTGACCAGAATGGATTTCCTTATGGAAAGCTTGATTTAGAGACGGGGAAGGCAGACCTTCCTGCTTCTACTTTCCCAGGAACGTATCTGAGAAATAACCTGATAACAGGTTTGAAACTGGGATATACCGGAAAGGGATATGATTTTACTTCCGTTTCCAGCTATCAGTATGTCAAGGACCGTATGTTGATGGATCAGGATTATCTTTCTGCCGACTACATGCATATCCTACAGGAACAATTGCAGAATTCCTTTACCCAGGAACTCTCCTTGAAGAGCAACAAGGCAGTGGGAGACTTCTGGCATTGGACAGTAGGTGGCTTTTTCTCCAAGCAATGGTTGAAGACCAACGGTCCGGTCTTTTTCGATGATGCGATGACAGCTCCGATTGGCAATGCAATCCAGCAGCAGATGTATACTGCCATTCATGCTTCGATGGTTAAGAAAATGATGGCGCAGGGAATGCCGGAAGTGGCAGCCAAGGCTGCTGCCAGTGCTGCCATTGAGAAGGCTGGAGGCATCAGCATGGGTGTCAGCATGGGTGCTCCTGGACTTTATCATACTCCGCAGACCAATCTCGGTTTCTATCATGAGAGTAATTTTGATATTACTTCCCGTCTGGTGGCAACACTGGGCTTGCGATATGATTATTTGCATACGGGCATTCATTATCAGTCGTCTGCCTATATGGCAATGACAGCAAATATGATGGGGCAGAAGGCTACCTATACGCTTAGAAGTGCTCTGGATGAAAAGACGAATGATGATTACAGCCAGTTCCTTCCAAAGATTGGTATTACTTATCGTCTTGATGATCAGCAGAGTAATATCTATGCCAATATCAGTAAGGGTTATCGTGCCGGTGGCTATAATATTCAGATGTTCAGCGATATCCTTCAGACGGAATTGAATGCCAATCGTCAGCAGGCATTGCGTGGTGATTACGATGTGCCTCATACTGCCGAGGATTATGAGAAGGTGAACCAGACGATATCATACAAGCCAGAGGTTTCATGGAATTATGAAGTAGGTTCTCATCTCAATCTCTTCAATCATGCTCTTCATCTCGACCTGAGTGCCTTCTATATGAAGGTAAGAAATCAGCAACTCTCAGTGATGGCAGGCAACTATGGATTTGGTAGAATGATGGTGAATGCCGGCAGGAGTCATAGCTGTGGCATTGAGGCAGCTTTGCGAGGCCAACTTGCCAATGGTCAGCTCGACTGGATGTTGAATTATGGCTATACTCATGCTGTCTTCGATGAATATACTGACGGTGAAGGTGAGAATGCGGTTAGTTATAAAGACAAGCGTGTGCCATACGTTCCGATGCATACCCTTTGTGCCATGGCAGACTCTCGTGTTAACTTCAACTCCAGTTTCTTGCGTAACATGGTTTTCGGAGCAAACGTAAACATGCAGGGCAAAACCTATTGGGATAATGCCAATACCTATAGTCAGGATGTTTATGCCGTATTGGGTGCTCATGTTGCCTTCGATTTCGGCATCCTGCAATTGAACTTATGGGGCAAGAACCTCACAGACACCAATTACAATACCTTTGCTGTAGACAATGCCGCAACCGGAAAGCGCGAATATTTTGCGCAGCGTGGCAATCCATTTCAATGTGGTGTAGATTTGAGTTTTCTATTTTAGATGATAATTGTCTCAACTCACTAAGAAACTATTTTTGCAGTAGAAGAAAAGACGCTCTGCAAGACAAAAGCATCAGAATAATCATGCTTTTGCTCTTGCAGAGCGTCTTGTTTATGATTCAATGGATTTCAATGATTATTTATTGAAACCGGTTATTTCTACGTATGGTGCCTGACCTCTTCCGTCCTCATCGCGATAAGATACCTTGATTATCTTGCACTCATCCGGCATCAGACAGAAGTAGTTGTCGCTGTAGATGACAGGCAGTATCTGCTCACCATCGCCACCCTTCAGGTTCAAGCGAATCAGGAGGGCAGGAACATTGCCAGTATTGCGGATCTCTACTTCTCCAATCCACTCTTCACCCTGCTGAACGAAGTGCTTGCCGCTGATGGAAACGGTTGCCTTAGGGAGTTTGGAGAGTGCCTGAAGGTTGTCTTCTTCCTTGCCTTGTACATAGAAGTTGTCTGAAATCATCTGGCTGTTCTGCTCCAGGCTCAATTTGATGTAGTAAACTTCCTCATCCGGTTCGCTAACGCTAACGGCATCTACGGTCTGGTCTTCACCCACGTTCACTTCCTTGCTTTCTTCCTTGAGCAGCTTTCCGTACATATCAAAGATCTGAGCCTTGGCAACCAGACCATTCTTGGCACCACCAGCGAAGTTAACCACCTCGGCAACCTTCTTCACTGGGTTATACTGGATATGTAATGGTTCGCAAGCCTTCTTCACACCAAAGTAAGCGGCTGTTGGCTCAAAGTAGTAATCATAGGTACACCATACCATGCTTGGCCAGCAGGCATGACTCATCCAGATGAGCAAACCGAGACGATCTTGCTGGGAAGACTCGTACATCGCACGGTAGCCATCATAGTTGAGCCACTGTGCCCACTTGGTAAACTGCTCTGCACTCTGAGGTTTGCCATAACGCTTTTCCATGATGTTGTTGAAAGATTCACCTCCCTGAGCCCCCTTCAATGTATAATCATGTTGTCCCCATGCATCGCTTTGTGGCCACAGATGTTCCGGTTCCATCATTCTGCTCAACGATTCGAAGGTAGGAACATTCGGCATACCTCGTTCTGAATGCAATTTATGACTCTGGTTAGCGAAGTAGAATGAAGGCGACTTCATCTGATAAGGACCATGTCCACTCACACCCAGGTCGGCTGAGCTAGGAATATATCCCAACTGTGGATGGATATCCTTCACCTGTTCTCTCAATACCTTGTCAATTGCTGCCGGAGGGAATCCCTCGTTTCTTCCGCAGTAGATGCCGATGCTGGCATGGTTGCGGATACGGGAGATGTAATCAGCTGAGTTTTCCAGGAACATCTTGTTGTCATCAGGATCTGGTCCGTCCCATGGGTTAGCCAGCCAGAAGTCCTGCCATACCATGATACCATACTTGTCGCATGCTTCATAAAGTTCCTCATCGCCAATCTGACCTACCCAGTCGCGAATCATGTTGTAGTTCATCTCCTTATGATAACGTACTGCTGCATCATATTCACGTCCACGATAGTTGAGGTTGGTTTCCGAGAATCCCCAGTTACCGCCCAGTGGGTTCAGTCGCTTGCCATTGATGTAGATCTTGGTCTGTGTCTCCAGGTCAGCATAGCTCATCTGTCGGATACCTGCCTTATAGGTTACCTCAGAAATCATTTCGCCGGAAGCCTTGTCTGATACCTTGAAACCGGCATCATATAAATAAGGTGAACCATAACCGTTAGGCCACCAGAGATTCATGCGCTGATTCTTGAGCTGTGGATAGTCGGTAGGAGCGAAGGAAACCTCACGCTTCTCGTTTGGCTGCAGACTAACTTCCTGCTCAAACTTGATCTTGCCGATATAACCAGCCAGTTTCACGGTCTTAGCCACGGCATCTGCATTCTGCAGGAAGACAGATGGGGTCATTGATGCCAGGGTGTCAGGCAAGTTCAGGGTTGATGTAACCACAGGATCCGAAACACTTACGCCATTGTCATGGGTAAGATAGACATCATTCCATATACCGATTTCACGACCTGGTGTATTGGTTATCCAGTCCCAGCCGATAGAAGCGTGGAAGGTAGGGTTGTCAGCACCCAGCTCTCCACCATTCAGGTCTGTGTTCTGGAGATTTTTCTGCTTCACAACGCCAAAGTGAGCATTTTTGATGACATGTACCTCCAACTTATTGGAACCTGGTTTCAACAAGTTGGTTACGTCGATACGAGAGCGGATAAAGGCACCATCAATTCTACCTATCTTTTCGCCGTTCAGTAATATATCAGCCTTCCAGTTGATACCATCGAAGTTGAGATAGGTATGCTGCTGCTTGTTGGCAGACGGCTTATGTTCGATGGTGGTACGATACCAGAAATCAGAGTTGAAGAACGATTCAGAAATCTGACGCATGTTGTCATCGAAGCGGTTATCAGGCACTGCCCCGATATTCATATAGCTGGTGAGTACAGTACCAGGCACCGTAGCCTGAATCCAGACATCACTTCCTTCTCGGCGCAACTGCCACTGATTGAGCATCTGCTTGCCATTCTTTGAAGCCAGCGTATTGGCAGTTTCTGCACGCAGGCCACCCTTACCCATTACCTGCATTTCAGATAAGGCATAGTGTCCGGATGCATCCGGTTCGGTAAGCTGCAGTCTAACATATCTGCCATGACCTTTGCAAGCCACCTTTTCTATCAACCCTTTCTTTTTTTGCTGTCCCAGGGTTGCAATATCGCTCCAGTTCCTGGCATCATTGGATACCTGAATCTTGCCCTGGCGAGCCTTGTTCACCCAGAAGAGATTCACCTGGTCGAAGTCTGCCTCTGTGCCCAAATCTACATAGAGCCACTGAGCCTTGGCATCTGTTTTATTTGCCAAGCCCGACTTCCAGACGCTGGAGAAGTGCATGGACGGACGCCATGAAGTGGTGTTGTCGATGAGTTTGATACGCCACCAGGCAGCACCCGGCATAATCAACTCGATGCGTACATGTTCGTAGTTGCCAGGTTTCTTCAGCGGGATGGAAACATTTAATTTTCTAAGTGGGAGTTTCACTACGTCCTGGAACTTATTAGGGTCGGAACTAACCTGCTGCTTGGTAGCAACACCAGGAAGGTCAGAACCCTTTTCTTCTCCCAGGACTTCCCATTTCTTTCCATTGTGTGAGCCCATCACCCGGATGGTATAGCCTTGCGAAGCCTTATCCTTATAGAAAGCCAGTTCACCGGTAAATTCCAATTTCTTGAGATTCACCGTCATGGCTTCCCAGTTAAACTCTACAAATGCATTTTCACCTTTGATATATTGGCTCGTAACCGTATTGCCGTCAATCATTTTCTCCTTGTCACGGTTGGACAGTTCGCCCTCATTGGTTTTCACACTGAGGAACGAAGGAGCTTTACTGGTGATGATACCGTCCGTTACGAGATGTCCCGTAAGGTTGAAATCTGCATTGGATGAAGTATATACCATTCGGTTCAATGCTATGTTCCGATAGGTGTTGTCCTTCACCATTCTTGGAGCCGTAAATTGAGAAGGGCGTCCAGGATATTGTCCGATACCCCTTGTCCCGGCTTGATCATCAGCATACATCATGCTTAAGGATTGGCTAAGTAAGGCCATTAACACAACTGCTTTTTTCATTAGGTTATTAATATAATTATTTACTACATTTTTAGCTTTATTCTGCAAAGTTACAAAAAAAATGCATATCTGCTGATTTTTTATTGCACTTTTATGTTTTATTTCATCTTGCAGTCGGGTAAAACTTCCATACATCTCCTGCCTTCAGCAGTCTTGAGAATGCAGCCAATGGTCTTTCTGCCTATGTTTCTGTTTATAGGAACCAGATCCTTGTTGAGTACTTCTACGTAGTGAACACCGGAGTTTGGTACATCCATAGGGAGGGTACCCTCAGCTTGCATCTTGGAGTGTTCGAACTTTGACAAGTCGTCAAATCTTACATAGCGGTTTGACTTGCCGTCGATGAAACCTACACATACCGCATCGGCTTCTGTAGCAATGGAAGCAAAGATGAGTTTTTCGCCAGCATAACGCTTAAACTCTCTGCCACGTTCCCGCTGCAGCAGTTCGGCCATGGAAACCTTGCATACCCTGCCGCTCTCGTATACCAGGATGAGCCATCCATCTTCTTCGTCTTCGTGAACGGCGAGCTTCAGTCGATAGTCTTGCCAGTCATCGTCATCCAGAACCTTATATTCATCGGTATCCATCAGGCAGATAACAGCTGTGACCGGACGATAACCTTCCTCATAGTCGTGGAGCACATTGTTGCGGAAACGCGAGGTCTGGATATGGTCGGTGATAGGAGCCGATTCCACGAGTCGGCTGCTGTTCTTTGTCTCCTTTTCATGTGGAGTTGGTTCGGCTGTTGAAGCCGGTGCAGAGGCAACAGCCAGATGCGGAATATGTTCTTCAGCCCATTGCTTTCTGATGGCGAGGAACTTATCTCTATAGTTCTCGTTTACCTTGCGTGCTGAAGTTCCCATACGCTCAAAATATTCGTAGCCCACAGAAATTGGGGTAGGGCATGGTTCGATGTCGATGATGAGCACGGCGTTGCTTACTTCCTCATCAAAGTGGGTATGCACATAGTGAGCCCCCTCCTGTCCGAGATAGTAAACCATTTTGTTGTTGACGTATGTTTCATATTTATCTCTTGAACCCTTGAAGAGCGTATTCTTCAGGTCTTCTTCCAGACCCATTTCGTAACCGATATCTGATACGCCAAGATACAGATGACCGCCTTCGGCATTGAGGAAGGCACAAATCTCCTGCATGATCTTGATGGTCTGTGCCTCGACATCTGCTCGCATGGAATTTTCCGGGTAGATGATAGAGGTCTTGAATTCGGTATGGAAGTCTTCCTTGCCATAGTTCTTCTTGTTGGAAGAAGACTTCTGCAGCTTCAGCAGCGCACGGATTTTGTCAAGAATATCAACCGCCTGGGTGAGCAGTCCCGATTTCTTCACGAAGTTGTGGGAGAGTACGAGCGATGCCAGCTGCTGAAGATGTGGATCTTCCGTCAGGCTGCTCCAGCGATAGAGTTCCTCGTAATGTTCCTCACTGTCCAGGCAGCCGATGATGCGCAGCTGCATGAAGTCATGGCGCAGGATGGCATTGCGTTCAAAGAGTTCCGGTTCTGTCTCTGCGATAAGATTGATTTTCTTTGTATCCACCTTGTCCAGTGCAGCAAAGTCGTTGAGGAGTTCCAGCAGGGTAAGACGACTGTCGTAATAGCTGACGCGCTCCTTGCTGTCCAGCATGATGGCTAGTAAACGGCAGAAGTTGAGATAGTTGTAAGCCTTGATGTTGTCCTCTTCCAGTGTTGCCTTGGCATCGATGATTCCCATCAGTTCGGCTACGTATACCGGATTCATGCTGACGGCATTTTCCAGTTCATCTTTTTCTTCCTTAGGGTTGTATACCTCGTTGTTGGCATAGCCGCGCATAAGCTGGTGGAAGGCTTCGGTAATTCCGAATCTGCTTTCAGGAGATTCCCGCAGGAAGGTGGCATAGAGGTAACCGTTGCTTCCTTCCGTGATGTTATCCACCTCTACTATCATGCCCTTCTTCAGGTCGCTGAGTTCCATGCCGGGAGCTGGAGCCACGGAGACAGAGAAACCTTCGCTGCTGACAGCCGGAATGCGAGGCACGCCCGGCACCTGGTTAGACAGCAGACAGGTGAGACGGGAGTTGTAGAAAAGGTCGTTTACTCTCACGTCGTCTTCATATTCCGTTATCATGTCGTGCATGGCAAAGACATAGCTTCCGTCACTCTTTATGTCCTTTACATAGGCACGCAGCATGAGTGGCATTCCCTGATATTCAAAGGATTGGATATTGATTTCTCCAGGGTAGAAAGATACCACATCGTTCAATACATCGAGTGTACCTTCTCCCTCGCAACCATCTTCTACCACCTTACATTCGAAGACGTATTGTGCGGGCAGCTGTTTGGTAACGATGATTACGGTTTCATCGTCTATATAGAGTTTTCTGTTCTGTTTCTTGGATGTCTTGCGTTTTTTGGAGAAGAGAGAGTGGTTGATATACTCCCAGAGTTCCTTAAAGTGTTCGATGGTAGTACCCACCTTGCCTCTCAGTTTTACCGGTGGCTTTTCGTCAAGACGGATGGAAAGACCATGCCAGAGTCCCATTCGGGCAGAAAGCGGCATGTAGAGATTATCCCTGTCAAGGTCTTTTGGCTGGATGGTGATGGCCTGCTCGTTGACAGAAAGCAAAGCCATGTCACTCTCATATTTGGCGGGTTCAAAACTTTCTACGGTATCGTTGTTCTGCGAGCAGAGCATATTGGACAGTACGAAGGCATCATCACTGTTGAAAGGCAGGGCAGCATCAAACTCTGCCTGGGTAAAGAGTGAGAGAAAAGCTCTCTGTAGGGTCTTGTTTGGATCACTCACGTTCATCAGTGAAACCAGTCGGTAGAGAATGGCCTGATTCAGTGAAGTATCGTAAATCTTGTGGGTGGCATTTCTGCCCAGTATCAGTTCAATGATGAGTACCTGTATCATCGTCTCCTTAGTGGTTAGGTCGCTGGAGAGTCTGTCGGTCTGATTATAGATATTGTCTACGTATCCCTGCAGCAGTTTGAGCCATTGCATCTGGAATGGCTTTCTGTTCCATAGGTATACTTCCTGGCTGCGAAGGGTAGCAAGGATGGTATCGATATGCTTTTCCATCATCGAGAAGTCGAGCATGAAGATACATTGCATGATGCAGAACTGCTTGCGTGGATGATAGATGTAGGCGCAAGTAGAGAGGGTAGAAAGTATATGGCTGATGGTATCCTCTGCCGTTCCGTTTCTCAAGATTTCGATGGCTTGGATATAATAGGATATCAGTTCGATGATATCCGTGAATCGTTGTTCCAGCAGGATGCGCTCGGCTTCCTTGCAGCGTGGCAGAAGGCTCTCGCTTTCAAGGGCTTCCAGGCAACGGGCATGGATGTTCTGTAGTTGTTCTTGTAGTTCGTCTTGATTCAGACTGCTGGAAATACCGTTTATCCAGCGCAGGCATTCCAGGTCGAAAATGTCGGATGGGGTATCTCCGAGCATCAGTTTTCTGAATTCCGGTGTATTCCAGCTTTCATTGCCGATGATATCGCAGAAATCCTTGTCGGAGAGTGAAAATTCTGATTTCTCGGCGCCCAAAACATCTACCAGTTGTACTTCCATCTGTTTCTGGCGGATTTTGGTAATCCTGCATCTTACTCTTGGGGTAAGAGCAGCATTGATGACGGTATCTCGTTTTAGTATGGCCGTAAAACCGTATTGATCTTCCAGATGGTAGCAGTCACCTATGGTCAGTTTTATCTTGAAGTCTACCTCATCGTCTTCTTTATAATATTGCCTCATGAGGAGTTCTATGTTCTGGGCAATGAAAACCTTGCCCAGGTGGGTGGTTACCATCAGGCAGTTGAGGGTTTCTGGCATAGGTTGCCTTCTCTGGAAGTCAATCTGTGCTACTTTATAGATTCTATCTTCTACTTCGATGACGAATTTATGTTCTTCTTCATCTATTCGCAAAACCTTTGCTGTTATATTCTTGTAGTTGTTCATAAATTAATAGTTTTGATATGCGCTGCAAAGATACAATAAAAAACTGACTTTCCTCCTTATTTTCTGTTTTTTTCTTCCTCTTTCCCTCAGAGGAATAGAAGATGTGTCTATGATAACGAAAATGAGGATTATCTACCAGGATATGTGCTTATGTTGTATGAAAGCAGGTATATGTTGTCTTTTGATGGTAAGAAAGGTAAATAAAATATTCTATATCAGCGACATAAATTCATAAAAAACTTGGTGAAATCAAGAATTATGTGTATTTTTGCAATTGTAAAAAGTTTAAAAACTAACACTGGATAATACTAAATGGTGAGAGTAAAACATATATTATGGTTGTTTTTGGTTTCTTGGATGTTGATAGCTTGCCAGCAGGAAAAGCATGACAGAAGCGGGGACGATACGAACAGCTTGCTTTCCATTGAGGATTCGATGGAGGCTAACCCCCGGTTTGTCCGTCAGAAAATAGATGATGGAATGAAGAAGGCTCCGGATAGTCTTACCTATTATGAATATATGTCCAGACTGGGCAAGTTCTTCGTGCTTTCTTCTTCGCCGGATTCCATGCCCCTATACATCAATCCGGTCGTAGCCTTTGCCGAGCATCAGCCGGAATCTCCTCGCCGAAACAGTCTCCTGGCTTATGCCTACAATTGTCAGGCAGGCAATTATCATAACTTTCATAAGAAGAGAGAAGATGTCATCACGCTCTATCATAAGGCATACGAACTGCTCAGGTACAGCGATTCCCCAAAGTTGATGCCGGATGTCTGTGCCAATCTGGGAGATGCCTATGTCTTCGACAACAACTTGCCCCAGGCTGCTCTTTGGTATCGAAAGGCGCTGTTCATAGCCGATTCTCTCCAAATGCCGAAGGAGCAGACCGCATCCCTGTATATGGGACTGGGACGCATCTATCTGCTGCTGGAAGACTATGAGGCAACCGTGAAATGTTATCAGCAGACCGAGAAGTATTTTTCTGATCTCTCGCTCAACCTGCAGGCTTATTTCCTGAACAATTATGGTAATTATTATTACTATACCAAGGATTACCATACTTCTCTGAAGAAATTTCTGATGTTGATGAAACTGCTGGAAAAACACGATAAGCATGAAACCTTCAGTATGTATCTCTGCAAGCTCAATCTGGCAGATGTCTATCTGAATCTCAATCAGTTGGACTTATCAGAGAAGTATCTGGATGAAGCCGAGAATTACATGCGTAAGAATGCCGATGAGAGTGCCATCTACTATTGCAATACTATCCGTATCGGACTGGCAGTAAAGAAAAAAGATTGGAGTGCCGTGAGCCGGATACTGGCAGTAGAGAAATCGGATGACCAGATGGACTTCTCGTTGCGCCAGATTCGTCATCAGTATCTGGTAGAATATTATGAGGCTAGGGGCGACTATCGCCAGGCTTATCATATTATGAAGGCAGATGACCTGATGCAGGATTCCCTGGCACACAATCGAACCCATATGCGCTCCGTTGATATCATGCAGCGTTTTGCCCAGGACACCCTGCAGCTGCATCATCGCATAGCAATAGAACATAAGAATGTGGAGATCCAGCAGGCTAGAAGTTTTATCTATCTGATTGTGGGCATTCTCTTGGTTCTGATTCTTTCTGCAGCCTTGTTTGTGGTTCGTTATCGCAGAAAGCAGGAGGCGGCTAAGCTCAACATCATGAACCTGAAGCTGAATAATGCCCGCAACCGTATCTCGCCTCATTTCGTCTTCAATGTCCTGAACAACAAGATAGTGAAATCTGATAAGGAGGAGGCAAACGAATTGCTGGAATTGACCAAACTGATTCGGGCCAACCTGGACATGTCGCTCCAGATGCAGACGTCTCTCAGGAAGGAGCTGGAATTCGTAAGACAATATGTGCAGGTAGAGAGCAAACTGATAGAAGATGGCTTCAAGTTTGACGTCCAGATAGACGAAACCATCGACCTGGACAAGGTGATGATACCGTCCATGTTTGTGCAGATTCTGGCAGAGAATGCCTTTGTGCATGGCCTGAAGGGATGGGAAGGCGAGAAACGCCTCACGATACAGGTACAAAAGGGACAGAAAGAGGGTGTCCGTATCACGGTAGAGGACAATGGACCTGGGTTTGATGCTACCAGAATGGCACTTCAGCATCGTACCGGACTCAACATCATCCGCCAGACCATTGCCATCGTGAACGAACGCAATAAGAACAAGATAATTTTCCAGAAGCATAACAAGGTAGATGCTGATGGAAAAATCTTGGGATGTCAGTGTACCTTCTTTATACCTATAAATATAAAATACTAAAAAATAGTCAGATTATGTTAGCAGTAATAGTTGATGATAATAAGCAAGCTGCCCAGGATTTGGCAGAGCGTCTCGGTGATTTCGATGACGTGGAGATTGGGGGCATTGCCCTCAATGGCATGGATGGATTGGCTCTAGTCGGTCAGGTCCTGCCCGATGTCCTCTTCCTCGACGTACAGTTGCCCGACCTGTCCGGTCTTGATTTTCTGGAGAAGATGAGCAGTCAGACCCACGGCAAATGTCGTGTCGTGATGTATACGGCGTATGATGAATATATCTTGCCTGCATTCCGCAAGAAGGCTTTTGATGTGTTGCTCAAGCCTATCGAAGATGCAGAGTTGGCAACCATCATGCATCGTCTAACCCATGAAGACGTCTTTGTGCTTCATCCGGACGAGAACAACAATCTCCGCAAGCAGAGTTCTAAGTTCCTGTTCTATACCAACACTTTGGATTTCAAGCTGATAGACAAGCGCGATATCGGACTCTTCCAATACAATCATGAGCAGCGCTGTTGGGAGGTGGTGGTTGCCGGAAGCAAGAAGACCATCCGTCTGAAGCGTAATCTCAAGAGCGAGGCTCTGCTCGATTTGAGCGATCAGTTTGTGCAGATCAATCAGAAGTTCATCATCAATATGGATTATCTGATAGAGGTGGTAGATAATGTCTGCCATTTCTATCCTCCGTTTGATGCGATAGATTATGTGAAGGTGAGCCGCGTCTATCGCCGTAAGCTGATAGATCATTTTCATAGTTTGTAAAGCATAAAGCCTATGTCATACTTGAAACATACACCCGATCCCTCAAAACAATGGTTTGTTTTGAGGGCAACATATAACAGGCAACAGAAAGCTTACGATTATATCGTCAACAGTAGCAGTCATGCTGATGCAGAGGTTTATCTCCCTCTGCATCATGTCTTGAAATACATCAATGGCAGACGCAAGCGAGTATTGGAGCCTTATCTTCCCCAGTTGCTTTTCGTTTATGCCACGGCAGAAAGCGTGAGGCAACTGGTTGAGAATACCCCCGATCTTTCTTTCCTTACCTATTATTATAATCATTTCAGGAAGGACGAACAGGGCAAGAATCCGCCGCTCACGGTTCCTTATCGTGAGATGATGAACTTCATCCGTCTCACGAGTATTGATAATGAACATATTCGGCTGGTGAATCCTGACCAGTGTCATTACAGGAGCGGTGACCTGGTAAAGGTGATAGAAGGCGAATTTACAGGAATTGAAGGTAGGGTAGCGAGAGTTGCCGGCCAGCAGAGGGTAGTGGTAGAGCTGTCAGGCATCTGCCTGATCACGACAGCCTATATTCCCAGTGCCTTTATTCAGAGAATTTGATGGCTTTACCCAATAAATATGAAGTGTAAAAATGCAGCGCGCTGCAAAAAACATATAAAAACGAATAAAATTTGCAGCGCACTGCATTTATGTACTAGACTGGTTGGTAAATTAGGGGCAGAAGCATTCAAATATAGTTTGCTACAGGTCAATCCGCCCCTCATCTAAAAGATAAGCCTTTTCACTTACGTGAAAAAGTTTTTTCTCGAAAAAAAGTCTCAAAGTCTCTGTGGTTTAACGATTTTAGTTTTATTTGTAAGACGAGTTGACTCTGTTAAAACTTATTTATAATTCACGTTGACTTTCCTGACTGTGGGCAGAATTTTATCAACTCTTCTATATACATGTCTTTAATCGCATAGTGAATGTAGCAGAAAAAAAGAGTGAAAACTTGGTATATTCAGATTTTCTTTGTAATTTAGCAGCGCAAAACGTAAAGTGGGTAAGATTATGGCAGAAATAGTGAATAAATATCCTGTGGGGATACAGACTTTCGACGTGATTCGTGAGGAAGGATACCTCTATGTGGATAAGACGAAATACATCGCAGATTTCAGGAAGAAAGGAATGAAGTATATCTTTCTAAGTCGCCCTCGGCGGTTTGGAAAATCGCTTTTTGCCTCTACTTTGCAAGCCTATTTCGAGGGGAGAAAGGAACTTTTCGAAGGATTGGCCATTGCTGATTATGAGAAGGATTGGGTGAAGCATCCTGTACTGCATTTCGATATGAGCGGTGCCAAGCACTTTGATGGAGAGCGACTGGAAAGATATCTGGCTGATATGCTTGAAGAGAAGGAAATAATCTGGGGGTACAAGTCGCATCAGGAAGATGCCAATCTCAGATTGAAAAACCTGGTAAAGAAGGCTTGCGAGCAGACGGGTGAAAAAGTGGTTGTTATTATAGATGAATATGATGCCCCATTGCTGGATGTTGTGCATGAGAAGGATAATCTTAGTCAGTTGCGTCGTATCATGCAGAATTTCTACAGTCCTTTGAAAATGCTCGACCCATATCTTGAGTTCTGCTTCATTACGGGCATTACCAAGTTCTCCCAGCTCAGTATCTTCAGCGAGTTGAATAACCTCGACAATATCAGCATGCTTGACCAGTACTCTGCTATTTGTGGCATCAGTAAGGACGAGCTTGTCACATCTCTGAAGCCTGATGTAGAGGCTTTGGGTGAGTCCTTAGGTGTATCTTATGAGGAATGCCTGGATGAATTGCGCCAATATTATGATGGTTATCATTTCAGCGAGCATTCTGAGGATGTGTTCAATCCGTTCAGCCTGATAAGAGCGTTGTCTGGTCAGAAGATTGATGCCTATTGGTTTGGTTCAGGTACGCCAAGCTTTCTCATCAAGAGTTTGCAGAAATATCATGTTAACGTGACTGATATCGAGCAGAAGAGCGTGAGTGTGGACGATTTCGATGTGTCACCAGAACAGATGACCTCTGCCTTGCCATTGCTTTATCAGAGTGGTTATCTCACCATCAAGCAATACAAGCCGTTCACCAAGAGTTATAAGTTGGGTTATCCTAACCAGGAGGTGAAGATTGGAATGGAGAAGCTTCTTGCTGCCAATTACGATAGTACCCAGCGAACTATCAGCGACTGGATTATCAAGGAAGGATGATTTTTTGAAGCCAATTCGTGGTTTTTTCTGCAATTGTGAACCACGAATTGGCTATAAAATGCTTAGCATGGCCGGATTTTGATGATACTTCTCGCTGTTTCATGATACTTCTCCCTCCATTTTTAGAGAAGTCTCATTCCGTTAACGCTCTGTGCATTAAAGATATAAGTCCGTATTTTGGCCTAAGAATGATACTTTGAGACTTTTTTTGAGAAAAAAGATTTATACGTGCGTATACTAAGCTAAGGTTTCGTAAGTGTAAATTCAGAATCTCTTTTTAAGATACCAATAAAATATAGCAGATAGGCCTAATTTACTACCACATATACTGATGCGCTTGCATCTTATACCTTTTCCGTCAAAATCCCATTTGTAGTTTTCGACTTTTTTTGTTAATTTTGTACTCATAAACAAAAAGTAAATGGTATTCTTGTAATATCATGTAACTTTTAAGTATAATTATGAGCACATTGTCTAATGTGACACTCCAAAGAGGAGGCTTTAGCCTTCTTTACACAAGACTTACCTCTTGCGTCTCCTCCAAGAAGAACACTTTTGGGGTGTCGGTAGAATATGTGCTTTAGTCAATACTGAATTTTAAAAAATTATTAACAAAGTCGCTTTAATGAGATTGAAAGCGATTGGTATACTATATTGACGTTTATAACTGTATTTAATTAATTAAAATGAAAACAACAATATATTTAGTGTTATTAGGATTTCTTGGATTTTGTACTTCTTGTAGTGAACATAACCCTAATTGCCAAAAACTAGCTAAAATACATAAAATAGAAAAGCAATACTTGGTATCTCACAAATGTGAGGTTAGTAAAGTTGATTTATATGTTGAAAATTCAGGTAGTATGGATGGTTATGTTCATGGAAATACTGAATTCAAAACAGATTTGTTTAATGTGGTGAAACTTTTGGGTGGAAAAGAACCTGTTGATAAATTCTTTATCAATGCAGATACAATTATACGGACAATTTTAAGTGATTATGATTTTTCAAATGGCATGTCTGTAGGAGTATTTCAAAAATGGGGTGGTAATAGAGAGAGTTCTAATATAGCAGAATTGTTAGAGAAAATTATTCAGAAGACTGATTCGATGGGCATTTCTGTTTTTGTATCTGATTGTGTTTTTGATCCCCAAAATGACCCTGATATCGAGAAACGCTTGGGACAACAAAAGACAACCATTCAAACAGCCTTAAAAAGAAAGTTGGGAAAAGATTCTAATTTTGGAGTTGTTGTATATAGGTTGATGTCTTCTTTTACAGGTTTCTATTATAATAAGGTGAAACCTCATACATACTTGACTAACACTCAACGTCCTTATTATATGTGGATATTTGGAGATGCAAACAAGCTCAGAGAAGTGAGAAATTTGCTTGGTAAAGATGTGGAGAGCAGAGCTGGAAAGAATATTATTGTAGCGATGAATACAATTGAAGGCCTCCCATATTATTGCCCATCAGCTAAATGTAATCAGGCTAGAGGAAAGCATATAGAAGAGCCAAAGGAGGTAAAAGGAATATTTTCTTTTTGGGTAAAAGTAGATTTTAGAACTCTTCCGTTGGATGATGCTTATTTGATGAATGTGGCAAATTATGATTTGCCTAAGAATTCTGACTATGTTATAGAAAAGGTAAGAAAATGTAAGAAACAAGATAGTAAATATACCCATGAAATCCGAATTGTAAAAAATAAAGGAAATGTGAAAAAGAATACCTTGCTAGAAATTGTCTTGAAACACCCAAAGATTCCTGGTTGGGTAGTTGCAGATACAGATGAAAAAGGTATTGATTTTTTGAATGGGAATATTCGAAAAACTAATCGTACATTTGGCTTAAAATCATATGTTGACGGTATTTATGATGCTTATGAAACCAATATTGCTAATTTTAAAATATTAATAAAATAATCGTATAACTATGGCGTTTTTTGAAACAATTTATTCTTGGTTCCATAATTTCTACAATGATGTGATGTGGGACACTGTAAGAGAAATCATTTCTGACAATGATGAACTGTTATTTGCTGATAGCCTTTATGTTGTTGGTATAGTTACGTTGGTAGTATCTTTATTGATAGCTGTAGCTTTCTATATATGGCCTATCAATAATCCAAGCTTTAAGTCATGGAAATCTTGGATCGTTATGCTTTTGATATCTATGCTTTTAAACTTTGGTGTAGGAGTAGGCATGGGATATTCAAGAGTGCTGTCTGTGAGTGATGATGAAGAAGCTTGTGCTCTTATTTTGGGCGACGATTATGATGGTCAAGCTTTGACGGATGAAACAGGTATTAATAATTACCTAGGTTTTGGCTTGTCTAATCTTTTCGTTGGAAGTATCTTCTTTATGGTATGTTGTATACCCCTTACTTTTTATAATGGTAATGCAAAATTCTCACCTTTTAGAAAATAAATACAGCTATGAGTAAATTATATGTTTTTGCAATTGGAGGAACTGGTTCTCGTGTACTAAAGGCACTGACTATGTTGATGGCAAGTGGTGTGAATGTTCCTGTAGATAAAATTGTACCTATTATTATAGATCCTGATGCTGCAGGTGGTAATAAAACAGATACTGTAAACATAATGGATCTTTATCGAAAATTTCATGGTAATATAGACTACAATGATCCTAATGCAACTTTCTTTCAAACATCTTTGGAAAAGTTGAATTTTCCGTCAGGAGATTATGTTTTGCCTTTAGGTGGGCAAACTAATCAAAAGTTTAATAACTATATGATGTTTTCTTCATTTTCTGAGGAAAATCAAGCATTGGTAAATATGTTATTTTCTGATGAAAATCTGAACTCAGACATGACGGTAGGTTTCACAGGAAACCCGAATATTGGTAGCGTTGTACTCAATCAGTTTGCGCAGTCTCCTCAATTTACAACTTTTGCAAATGACTTTAATGAAGGAGACAACATATTTATTATAAGTTCTATTTTTGGTGGAACTGGTGCTAGTGGTTTTCCGCTTTTGTTAAAGAACCTTCGTCATATAGATCCTAACTTGCACATTCCATCTGCACAAGCAATCATGGATAGTAAGATAGGTGCTATATCGGTATTGCCTTATTTTGGCTTGACCCCTGGTAAAAAAACTGACCCAGATTCTGATACCTTTATGGCAAAAACAAAGTCTGCTTTAGCTTATTATGACAACAACTTAAATAATATAGATGCTCTATATTATATTGGCGATCCTGCTCATCAGTCATATGAAAATGTAGCTGGGGGTGCCAATCAAAAAAACAAAGCACATTTTATAGAGCTAGCATCTGCTTTAGCGGTTATCGATTTTGCTAAAAATGCTAGTTCATTGGAAGGTAATACTATTTATAAAGAGTATGGTATTAAAAATGATACCAGAGGAATCACTTTGACAGATTTGGAGGGTGTGGATTATTTGGCGATAGCTCGACCAATGGCAGAGTTTACTCTGTTTTGCCAGTATATACAGAATAAATTGGAAAGCTCTGATGACCAGAAATGGATTATACAAGGCGAACCAAACTACAAGCAAAAGTTTTTGGGCAATATGGATTATAATGATTTGCAGTTGTTTGTAGATTATTATTTGTCATGGCTGGAAGAAATGAAAAATAATGATCGTTCTTTCGAACCTTTTAATCTTAATGTGCCCAATGATAATGTTTTTGGGTTTGTAAAGAATGTTGATACCAAAAAAGTGTTGAGTACCAAGTCTAATTGGGATTTGGTAAATGATAGATTGAATAATTCTGTGGATAAAGGAAAGGTGTCAAGGGCGCAGTCAAAAACATTGGGTAGATTTGTAGCCCATATGAATGCTGCTATGAGTAAATTGGTAAATGAAAAGATAAAACTTTAATACTTAAAAGCTATGAGTAAAGTATTTAGATATCATCAAGGAAGAGATAATATTAAGGGTTGGGGAATTTCTTCTAAATATAATAATAAGGTATATGGGGATGACCCTGAATCAATAAAGGATCCTGCAGGAGCTACGGCAAGTAAGGAAATAACATCAATTCCTAGTCCTTTTGCAAGAATGGACTTGGTAAAAGCTGCTTTCGCTTTTGTCAACACAAAGGGCCTAGCTGGAAAAACCATCCACCATAAGATGGTTTCGCATGCATTGGACGTTGCTCAAATGTTCTTTAACTACGATACGTTGAAGAACGCCAAGTTGTTGGATATGATAAAATGGGATAAAGCAAATGTGCAGACGTTGAAAAATAGTTCAAGTCCTCAAGAACGTTTATTTGGAAGAACTTTGGATTTGTTCTTAGACCAAGATGCTGCAACTTATAACTTTGGAGAGCTGCAGAGTATTTTTATGTTGAGATACGTTGGCCCTGACTCTCCAAAGCAGTTTAACATAATTGGTGCGACTTCTCCAGCAACATTGTTCTTTACATCTGCAAATGATAACTCTTGCGTTTCTAACTATATAAAATTTGGCACCCACAAGGCTCTAGATCCTGATGTCTTCGTAAGACTTTCTGAGAGAGATGCTAATTTCATTAAGTATATGTATGATTTGCGAGCTTCAATTCCTAATTTTGCATTGAAATTTAAGGAGGTAGATGAGTATCTGAACAAAAGCTTTGGTGAATTGTCGTATGAGTTGCAACAATATGTTAATGCTGTAGCTCAGGGAACTCAAATCTCAGCAAACTATGATGAGCTAGATTATAAGTCTGGAGTGCCAGTAGAAATATTGGGGTATCCATTGGGAAAATTGCGACCTGTAGATATTGGAGCGGTAAGTGATTTCACGTTGAAAACCTCTAGACCATTAGCAAAGGTGCCTTTGGCATTGCCATGTAGCGCATTTTCTAGAGCATGGCGATATACAACATCAACTTGGAATTCTGATATTCAAGTTCCTGTTGGTGATAATCGCAGTATAGATGCCAGAACTTTGCCACAGGACAATACTGCTTGGCCTTATCTTACGATGGACGATTTCTTGGAGAAAAATATTGTGGAAATGGATAGCGAGTGTGTTTCTTCTGATTTCTTCTATGGTAATATGAACGATGATTCAGGTTTTTCTCACAGTTTCTTGCTGCCAATAAAGCAAACTTATTTCAACTACTTTACGATAAATGAGTTGAAAAAGGCATTGAGAATGGAGTGCCATAATTCTGATGGAGTAGGTATGCGCGTCAAAGTATCCTTGGATATTCCTGTGAAAGCAGGTATTGTTACTTATGAACGTAATTATATAATCCAAGCTGCTGATGGAGATATGATGAACCCTAAAGATGGTGCCATCATTCAGATGAGTTTTACAATGACGATGTTCCCTTGTGTGAAGTTTCCACAAGGAACAAAGCCTGATTATCGTCTTACTTTGTTGACTTTGGAAGATGATTATCAGATGGAACTCTCCTGTGTGAGGGAGGATAATTCTACAGTACAGCCTACGATAAAAATGGATCGGAATATGAACAGTGCTGGAGAGCGTGAAGAAATCTTGGCACCTAATCAGCCGATGTATGTTGTTGAAGATAATTTCGAGTTCATTACTTTAAATATTAATGGATATGATGCAATAATCGTTCCAAAATGGCGTGGAAGCGCAGGAGGAAGTACTTATGAGTTTGCAGTTGATTTTGGAACAACAAACACACATGTTGAGTATAAGGTAGATGCTGGACCTAGTAAAGCTTTAGACATAACTAATGGGCATATTCAAATGTCTTGTCTCAATGTTGATGCTCTAAAGAATACTAACATATTACCATCTATAAGAAATAATCAGATTCCATATAAATTAGGTGTGGATATCAAGTTCCCAATGCGTACTTTGTTATCTTATAAGACAGCGACAAATTGGAATCTGCCATTCTGGCCTTATATTACTGGCAATATGCCTTTCTATTATGGTTCTGTTGTAAACAATAAGTTTAATAGCTTGGAATCAGACTTGAAATGGAGTTCACCTCACCAAATGGTTAAGTGTTATTTAGCAAGTATCATAATGCTTATTCGCAATAAGGTACTTATGGAGGGTGGAAATCTGCCAAATACTCGAATTGTTTGGTTCTATCCTACGAGTATGTCTATGAATCAATTGGGTATTATTTCTGGCATTTGGAATCAACTATATTCTGATTATATCGGTCCAAACGCAAATACATTATTGGCTTCTATTCCAGAGTCTATTGCTCCTTATACTTATTATCATGGTAAATTTGGAGCTGGTGTGAATGTGTTGACGATAGATATTGGAGGTGGAACGTCTGATGCTTTTATTGTAGATAATAATGCAGAACCTGCATTTATAACCTCTTTCCGTTTTGCGGCAAATTCTCTTTTTGGTGATGCTTTAAAAATAGCTGGTGCAGATACAAATGGGTTTGTGAAGAAATTCAAGCCGCTGATGGAACAAGCTTTGAATGCAAATGGATTAGCTGTGGTAACAAATGTTTTATCAGCTGTGGAGCGTTCTAAAATATCTGCAGATTATATTTCTTTGCTTTTTACCTTGAAAGAGAATAGCGATGTGGTTTTGAAAGGTTGCCAAAATAATGTGGACTTTATGAAAATGTTGCAAAAAGAAGAAGGGGCAAAAACTCTGATGCTCATCTTCTATGCTGCAATAATTTATCATATGGCAATATTTATAAAGGCCAAAATAAATAAAGGAAACGACAATATTCGCGTGCCTGAATATATTGCTTTTAGTGGAAATGGTTCTAAGCTATTAAATATTCTTGGAGTAGATACTGCAGTTGGTGAAGCTATGCTTTCAGAATATACTAAGAAAATGTTTGAAAAAGTAATGGGTGCAAAGTATCCAGATCATGGAATCAAAGTCGTAACAGACTCCCTGCATCCTAAGGAGGCAACTTCTAAAGGTGGATTGTCTTTAGAGGCAATTCCTACTCCTATAAAGATACGTCATATGTCAGCAACCTTGTTAGGTACGAAAGATGCTCGTTTTGTAGGAACAGAACTATATAGCAATTTGACCGATGCTGATTTTGAAAGCGTAAAGGATGCAGTAGCAGACTTTACTGAAAAATTCTATGAGTTGGCTGAGGACATGAATTTGAATGATGCATTTGGCGTTATGTCTTATGCTAATTTAAGCAAGTATAAACGTGAATTTACGTCTAATACTGTTAACAGAACAAGAAATGCACTTAATTTCTATCATAAGTTAAATGCACCGTCTCCTATCGAGAACACCTTGTTCTTCTATCCGATTACCCAGTTGTTGAATGAGCTTGCTCCTAAAATGTTGTAAAAATGAAAAAGTCTCTATTATTAATAACGATGATGTTTTTTGCTCTCTGTGCCTCTGCACAGGGAGCATCCCCTACTAAGCAAGAAATTGCCGGTAAATGTAAAATTTTACAAAATAACATTACTTTGTTAAAAAGTAAATTAGTCGATATTAGAAAGGCAGAACAATATAAAATTCTACAACAAAAGAAAGATACGATAGTTAAAAAAGAACTACTTGCTTCCAATGATAGCTTATTGGAAAAGGCTAATCAAATTGTGAATAAAGCTCAGATATGTTATGAGCAAGATACTACGTCCAATATAGTCCCTTTGGCTTTGAATACGGTTCAGAAAGGCTTAGGTGCTTATGTTGATGTTGTTTTTAAAGAGCAAAAGGCAATAAACATCGATGTTAAAGAAGGTTTTGATAAAATCATCAATGAACAACTTACCAAATTTGATTATGCGTTACAAAATTTGGAGAAAGAAATGGATGATTCTAATTTAGATGCGAGTGGAAAGGAAAAAAATGAGGAAAATAATTCGTTGGATTTGTTGATAATATTGGAAATTATCGGATTTGCGGTTATCCTATGTGTAGTTTGCATAATCTATTTACTTGCAAAATCTAAGAGTTCTAAAAATGAAAGGGAAATTCATAGGATAAAGAAAGAGTTAGAAAGGGAAATTAGTAATAATAAAGACGCTATTTTCAACTTGTCTGGCAAAGTGAAAGAAAATTATGGTAATACTGAGAATAATGCGAAGGGAGGATTAACAGAAAAGCAAATTAGAGATATGATTTTCTCTGAGATTAATAAACACCAAAAGAGTATTGAAAATCATATTGTTGGAAAATCTATGCAAAAACAGTTTGCCAACACTGTGTCTTCTCATGGTGAAAATGAACAAACTGCAGAAAATGGTGTAAAAAAACAAAACGATTATTGCCTTTATGGACAACTTCAAAATGACGGTTCCTTCAAAGTCTCTCAGAGTGATTCACGCAATGCTTTTTATGTGTTGAATTTGAAAGATAGTAAAGCTGAACAGGCAGAGTTTTCTTTGAAAGAATTTGATAACGATACAGCTAAAGCTATAATCGAGGGTCGCCAAATGCATTTAGTGCCAGCTTGCGAAATAGAATCTTCTGCTGGTCTTCAGAAGATTATTGTTGTGAAGCCAGGAATAGCTGAAAAACAAGGAAATTCGTGGTTAGTAAAGAGCAAGGCACAAATTAAATTGGTTAATGCATAAAAGCTAAAGGGAATATATAATGTTAGTTGTCGTCTTGTTTTATATTTTGTGCATTCTTTTGGTTCTTCTGATTTTGTTTCGACTTTTAGAAAATAAAAAAGCGAAACAAATATGTAGGGTGCTTGATAGACTATTAGTTGATATTGCTCTGAGAGGGATTGTGGAGAATTATGATAGACGGCATAACAAAAATAAAAAGAATGTTGTTGATGAAACAGAATATCAAGTCCATAATGAACCTGAAAGGCTTCAAAATATGATCATAACCTTACAGAAAGAAAAGAAAGCTTTAAATGAGGCCTTGGAACAGTGTGAAC
This sequence comes from Prevotella sp. SGI.167, assembly GCF_050313615.1. Lineage (NCBI taxonomy): Bacteria > Pseudomonadati > Bacteroidota > Bacteroidia > Bacteroidales > Prevotellaceae > Prevotella > Prevotella sp. SGI.167. The sequence continues at coordinate 15,806 of NZ_JBNPLT010000029.1, read as the reverse complement.
AAGCTAAAGAAGTTCTTTCAAACGAAAAGGAAGAATTAATAGAGACCAATGAGTTTTTCGCTAGTTCGATAGAAGATTTACAAAATACGATTAAGACTCTTTCGTTTGAACAGAATACAAAAATAGTCAATAAAATCCCTAGTAAGACTAACGAAAAAAAAGAACAAGCCAAAGAATCCTATCTTTATGCAGAACCTGATGCAACTGGTACTATTTTGCGTAAGATTTCTCCAAAGGAAACCAAATATTCTTTGTTTAGATTAGAGGTGTTGAATGAACAGGTATGTAAATTTTATGTTTTAAACAATACTGCAACCCCAATGTATATAAACAACAGAAGTATTTCTTTGCTTGCATGTCAAATTGTAGAAGTCGCCCCAAATCCTACTAAGTTTGAAATAGTAGAAGCAGGAACTGCAGTGAAAAATAACAACAACTGGATAGTCATGGAACCAGCCAAAATAAAAATTTTATAACTTATGATAGAACTTTCTTTAATTTTAATCATTGTTGCCATATTGATATTTATACAGATATCTTTGGGTAAAGACGCTAAGTTAAAAATAGCTATTTTAAAAAATGTTTTTAATTCATCATCAAAGGCAAATGAGAATAAGTTTGAAACGCATACCATCTATGTTCCTAAGCAAAATATTAAGGCTGTAACTTGGGAGGAAATCAAAGAAAAGCTAGGAGCATATTGTGTGAATTCTTTGTCAAATGAAGAAGAAATTCAAGTTGTAATCATTAATAATGAGAATGAAGTAGCGAAAGAAATAGAAAAATCAATCAATACATACCTAATAAAAAATAAAGGAGCCGTTAGCGACTTTAACCTTATAAAAGATATCGTGGAGCGAAATTGTGAAGCTGTTGAGGCTGAGATTGAATCGGTTACACCTATGCCATTATATCTAGGATTGGTTGGAACGATGCTTGGTATTATTGTAGGGTTAGGTGCTATTGGTTTAACTACAGGCTTTGGAGATATACAGCAGGTCGTTGATTCCTTGATGTCTGAAGTGGCTTGTGCAATGGTTGCTAGTCTTGTCGGTGTGCTTACTACCACGTTTATTTCTTGGAAATCAAGAAAATGTAATGTTGTTATCGAGGCAAATAAGAACAAATTTTATACGTGGATTCAAACCGAATTGTTACCAGTTCTTTCTAGCAATACAGTTTCTACATTGACATTGTTGGAACGTAATTTGACCAAGTTTAATGCAAGTTTTGGGAATACCATAGTAAAATTAGATGAAAAACTTTCCAAAGTGGGAGAGACTTATGGACAACAGTTAGAGATACTGAGAAGAATAGAGAAACTAGATATGTCCCAAATGGCTACAGCGAATGTGAAGATTCTAAAAGCGTTGGATTCTTCTTCAAAAAATCTCGAAGATTTTGCGCAATATATGGATAATTCTACCAAGTATTTATCTGAGGTTCGCAAGTTGACCAAACAATTGGATTCTCATTTAAAAGAGACCGAAAGTCTTGAGATTATTGCAGATTTCTATAAAAAACAGATGAATGAAATAGCACTTCGTCAGGATGCAATAAAATCGTCAGTAGTATCAGTTGATGATACATTGCAGAAAGCTTTAGCTTCGTTGCAGACAAATACTGAGCAAGGTTTATTGGGACTAAAACAAACTTACGTGAAGCAGCAGAATGAAATGGAAAAATTGGCTTTACAGCAAGGCACGGCGTTAACGGATAAATTAGCAAAGCTTGATTTGGTCGTGGAATTAGTACATGAAATGCAATCTATGCCAAAGCAACTCGGTAGGATGGAAAAAACTTTGAATAATGCAGTAAAACAATCAGATAATGCAGCTAAAGCAGAAATAAATGCTATCAATAATTTGGCTGAAGCTATTAGAAAGAATAGGATATCGAATGCTAGTAGTAAGACAACTTCTAGTATAATAAATGAAAGTGTTTCTGAATCTACAGTAAGAGGAGGAATTTTGTCTAAAATATCTAATGTCTTTAAGAGAAAAAAGAAAAATGCAACTACAACAGTAGAAAAATTTTTGTCTGCTAAAAATCCTGATAGTAACTCTAAAGGACAGTGGTATGAGCAAGGGAAACAAAAGAGAATCACAAAATAGTGGGCTATGAAAAAGCAAAAGAATACATACTTTTGGACTAGTTATTCTGATTTAATGACAAGTCTTTTTTTCATTATGTTGGTCTTGTTTGCTCTGACCACTATAATGCTTAAAAAGAAAAATGACGCAACGGAAAGAGAACTTGAAAATATTCGAAAGGTAGAGGCTTCTACTGAAGATTTACGCGGAGAATATTTTGAGTATCGCAAAGATTATGAGAAATTCATATTGAAAGTAAATTGTAATTTTCCTATCGCTCAATATACTCTGACTAGCGTTAGTTCTGAAACTCGTAGGAAATTGGCTGCGGCAGGGAAGCAAATTGAAGATTTCTTTAAAAAGCATAGTGCTAATCAGTATTTGCTTATTATTGAAGGACAAGCTTCGTATGATAATGACAAACTCACATGGAGTAACTATGAGTTGAGTTTTAAGAGAGCTGCTGCATTAGCAGTATTTTGGCAAGCTACTTGTAAGTTAGATTTTGGCTCTAAATGTGAGCTACAGATAGCAGGTAGCGGTGATGGTCGATTTAATCCAAACTCCATGCGTGAAGCTAATGAAGTGTCAAATCAGCGTTTTTTGATTTATATTATACCTAAAAACATTTTGAACAAACAACAAGACATAGAATGATGAAAAAGTATTTATTTGCAATTCTGTGTGTTTTCCTATCTGCATGTGGGGGAACACAAACAAAAAATAAAAAAGTATCTGTTCAGTCGTTAGAAGCTAAGCAAGCATCTGGGGTTGTACTGATAAAAAATACATATTATTATAGTATTGATTTCGATTCAAATCTTACCGTATATTTTACAGGTATAGATGATGAGGGAAATATTCAAGGAGTAACCTTTGATGAAAATGAGGTAAAGCCAGTAACGTGCTATGGTACAGGATTTTTTGTTTCAAAAGATGGCTTGATAGCTACGAATGCACATGTTGCTAGTCCTACATTTTCAACAAAGGATGTTAGGGCTGCAATAGTTGGTGCGTTCAATAATTTGTCGGATAAAGTACAAGATGCTGTTAATCAACAGACTGAGCGCTTAGGAGAACTTAGGCTGCTAATTGATGCAGGTAACTCTGAATATATGAGTCAATATCAAGAACTTGCACAGAAAAGAGACGGTAATCAAAAACTAGTCAATGCAATTAATCGGATCAATTCAGCAGAATGTGATTATTCTCGTCATAGTGATATCGGGGTTGCTTTTAATAATACCCATGTAAGGAATACTGATGATTTTACCGATTGTGTTACTGTGACTACTGATGAGGAACATGATTTGGCTCTAATTCAATTGAAAACAAAAGAAACTCCTAAAAAGTTATTTGTTTTTGATATGTCTATGAGCAAAACTTCTAAACGCTCGATGCGAAATGGAGATGATGAAGAAAATAAAAGAAAAAAAAGAGCAAGTTCCTTAGCAGGTAAAACGTTATATATGATAGGATTTAATTTAGGTCCACAGTTAGCCCTTACGAAAGAAGGATTGAAAGCTCAGATTACCAAGGGTGAAGTTAGCCAAAATACCGATGAAGACAAAATCATGTATACGATTCCTTCTCTTCATGGTTCTAGTGGTTCTCCAGTCTTAGATTCGCAAGGTAAAGTAGTTGCTGTTAATTTTGCAGGATTTGACAAAACGCAAAATTTTAATTTTGGTATAAAAGTTAATCATCTTGTAGAACTCTTGCAAACCATAGAATAAATATTATTTTATACATATATGATTAATGCATTTATTCATACCGCAGTTCGTATCCTCATTGGATGGCTGTTAATAAACAGAGTTCCTGCATGGTTGAACATTCGTGGTATAATAGCAACGATATTGAAGATTATTGGAGTGTTGATTATTATCAGTGCTTTGCTTGACTGGATTTGATGATTAGTTGATAATATCAAATGTACAGCTTATGATACTTTGACGATACCGCTCAAAATAACTTAAATGAAAATCAAATATTTATTAATACTGATAGTCTTGTTTATGGAGGCAGGTTGCCATCATAAACAAAGTAGCGAGGACTCAGATAATGATTCTATAGTAAATATTAGAGAAATGGGGATTGCTGATACTACAACCATCAGTGACGACGATGAGAGGATAGTGCACGCAAAGATGGGGTATTATGATTTTGATCAAATAGAAAACTTGGTATCTTTCTTTGATTCTATCTTAGCAAAACATCCTATTCCTATTTGGTTGCCTGAAGAGGATACAACTAATCAAAAGGTAAAGAGGTGTGTTGCAAGAATCGAAGCATATCGTAAAGGAAAGGCTCAGTTTTTCCCGGATACTCTTGTGAGCGAATGTTTGAGATCCATATCTTTCAATACAGCTATCGTCAACAACCATGGACCTGAATATACAGATATGGTTTATGGGGAATGCCTTATGATGTGCGCTGCGTTTTATAGCCCTGATATTACATACCTGGTTGAAATGCAAACTCCTGATCATTGTGCCGGAATCTTCAACTATGGTACTAGTTATAATCGGCAACCTTGGTGGTCGTATTTGTTTCTGAAACGCAAGAAAGGTTATGAGGCGATATGCCTTGGAGATTTTGTTGCTGTACGTAGTATCTTTCAACTTGAAGATGCTCAGAAGCGAAAATATTATTTGTGTTCTGACAATAATACCTCGTTAGAGTTCAATCAATGGCTTTATTGGGTGAAAGGCGAAGATGATATTCGCCGGGTTGCTGATTGTCATAAAGCTCCAATGGAAGGTGATGTGGAGTCTTACTATTTTGACAAGAATCGCTTGATTTGGAAATATGCTATATGGGATGAAACCAAAAAACAGCTAATTTCTACTAGCGATAAGTCTGCTATGACTTTACGCTTGGATGGTGAAAGGTCTGGATTTGAATAGCTTTTGGGGATGATTAATAGGTTACTATTATCTTATGTATCTCATAAAAAAGTAAAATGACAAAACTAAGAAGTTGCGCCCGTCACGGATTTAGGGTAAAAAAGAAATGAGATTATTTACATATTTCAAGAATTTATTCCGTCGGGAAAAGCCAGAACCTGTAAATGAAGAGGATGAATTTGTTTATAAGCAATTTCGTCAAATAACATCAGCTCTATCCAAAAAGCTTGTTTCCATGCAAAACATAGAATATAACATCAGTGAAAGTTTTGTATTGGCTTCCAATGACTGGTTTGCGAGATCTGTCGCTTTAGAAATACGGAAAAATGAACATAATGAAGATTATGGCTATCTTTCCTTGCATTTGTTACATCCTCATTGTATGTGTGACGCATCCACAATAGTCCTTTATGGGGAAAAGGCGAGTTTGTTGGAATTTCTAAATAGCAATGAGGGCATCGAAAAATTAATTCATGGAGCAAGAACCACGGATGAAGAAATGAAAAATTGGGATGACCAATGATTATACGTACGAAAATTTAATGTGAGATTGAGTGATGATATGGCAAAAGTAATATTGCCTTATATACTTTCATTGATGCTCTCTTTGTCTGCTACTGCTCAGACAAAGAGAGCTTTGGTTATTGGGTTGGGACAGCAGGAAGATAAGGAGTGGAATAAAATCAATGGTGATAAGGACGTTCCTTATGTCTTAGGCTATCTAAAAAAAGCAGGCTTTAAATCGGTAACAACTTTGATTAATCAAAAAGCAACGAAGGCGGGGATTGTTGCCGGTTTCAAGAAAATGATTTCTGCCAGTAAGCCAGGTGATATAGTATATGTTCATTATTCTGGGCATGGTCAGCAGATGAAGGATATTCATAATGATGAAGCCGATGGGCTTGATGAGTGCTGGATACCGTATGATGCTTATAGGTTTGCATGTGCCAAGGATCATGGAGAGAAACATCTGACCGATGATGAGATTAATTTTTATCTTAATGCCATTCGCAAGAAAGTAGGGGATAAAGGAAAAATATTGGTTGCGATAGATGCCTGTCATAGTGGAGATGCTACTAGGGGTGAAGAAGAGGTGGTTCGTGGTGTAGAGGAAGTATTCCAAGCCATTAAAGCTTTCTTTGTGAAGGAAGAGGTTGCTAATCCTAGAGCTCAACCCCTTTCGGAAAGGTGGATAACCATCAGTGCCTGTAAGAGTGACCAGGTGAATTTGGAGATGAAAAAACCGACTGTAGGGAAATTGACTTATGCCTTATCTAAACTGCTTGTGGGAAATCCGACTGGAAATAATGCTGAATTTATGAGGCAGCTCAAGAGACTTGTAGATATAAATACGATTGGTAGGTCTCAGCATGCTGTAATGACAGGGGATGATATAAACAGATATAAAATAATTGATATACTGAAAAAATAAGAAAAACAATTATTTTTATGATTTGAGGGTTACTTTTAAATTCTATCTCTCATAAACAGATAGATTATAAAACTTAGAAGTTGTGCCCGACACGAATTAGGGTATATGATTATGAGAAAAATGTTATTCGTGTTCTCAATGATTGCAGTTTCTACAATCTCTGCAATTGGTTTAAGTTCGTTTGCTTCAGCAAATCATACTTCAGAAATGAGTGATGTACATGTTGAAGGTTACGGTGATGGACACTGTACAAAGTGTGGTCTTAAGAACGGAAACTACCGTTGCCCAGCTTTTGTTCCGACAAACAATCATCCTTCCATCTGTTGTTGTGGCCATCCAAAGTCATCTCATTCTTACAAGTAATTTGGGAAATTGGTAGAAGCAAATTGAAATACGTAAGATATATATTGTATTTTTATGACTTAGTGTCATCTCAGCCTATATTATTGTAGGCTGTGGTGACACTGTTTTATTATAAATAAATGGAAAAGATAATGAAAATGCGCACAACGCCGCAGCTGGAGGCTAGGCTTATTGCGGGTATGTTCAATAGAAATAAAAAAGCTCAATCTGAACTGTATGCTTATTGCTCACGATACTTTTGGGCAAGTTATCGTGGTATATTCTTTGCAGATGAGGAAACAGCTACAGAAATCTTTCAAAATACATTTATTGCGTTTTGGGAAAACATAGAGAGAAGAAAGATTTATGCAAGTGAAGATAGAGTGATGGGCAAGAATGACGAGCCGTTGAGTGGCAGCATCCTTACCTACTTTATGGGAATCGCACGAATCAAATACCTGGAATGGGTTAGAGAACATCCTTCTTACGCTGACCCAGAAACGGAAATGGGACGAAAAGTAAAGGAGGAAGGTTTTGATGCGCAGCAGTACATCAATATGCTGTATGACTCAGAAGACAACAAGATGCTCGATATCATTGCTGATGTAATATCTCATATGTCGGAGCGGTGTAGCGAGATATTGAGCAAGTTCTATTATGAGGAGAAGGACTTGGATACTATTCTGTTGGAGATTCCGACCATTGACTCGAAGAATGCGCTCAAAACGAAGAAGCACAAGTGCATGGAGGCATTGCGCACTTCTGCAAAGAACATTTATCATAACTATTTGAACTCATAAAAAGGCAGACGGATATGGATAATAATTTTCAAGATAGAATAGACGAATACCTGCTTCATGGAGACAATATGTCGGAGGAAGCCAAGGCACAGTTTCTGAAAGAGATAGAAGAGGATGCTGATAAAAAGGAGCAGTATGAGTTGACAAAGAATATAAAGAAGGCATTGAAAAGCCGTGGTGATAAACTGAAAGCTATGGCTGAATTCCAGGAGGAATATGAGGCACAGGATGAAATGCGTATTAAGGCTTGTTCATGTCCTCGTCCTGAGTATAGGGTAGCTGAAGATATAAAAATAGTAGGACATAAGTCTAACTTCAGAAAGAAACTGGTATGGTTCTCGGGTATTGCAGCCATATTGGTTATTGGCTTCTTTGCTATTAAACCTTTGTTTGTTTATGAATCCACAAATAGTAATGTGCGTGGTGAAGAAAACGATGTGTTTGAAATGGAAGTGCCAGCAGATAGTTCTGCAACTGACTCAATATCAACAGATACCATAATATTGCAGCATGAATAAAGCAGGTCATGAAGTATAAATATCTTGTATCGGGCGCAATAATATGGTTCATGTCTGTATGTTGCGCATGGGCTCAAGTAAATCCGTACAGATACGGAAGTCCACATTATTGGATGGCTCAATGTTCATTCGATGTTTTAGCAGGAAAATTCGATGTAGCATATGAACATTTGCGTAAAGCACAAAAGGGATATCGTGATGTTGGTGATATAGCTTTTCAGATTCAAGCCGTAGAGGCAATGGGAACATTGAATGTGGCATTGGGCGAATGGGAAAAAGCTAACAATCATTATAAGGATGCTTTGCAAATGGCAGTAGAATACAAAGATGACTTTGTTCAAGCAAAAATTGTGGTCAATTTAATTTCTTTGTATAGAACTACTGGTAACATTGTTGGCTACAACCATTATCAGAAAGAGTTAGACTCTCTTTATAATGTGACCAATTCTGCCAAGTTAAAGACTGTATATCACTTATATTGGGCAAAAGAATATTTTGCCCGAAATGAGTTAGCCATGGCAGAGACTCAATTACAAAAGTGTTGGAATTCGATGCAGGATTTGTCTTTTTCTGACCACGAACAGGCAAAACTTGATTATTACAGCAACATGATGAACTTGAAACAACAACAAAAGGAATACAAAGATGCAATCAGATTTGCTAAGAGCCATATAGAACAGACTAAGAAATTAAATGGTAGAAGCAGTGATCAGCAGTACCTTTCTTACAGTAATTTATGTAAACTCTATGCCTTGAACAATGACAGCACGGAAGCCTTTGCTTGTTTGGACAGTTTGGAACGCGGCGTTGGTCATTCGTATCAAGATAAAGAAGTAATTGCTAATTTTTATAATATTAAAGGTTGTTGCTATGCCGATTTTAAGAAATACGAAACAGCAATAGAGTATTTTAATAAAGCATACAACTCTCTTGCTGGCAAAAGGACAGAGGACTCTCCTTCAAAATTTGCAAGTCTATTGAACAAGGCAGAAGTATACTTCGTACAAAAACGTTATAATGATGCTTTTGCTACTTATAGCAGATATGTAAGAGCATGTAAGAATAAATATGGAGATAAATCTGGTTCTTATTATCAGACTTTATTCGCTTTGGCCAACATTGAAGGTGCTCGAGGAAATATAACAGAGGCAGACCGTTTGTTTCGGGTTTCTATGAATTACTTTATTGGAAACTTAAAACAATTATGGCGATATGCAACTCCGTCACAAAGAGAACTGTTTTGGATGGAAACGTTGAAAAATCTTAGTGGTATGGCATCATTTGCTGTAAAATGCGGATACGACAATAATAAATTGACAGAAAGTTGTTATAATGCTTTGTTGTTTTCAAAATCGCTATTATTGGAATCAGAAAAGTCGGTTCTTGATATAGTTCGCAATGAGGGTTCAGAAGAAGATATTTCTTGTTATCGGAACTTGTTGGCATTGAATAATAGATTATTGGCTCTCAAAAATAATTATGAATACAATAGAAATGAAATTGATAGTTTGACAATTTATCAAAGAGAATTGGAGCAACAGTTGAGTAGTAAATGTCAGGGTTTTAAAGAATATGAAGCCTATTTAGATATTGACTATGACATGGTTAAAAATCACTTGACAAAAAATGAAGTGTTGATGGATTTCTCGTATTTCCAAAAGGAAGATACAATACATCAATATGTAGTTTTTATATGTGATAAAGAGAGGGAGTATCCTCTTTTAAAACAATGTTTTACTCAAGAGCAGTTAGATTCGCTGTTAGGTGGAATGAATTCGTTTTCGCTCTATAATTATGAACTGTTGAAAGATAAGGCAACACAATTGATATGGATGCCGTTGAAAGAATCAATTCCAACAGGTAGTACTATATATTATATACCGTCGGGAGTTATCCATACCATAGCATTAGAAGCATTGCCTCTTGCTGATGGAACAACATTAGGGCAGCATTATAATTTTGTCAGGCTCACTTCTGCTAGAGAAATATTAAAGAAGAAAGCTAAGACAAATGATAAAACTGCAGTTCTTTATGGTGGTTTGCAATATAGTCTGTCACCGGAAAAGATGAAAGAGGAAAGCAAATGTTATGATAAATCTGATTTAGCATGGGTGGAGCGTTCTGAATATGGTGAAAAAGGGTTTAAAGATTTGAGCAAAACTAAAGAGGAGGTAATGAACATAGGGAATACCTTAAAAAATAGTGGCTATAAGATAAATACGTTCATAAAATCTAAAGGTAATGCCGAATCATTTATTGCTTTGAGTGGTAAAGCCCCATCAATACTTCATATTGCCACACATGGGTTCTACTATACTCCTATTGAGGCTAAAGACAAAAATTTTCTGAAGGGTTATACTGACGCTATGTCTTTGTCGGGTTTGGTTTTTGCTGGTGGTAATGCGGCATGGTTAGGAAAGAAAAAAGTCGATGGGGTTCTTGGTGGCGTATTAACAGCAAAAGATATTGCTAATCTTGATTTTAGGGGAACGGATTTGGTTGTTCTTTCTGCTTGTCAGACAGCACAAGGGAAAATAACTTCTGAAGGAGTTTATGGTTTACAACGTGCTTTTAAAAAGGCAGGCGTTGGTACTATTGTTATGTCTTTATGGAGTGTTAGTGATAAGACTACTTCCGAGTTTATGACTACTTTCTATGAACGGCTAGCAGATAAGAATAATGCCTGGAACAAACGAAAAGCTTTTGAGGAAGCCAAAGAGATTATTCGTAAAAAGCATCCTGATCCATACCTTTGGGCCGCATTTGTCATGCTGGATTAGTTACAGACATCAGTCTTAGTACTTGATATTTCTGAGACTAAAGGTTACTTTTTTCTCCTAGATTTCATAAATAGTAAAACAAAATGATTTTAGTTATGAAACAGGAAGAAATAGTAAACGAGATTCGTAGAATGTGTGGTAATATCATTTTATTGCCATCATTAGGCTGGCACTTTAGGTACAATGACCAGGTGTATTTCTATGTGGTTGGCAAAGACGAAAGTATGATTCGCTTTTGTATTCCTTTTGTATCGGGAATTGCTGAAGAGGATTTAAATGTTTTAAAAGAGGCAGTAAATGAAACCAATAGAAATGTGAAATTCATTAAAGCATTGTTGTCGGAGAAAGATAAGGGTAAGGTATCTTTAGATTATGACCATAAAATATCTGATAAAGTGGTTGCAAAAGATATAGTACCGCATATCATTAAAACTTTGGATTTTGCCTCAGGGTATTTGAAAGAGAAAATAATTTGCAAAAAATAGGTTACTTTGTTTCAATACTTTTCATAAACGGTAAAAACAATTTAGAAGTTGTGCCCGACACAGATAAGGGTGTTAAGTTATGAAGAACTATTATTTATTGGTTGCCGTGATGCTTATTTGTCTTACTGGTATAACATCTTGTGGTAATACTGAAAGACAAGTTCAGCTATTGACTGATATTTATTTACACTCAGGAAGACTTCGTGGGTATGCAAGTGTTTTTGAGATGGATGGAGATGGACAGGTAACAAGAAGTGAGAAGACGTATCCTGTTTATGAATATGACGATGGAACATTCTCGATAGATTGCGATGGGGATGATTATGGACTGACAGAAATGAATGAGCCCATATCACCTTATGGAGATAATATCTATTTGCTCAGATATAAAATTGATTACAATCATTATATAGAGGAAATTCCGACCAGTTATTAATGGTTTTATATAGACATTACTGGTTCTCTCTCTAGTACAAGGAAAATAGATTTAAATTACTGAAAAAATTAGAGTTGTGCCCGACACGAATCTAGGGCATAAAATTATTAACTAATTAAATTGTATGAAAAATGAAAGCTTTAAATAATATCCTTCTTATTTTTGCATGTGTAGTAATGATGTCATGCAGCAAAGATGACGATGAGTTTATGCCTATAAATGAGTCTTTGGCTATGTCTACTACGATGGAAGCAGTTGACATGGGACTCAGTGTAGATTGGGCAAGTTGTAATGTTGGTGCAAAAACTCCAACGCAGTATGGCGGACATTATTGTTGGGGAGATCCAACAGGAACTCAGGTAAGTTATATTGCTGATAATATAATGCAGAATATTAGTGGTTCTGACATGGACATAGTTGCTGCAAATTTTGGCAATGGGTGGCGAATGCCTACAACCCAAGAGTTTGAGGAATTAATTAAGAACTGCACTCATAGAGTGGTAACTGTTAATGGCATTTCGTGTGTGAAATTTACTTCAAAGAATGGTAATAGCATCTTATTTCCTTTTGGTGGGTATACTTATGGTGCAAATGCTACTTGCTTTGGAGAGGGTATTACGGGATATTATTGGACCGCAACAGGTGAACCAAAATCTACCAGTGCACAATATATCTATGTCGGAAGACAAAATAAACTACCAGCAGCCTATAATGTTAGTTATGGAGCATCAGTTAGAGGTGTAAGAAATCACGTTTCAGATGATAAGAAGGAGGATTCTAACGATAAGCCAAATGAAGATAATGGTGGTTCAGGTGGTACTGTTCCTTCTACTTCTTACGAGAAACCGGATATAGACTATTATGATTATACTGCCTATCCAACCAAGATGAAGGTAGTTTATAAAATACATAATAGGGATAAGGCCAAAGTGACATCTGCCAAAATATATTATGGTACAAGTTCCAACCCAACTAAATATGTTACAGCCACAGTATCGGGAGTCCTTATTACTGCAACCATAACTGGTTTGAAGAAAGATACGAAATATTTTGTTAAGTGCTCTGCTAAAGGAAAGGGTGGAACAACAACTACAGGTACTACAAGATTAGGAACTATCAACTAGTTTTTTATCAATGTGTGCTTGAGTGATAATATGGCTCTAGTAATCAAATCGTTTAGTTGACAGGAAAGGCAATAAAATGACGATAACATTTTTAGAAGTTGCACCCGACACGGATTAGGGTATTGAGATATGAATAATAATAAGTTTGGGGGTATTCATATAAGGAAAAGTAAACGCTATGTTGAGTAAGAATAAAAAGAATATTAAGATGAAGAATTGCTACTTATATATAATAATGATGTTGCTCCTTGCAAGTTGTTCGGAACAACAGGTAATGGAAGAAACGTCATCTCTACAAAAGTTGACAGCACAGAAAGTCATGACGGTTTCTCCTAAAGACTCTGTTGCGTCATTGTTCAATCAAGCTCGTTGGGGGGATAGTTCGGCATATCTTAAATTAGCAGATTGCTATCGTGACGGTTTTGGAGTAAAGAAGGACTTGTTAGGGATGATAACAATGACGGCTATTGCAGAGGAACTTGGTGGTATTCAAACAATGGATGACTATTTTAAAAATTTGCCAAACGAGCATGAATTCAAAACTTTGTATATGTTGATGGGTAGTTACAAGTCATATATTCAAGAAAGTGCCGACAGTGTGATGCAAGTACTTCGTGGAAATGATAGTCCCGAAGCTCAAACGCTTCTCGCCTTTGTTTTGATGGATCAAGGAGATACAATTACAGCGAAAAACCTTATCAGAGAAGCTGCAAATAAAGGTTGCTCTTTGGCAGAAATTTTCTCCATGGTTCCTGATGGAAAAGACCTCGTAAGAGCTGACGCTGCTAAACTTGCGATGATTGCAGAACAAGTGCCGCTTATTTATAGCCTTCTTGGCAATCTCTATTATGAGCCTGACGAAAATGGTAAGACAGAAGAACAACTAGCGGTTGAATACTATATGAAGGCAGAAGAAAGGGCTGTGCTTGGAAGAAAAGGTGCTGCACGAGTACTTGACTATTATAAAAGTGGTGGAAATATTCAACTGACAGAGGATGATATAAAACGATTGGAGTTGATTGCTAAGCCACGGCAAATAGAAAATGAAACTGCAAAATAAATGGTGATGATATGGAAAAGATAAAAAATTAACGATGACGAACAAGAAATATTATGTAGTATTGGCAGTTATCATGATGTACCTATCCCTATTGTCATGCTCAGATTTGAAAATAGGTGTCGGTCTAAAGGGTGTAATACTTGATGAAAATAAGATAACGTTGGACGGTGATACATTTGATATCAGGGAAAGAATTGGTGATAGTCTGCTTATCGTATGGAACTATACTCATTCTAACGATAGAACACCATGCTATCTTTTAAAGTATGAGCGTAATGGTTTCTATTATCCTCAAATTGGTGGGAGTGATATTACGTCAATTGATAATACTACTGACTTTGTGAGCATAGACGACAAGGAGGTTTATGACATAAAAGATAAAAAAGTGTTGTTCTCGTCTCAATGTGATGCTTCAGGATTGTACTATCTTGGCAAATGGAACAACCTGCATCTTTTTGCAAACTCTGATACGATTTGTTTCTCCGATGGGAAATATGTTGGACTTCAAGATGATGTGTTCTGCCGCAAACCAAAGAAAAATGGTGTGTTGACTCTGGTGGCAGGAGCGCAAAGAATAGATGTCCCATTTGGCAACCTATATCATGCGAAAAAGACCGGAGGCAATAAAAAAGATGTATCTACAGAGAAGCTGATGAAGAACTACTATATCAAGCCTCGTAGCAAACATGAAAGTATGGAAGCTGGTTTTAGCGTGGATTTGGAAGTTCCGAAGGCTAATTCTGAAGCAGACAAGGCTATTCGCGAATGGATAATAGCTGCCATAAAGGATGATGCTTTTTTCCTGCTAGAACACAATATTGAAATTCCAACAGGTAAGTGTGAGACGCTAAATGATATGCAGCATTCATTGGATGAATATGGAGCTTTATGGGAAAAACTCTGCCGGGCAGAATATCAAACTGGAGACACTTTAAGGTTGAGAATGACTTGTGACATTAAGGTGAGGATGATAGTGGATTGTGATGACTATACCACTTATTATTATAAAGCAAGTTTGTATAATGGTGGACTTCATGAGTTGCCTCGTGAATACTATATCACTTACGATAAGAGAAGAGGAGGGCTGCTTGATGTAAACAACTCCGTGAAACCTGCTATGATGCAACAGTTTCGGCATCTGGTTTTGAAAAGTTTGAAGAAAGAGTATGATTTCTGCTATGAACGTGAAAGTTCATGGGCGGATTTTACACATAGCATTTTTTCTTTCCATTGCCCTATGCTAGAAATGAGTGGCATGGATGATGTCATGCTGTCTTTACTTGATCATAATTATTCTTGTGATGAATGGGCTGGATGGAAAGGTTACAATGAAAAGCCATTTACTGAGAAGGATTTTCCTTTGACTCATTTTGCGGTGTTACCAGAAGGAATCATCCTGACCTACCATCCTTATCAGATTGATTGCTTTGCGGCAGGTGAATATCATGCTGTCATACCTTTTAAGGATGCAAACAAGTGCTTATTGTTTGACTATTCCAAACATGAGGATTTGAAGCCTAAATTGGAAAGATTTATAAAATAACAGTATTTGTGATTAAGGAGATAAAATATACAACAACAAGCTAAAAATAAGGATGTCTATGATATAGGTGAGAATAATTACAGAATAAAGAAAATCGTCTCCCTCAGCTCAATTTGATATAAAATCGAATGGGCTGAGGGATTTTTGATGATAGAAATGGTTACTAGTTTCACTCTATATTCATAAAGATATAAATTCGTAACACAAAAATATCAGATAATATGGAAGAAACAAGAGACAAAACAGAAATGCAAAAGACAAAAGTCTTCAATGTTGTTAATTAC
>NZ_JBNPLT010000028.1:0-44438 GCF_050313615.1 Prevotella sp. SGI.167 | reverse complement strand
TGATATGCCTAGTTGTCCCTGATTTACAACAAACTTTAACGCTGTTGCCGCTGATTTGCGACAAAAAAGTAGTATCTTTGCCCCTGATTTGAAACAAATGCGTATGTTTAGACGAAATATCATCAGTAAACTGGAGGCTTGGATGCAAGACAAAAAGCATAAGCCTCTTATCCTGAGAGGAGCTCGACAGGTTGGCAAGACAACTGTGGTCAATGAGTTTGGCTCTCAGTTTGATAATTATCTATATTTCAATCTGGAAAGAAATGAGAATGCCAAGTTGTTCGAGATGGAGATTCCTTTAGACGACCTGGTGAATATGCTGTATGCCAGTGCCGGTAAGGTTAAGAAAGAAGGAACTACCCTTGTTTTCATCGACGAGATACAGAATTCTCCTAAAACCATAGCACTTCTCAGGTATTTCTATGAACTGAGACCTGATTTGTATGTTATTGCAGCTGGCAGTCTGTTGGAGAATCTGGTGGATGTTAAAGTCAGTTTCCCTGTAGGAAGAGTACAATATCTGGCTTTGCGACCTTGTTCGTTTTCGGAATTCCTGGGAGCTATCGGCAAGAATAATCTGCTTGCCGTACTCTCGCAGAAGGCAGAATATACGGTTGCCTTCCATGAACAGTTGATGCATCTTTTTAATCAATATACCATTGTGGGAGGTATGCCTGAAGCTGTGCAGCAGTATGCTGAAACCCAGGATGTCATTGGTATCGAAGATGTTTATGAAACTCTGGTGCAAGCCTATAAGGATGATTCTGAAAAATACGTCAGAGGTAATAAGTTGACAGACGTAGTGAGATTCATCCTCTCCTATGGTTGGGCTTTTTCGGGTGAGACCATTACGTTAGGTAACTTTGCCAATTCTGGCTATAAGTCAAGAGAGGTGGGCGAGGCATTTAGATTGTTGGAGAAGGCTATGCTTCTGGAGCTAGTTTACCCTGTATCTTCTACCCAGTTGCCGATTATTCCTGAGACCAAACGAATGCCAAAACTCATCTGGTTTGATACGGGATTAGTGAACTATCAGGCGGGGATCAGAAAGGAAATCATTGGCTCTACCGATATGGTGGACAGTTGGCGTGGGCATATTGCAGAACAAATTACGGCTCAGGAGTTATTGGCTTTGGAAGATAGGGTGGGACAGCATCGCTCGTTTTGGGCAAAGCCGAATAATGGTGCAGAGGTTGATTTCATTTTTACTCATAACTCCAAGCTTTATCCGATAGAGGTAAAGAGTGGAACCAATGCCCATCTCCGTTCTCTCCAGGTATTTATGGATAGTTCTGATGTAAACATAGCCATCCGTATCTGGTCAAAGCCTTATTCTATAGATAAGGTCAAGACCATTCATGGCAAGGAGTTTACGTTGATCAATCTTCCGTTTTATCTGATAGGTAATTTGCGGAACGTATTGGATGCTGTTGTCGAAGAATAAAGGGTAGATACAAAAACAAAAGAATTCAGCAAATAAGCATCTTGGCTATTTGCTGAATTCTCAATTCATATTCTATTTTTTCCTTTTATTCTTTACTTGAAGCTGAGCTTGCCTTCGGCAATCTTCTTGGCTTCTTCTGGCTTGTTGGTGGTTATGAAGTCAACGCCGGAATCTACGCATTTCTGAATCTCCTTCATCTGGTCGATGGTCCATACATTCACCTTCATGCCCAGGTCGTGACTCTCTTTAATCCAGTTCGGATTTTTGAGGAGGGCACCACCATAGTAGTCGATGCCGGCAAAGCCTTTCTGCTTGATGACTTTGGGAGCCACGTCGCTGCCCAGATTGTAAACCCGGGCATGTGGGTTCAGCTTCACGAGTTCCTCGCAGGCATGCATGCTGAAGGAGATGTAATCCACCTGCTTCTCCATGCCGGTTGCCTTTACTAAATCAAGGCAAGCCTTTACGCATCTGTCTTCACGCTCAGGAGTCTGATGTGCCTTGATTTCCAGAATCAGCTGCATGGGAGCAAGCTTCTTGCCTGCCTCCAGATAACTCTTCAGCGTGGCGATAGGCTCACCGTTGGCAAGCTTCAGATTTTTGATGTCGGCATACTTGGCGTTCTCGATGATGATGCCATGGATGTCGTCGTCCTGGTTTACCACCACGGTGTCAGGAAGAACAAGGCTATGCAAAGAATTGCAAAATAAAAATGCCTCATTTCCAATGCTGGTAACGCTGTCAGAAATGATAATATCAAACAGAGAACTGCAACCCCTAAATGCAGACTCAGCAAACATGACAAACCAGCTCATCCTGCTAAGGACGAAGCAGAAAGATGCCGAAGTTATTATGCAAACATTGCTTTCTTCAAAGGCGCCCTAACCGAATACACATTCCAAATTGTTACTGGGAATATTTACAAAAATGGTATGGAAAAATATAGAGTTATTATTGCAGGAAGCAGCAGTTTCTTCAATTGTGATTTGATGAAAGAAAAATGCTGCCTCTACCTTGAGAACAAACTTAAGACGCATCATGTCATCTTACTCTCAGGAACTTCCATTGGTACAACAGAATTGATAAAAAGACTATCCAGCAGAATTAAAAATCCTAGTTGAATCTAACTTTGCTGAATGGGATAGATTCGGCCGAAGTGCTGCTGGTATTTCAAACATTAAAATGGTAGAAAGAGCTAATGCGCTTATTGCTTTTTGGGATGGAATGAGTACAAGGACAAAGCAACTTATAGATATGGCCATAGCCAAGCAAATACCAGTTAAAATTATACGATATTGACATAATTAACAAGATGAAACAACTTCTATGCAGAATTTTCGCACAGATTACAATATAAATCCCCAAAAAAAGTGAAAAAACGAGTAAATCAGTATTGATTCTAAACAAATTTCACTATCTTTGCAGAGCCTTACCATGTAAAGTGGATAAGCACAAATTAATTTTGACTTAGATGATGGTGTAGTGGTCAACTATGCCAAATTTAGGGATGTTCTAAAAAAGATAAAATAGCAAAGCTATGGTTAATAGTATTGACAGAAAAGCGGTAACAGAACTTATGAAGGGGTATTATTTTTATATCCCTTCATATCAGCGCGGCTATAGATGGACCAGCATCCAGGTGGTTCAACTACTAAGTGACTTATTATGTTATGCAAGTAGCACTTTTAACAAGCGAATACAAGGTATCAACGAAGGTGAGTACTATTGTCTGCAGCCGGTAGTAGCAAGAAAAATCACAGACAAAGAAGTACTGAGAAAATTCCTACCAAAAGATGCTAAGAAAGATGCAGAAGCATGGGAGATCATAGATGGTCAACAAAGACTTACAACTCTTTATATATTGTACAAGTATTTAATTACGAAGTGCAATATTTCTGCTGAAAGTTTAAAAGAGGATGAAATAGAACTCTATCATCTTACCTATGCCACAAGAAAAGGGTCTTCAGCTTTCTTAGCAAATATTGGAAACAACGATGATGAATGCAATGATAATATTGATTTTTTCCACATGAGTCAAGCCTATGAAACTATTGACAAATGGATAAGAAGCATTGATGAGTATGAACTTGCAGGTGCAAAAAGTTTGTGCCAAAGATACAACTTAAGCACAAAAGTGAGCGATATTCTGAACATATTCCGTTCATTATTAAATGCGGAAAAAGATAAATATTCAATGTATGGATCAGTCCAAGTATTATGGTATGAACTTGCAGATGACAAAGATGCCATTAAAGAGTTTAGAGAAATCAATACAGGTAAGATTTATCTAACAGATGCTGAATTAATAAAAGCTCTCTTTCTCAGAACACAGAACTTGGAATCGCAAGAGCATATTCAAATGCAGCGTGCCTTAGAATGGGAAAATATTGAAAATACGCTCCAAAATGATGCTTTCTGGTGTTTTTTAAACGCCAAAGGAATTGATATGCCTAACCGCATTGACTTCATCTTTAATCTAAGATATAAGATGGAAACTCTTTCTGTCTTAAATCAAGACGATGATAATCTTGATGGAAAAGTTGATACACTGTTAAGAGACTGTGAAACAAAACTCGCAACGAATAACTTTGTGTTCAACTATTTCTACGACAAATTTGATGGAAAATCTAATGTTGAATTGATTCAAGCATTAACCACGGAATGGGATGAAATACTTAATATCTTCCATACAATAGAAGATTGGTATGAGGATGTCATCACCTATAACCTTATAGGTATGCTCAGTCAGTACCAAGGCAACTTGCTTCCGAAGTGTTATTATCATTTCAATCACATGGATGAAAATGAGTCCAGGGGTGAATTTAAAAATTGGCTTAAACAAAAAATTTGTGATCAGACACAAAATATCACAGTGGAACAGGGACATATTGACCTCAGCTTTGGTGATAGCCGAATATTTAATTTGCTCTTGCTCTTAAATGTCCACCATTTAAATAAGCAAGCAGAAGGACTTGAGAGCCAAAGCGAGTTAAGTTCTATCTATAAATTTCCATTTGATGTTCTTACTAAGCAAGGTTGGGATATAGAACATATAGATTCATTCACAACTAATGGATTGAAAGAAATATCAAGCAAAAAGGAATGGATTAGTATAGCTCTTGAAGACTTAAGTATGAATGAAGAGGAAAGATCTTTCATAAATGAGCTTTACGAAGAAGGAGAACTTGACAAGGCCATCGAGAAAATACGAGAAATCGCAAAAGAGTGGACTGATGCACCAGAGGAGGTTAAGAATAATATTGGGAACCTCACTCTATTAGACTCAGGAACCAACCGTTCATATGGTAATAGCTTATTTGTGGTGAAACGTCGTAAAATCATTGAAAGAATGAAAGCTGGCATTTATATTCCAGTTACAACTACTTATGTCTTCATGAAACTCTTCGACGAAAACGGAACAAACCGCTCTCGATGGGGAGAAGAGGACATGAATAAATATCAAGCCTACATTTGCGATGAACTCAAAGATTATCTAAACATTAAAAAGTAAAGACAATGAGTGAGACATATACATTCAGAAGTATTTTCAGCAAACCTATTTCATACGCAAAAGACGAGGATCCTATAGTAATTTCGAAAGTTATCATACCAAGAATACAGAGACCCTATGCGCAAGGAAGACTTGGTGAAGCAGAAACAAAGATAAGAAATTCCTTCTTGAAGGATATTTTTAAATACTTGACATCTGAAAATGATGCCATCATGGACTTTCATTTTATCTATGGTTCTATCAAGCATATTGAAGATATTACAAATCAAAAAGAGTATATCTTGGAGCTATTAGATGGTCAGCAGCGTTTTACAACTCTGTTCCTTCTTCATTGGTTTCTTCTTAACAAAGAGAAAAGACAAAATACGGAAGTAGCAGAAAGCATTGTCCATGCACTTAAAAGTTTCACCTATGAGACTAGAGCTACAGCTACTGCTTTTTGCCAATCTTTAGCTCAATATTCATGCAGCTTAGAAGATGAAAAGCCAAGCGTTTGCATACGTAGAGCAAGATGGTACTATCATAATTTTGACAAAGATTCTACCATTGCAGGTATGCTTGTCATGCTGGATGCTATGAACGAGGAATACAATAAGACTGAAAATAATAATCTCTTGGAAAAGACCGAGAGATTGCAATTCTATGTACTCCCCCTAATGCAGTACAATCTTTCAGAAGAACTATATATGAAGATGAATGCTCGTGGTCTGCCTCTATCTGTCTTTGATAATTTTAAAGCAGAATTTACAGGTGCTTTAAGAAAATGTAAAGCATTGACAGAAGAAAAGGTTGACTTAGAGGGTGGCATTCAAAATGAATTAATCTCACATGAAGAAAGTATTTCTCTGAAACTGGATGCCAAATGGATAGACTTGTTTTGGAATAAAAACAAATCTAATTCTGATGAAAGCTATATGAGATTTTTCAGTAGATTCTTTGCCTATCGATATATGATTGATAGTGATGTTGCAGCTAACGAAATGACAAGCAAAGAACTTCCCATTTACTCATTTTATACACTTTCAGAAAGCAAAAAAAATAAAAATGTATATTTAGGATTTGATGAATATGAGAAAGTCTTGACCAACCATCCAGAATATTTTACGGCTTTAGAAAAAGTCTTAGATACACTTTGTTCGCATAAAGAAGAAATTGCCAAATCACTCACCCCGGCCTGGGGAAAAGAGAAAGAGGAAAACTTCTTTCTGGATTCTACAGCAACGTTTTCACAAACGCTCTTGGTTGTATTTGGAGCCATTTGTGAATTTATACTATGCTATGAGGATTGGGAAGCAGATATTTACCAAAAATGGATGAGAATCGTATGGAATATCATAGAGAATACCAATATTGACAGTTTGATACCAGCAACCAACACGCTACGTAATTTATCTAATTTTACAAAAGCTGTTGCTTCGAATCAGCACAAAGCAAGTACATTCTATGATCTCAAATCCAGGGCAAAATGTAATAACAGTTTCTTTGAGGCAGTAGCTGCTTCCAAGGAGATTGGCTCTTGGCCACGTCCATTCCAGGAAGAAATAGAAAAGGCCAAGAGAATTGCAGAGAATCCAGATTGGCTAACTGTGTTTCAAAGTGTAGAAGTCAATCCATTCATAAAAGGCACTACCTGTTTCTTCTATGAAGAAGGAATGCCAATAGAAGTATTCTGCAAGAACTGTGAGTGTATTCAAGAAATGTTTGATAAGGAAGGTATCAGTCCATATTATCGAAAGAATCATGTACTACTTCGTGCTATCAACTCCAATTTGTACGAATGGGATGGTCAACTAGAGAACCGCTATGTAACAGAAGATAGTGAACCTAAAAAGTTCTTAAAGACATTCCTCATTAATGAGCCTATCATAAGAAAGATGCTTATAGCAGCATTTAAGAATGCCAACAACAAGGAGGAGATTACATTCTTTTTAGAAGAGTACATCAAGAGCAACATTGTGTCACTGAATGGTTTAGAGAACTGGGATCTTCAACTTGCCATTGCTCATAACATCTTATGCCAAGACATCAGACTATACGACTGGATGACTTCTCAAAAAGCACCCGTTTGCATAAGCTTGTTTAAAGGACACATTGCTGTAGCTATACCACGTGTATGGTATGATAGATATTTAATCGATTCTGAAAGAGATATTATAGCCCAAAAACTAAAAGATGATTTTAGCATGGAATATTGGGAAGATGAAACTAAACATACCTATCTGTCTGATTTCGAAGAAACTGGACACTATAAAGGTGAAGATTTGTTTATGTTTGCATCACTATCAGACAAGGAAGATTATTCTATGAATTGCTTGTTCAAGAATTGCCACGAAATTCGAATATTCGTACAATGTCCAAGTCAAAAGAAATGTAAGGAACTTGAGAAATTATTACTTGAAGGTACCATATATGATGATGAGCGAAATTGCTTATACTTCGATACCGATATGGATGGTAACCTGATGGCTAGCTTTCATTACTTTTCAATAAGTGACTATAGTCCAATAAAGAAGCGTTTAGAGGAGATTTGGGATAAAGTAGAATCGGCGGTTAAAAAATTAACAAACAATAAGTAGCAATGAATTCGCGAAATAGAAGAATACAAGAAAAAACATAAATAAGCATCAGCCAAGAAGTCAGGAGCTTCTTGGCTTTTTTCGTCTAAAATATTAAATCTTTAAGGTTGCAATTTGCGACCTTAAACATAGGAAATCATGGTTTGTGATATCCAATGTATTAAATCGAGTAGGAGGAAAACAAAGTAGTTTTTCTCCTACTTTCGTTTTCCTCCTACTCGATTATATACCTTTTATATATATACCTTATTATATATACATCTAATCTGCTTTATTCAGCCAATCGGATGCTCATAGGGCTTACGGTGATGAGGCGCTTCTTGTAGAGGTCGCCAATGGCACGCTTGTAAACCTTCTTGCTCACGTGGAAACGCTCGTAGATGTCGTCGGCCTCGCTCTTGTCGCCAAGGTTGCACTCGCCGTCGTTGTCCAGAAGATACTGGTAGAGGGTTTCGGCGAAATCGGCAGTTTGCTGAATACCGGTCTTCTGCAGGGTGACATCTATCTTTCCGTCAGGGCGAACTCTTCCGATGTATCCCTTCATCTTGTCACCCGTGTGGATGTACTGGAAAATCTGGTCCTGATAGATGAGACCCGGATACTGGTTGTCGATGATAACCTTGAAGCCGAGGTCGGTCTTCTGCCAGATGAGGAGATCCACCTCATCACCATGCTTGTAGTGAGGATGGTCTTCGTTGAGATAACGCTCAATCTTGGCAGAGGCAACGATGCGATAGCTCTCCTCGTCTATGTGGATATGCACGATGTAGGAGTTGCCAAGCACCATGCGCTTCTTCTGCTCGCGGAATGGACAGAAGATGTCCTTCATCAGTCCCCAGCCCAGGAAGGCTCCGAATTCGTTGACCCATTTTACTTCGAGATAGGCGAAGTCGCCCACCTTTGCCAAAGGGGTTTCGGTGGTTGCTATGAGACGCTCTTCCTGGTCGAGATATAGGAAGACATCCAGCTCGTCGCCGATGCCAGCATCTTCAGGAACGTAGCGGGATGGAAGGAGGATTTCTCCCTCGTTACCACCATCGAGATACAGACCGAAATCTACTTTCTTTACGATGCGAAGGCGATTGAAATCGCCGAGTTTTATCTTTTTTGCCATATAATATTACTTTCGAGAATATAAAATGCTTTTGCCCTTACAGGGCGACAGGTTTGCGTCCGTAATTACCCAGGGTGTTGCCCTGGGCTAGGAGCTTCTGCCCTTTCTGGGTGTTTAGATGCAATCTATGGATGAGTCTGGTTCTTCTGCAGAAACTACTTTATTGTTATCAGCAGATTCTTCTGCAGAAACTTCTTTATTGTTATCAGCAGTTTCTTCCTGGCTATCAGCAGCTCCAGCCTCCACCGTCTTCTCTATCATTCCATCCTTGAGATGGATGGTGCGGTCGGTGATGGACGCAAGACCCTCATCGTGGGTAACGATGACGAAAGTCTGACCGAACTTGTCTCTCAGGTCGAAGAAGAGCTGGTGAAGCTCTGCCTTGTTCTTAGTGTCGAGGCTTCCTGATGGCTCATCGGCAAGGATGACGGCAGGATTATTGACCAAGGCTCTCGCCACGGCTACACGCTGTTTCTCACCACCAGATAACTCGGCAGGCTTGTGGTTGGCTCTGTCGCTCAAGCCCATGAATTCCAATAACTCCTCGGCACGTTCCTTGGCTTCCTTTCTGCCCTTTCCGGCGATGAAGGCAGGAATCATGATGTTCTCCAGGGCGGTGAACTCCGGTAGAAGCTGATGGAACTGGAAGACGAAACCGAGATGCTGGTTGCGGAAATCGCTCAGTTTCTTGGTGCTGAGGCTGCGCACATCAATGCCGTCCACCTCTATGCTGCCACTATCTGGCTTGTCGAGGGTACCGATAATCTGGAGAAGAGTGGTCTTGCCGGCACCACTAGGTCCGACGATACTTACCACCTCACCCTTGTCAATATGCAGGTCGATGCCCTTAAGTACCTGCAGGGAGCCGAAGCTCTTTGTTATACCTTTTATATCAATCATTTTCTTACTCAATATTATTTTGCAGGCAAAATTAAGCAAAATAATTGGAACAGCCTAATTTTAAGAGGTAAAAAGAAATAAGGAATGATATAAAAAAGCAAAACGAGCCTTATTCCTAGGAATAAAGCCCGTTTCTGTGTTGTTTTCTATAAATAGATGCTTTATTTCAACCCGTCAGCATCGCCGGTGGTCTTCAATCCGTTGCTCTTTTCTCTAGGGGTGATATTCACTTTCTTCGCTATGGTGTTCTCGATGAGATTGGCATCGAATGCCATCTTCTTGTCGGTGCAGGTGATGTTCTCGAAGGTGAAATCTACCAGACGGTATTTATCGCTTGTTCCTACATCGAAGAAGTTGTCACAATCCATCTGGATATTCTTCATCGTGATGCTGTTGCACTGGCTCAACGGCATGTCCTTGCGATCGCCTGGCTTGAAGAACTGGGTCCATGGACGGATGACGAGGAAACTGCCGGTCTTGCCCTGGATATTATCCACCGTTACATACTCGTAATGCTGAGGAGTATCAGGACGCATCTTCAACCAAAGCACGCGCTGCGCATTGCCTACCTTGATGTTGCGCAATACGATGTTGCGGTCTTTTATGCTTTCGCTGCCAAGGGTTAAGCATCCGTGCACTCTACCATAGGTGCAGTTCTGGATGAGTACATTATATACAGGACCGTTCTCCGGTGCCTGGTCTGCCCAGGTTCCCTTTCCGCCCTTGATGGCGATGGCATCATCGTTTACGCTCATGTAGCAGCCTTCCACCAGTACATCGTGACAGACATCAATGTCGATGGCGTCGCTGCTTGGTGCCCGCATGCCACTGGTAGGGGCGAAGATGGTGCAGCCCAGGAAGCGGACATGGTCGCAACGGTAGATGTGGTTGGTCCAGAACGGACTGTTCTGGATATGCACATCCTGCAAGGTTACGTTGCTGGAGTTGCTGATATAGACGAGGCGAGGGCGCTGTGCATCCTTGTTGGTGCACTGTCGGTTCCAGGTGCGGCGAATCCAGAACTCCTCCCAGTAGTGATAACCATTTCCATCGATGGTACCCGGACCGGCGATGGTGAAGCCGTTGCATTTATCGGCATTGATGAAGGCGGAGAAGTATTTGCAGGTCTCGCCTTCGATGCGGGTTTCTACCACAGGGAAGTTGGCGATGCGATCGCTACCTTTCAGTTTTCCGCCTTCTGAAACATAGAGATGGGTCTTTGGCTTGAAGAAGAGGGCACCGCTCTGATAGGTTCCGGCAGGCACCACGATAACACCACCGCCATCTTGGGCAGCACGATCGATGACCGCCTGGATAGCCTTGGTCTGAATCAGGGTACTATCCGTCTTTACGCCATAGTCGGTGAGGACGTATTTCTTGCCCAGGGTATCCACGTTCACCTTTTGGGCGTTGCTGCACCAGGCATCCATCTTTGTGCCATCAGGCCAAAGCTCGGTTTGTGCCTTCTTTGCTTTCTTCTGTTTCTTTGCGGCGTTGGCGCTTAGTGGCGAAAACGCCACCAGGCAAGCCATCAGCCAGATATATTTCTTCATGATTTGTTCTTTTTTAAAGATCTAGACTTGGGGGACCAGCGATGGAATAGCTGGGAACGGGGGCGTAAAGGGGGAAGGGGAGCTTTTTAGCTTTTGGGCTTTTACCTTTTTACCCTTTTACCTTTAAAAAGCCTTT
Organism: Prevotella sp. SGI.167; assembly: GCF_050313615.1. Lineage (NCBI taxonomy): Bacteria > Pseudomonadati > Bacteroidota > Bacteroidia > Bacteroidales > Prevotellaceae > Prevotella > Prevotella sp. SGI.167. The sequence continues at coordinate 33,204 of NZ_JBNPLT010000028.1, read as the reverse complement.
TTACTTTTTTCCCTTTACAAGCTTGTAATACTCTGCGGCGCCTAGCAGGAGGCAACCGGTGCCGTAATCCTCAAAGTCTGGGACTGAGGTGAAGGTGACTGGCTGACCGGCTGATGGCTCCTTTCCTGTGCCCTGGTTGTAGCCGATGAAACCATCCTCGTGAACAGATGCGGCAAGCGCCTTCCATGCCTTGTCCATCGCCTTCTGGTAGGTGGCTCTAGGAAGAATGCCCTGCTGAACGCCCCATGCCATACCATAGAGGAAGAGGCCTGTACCCGTCATTTCAGGACCGCCATAGTTGGCTGGACAAACGAGGCTCACGTTCCAATAGCCATCTTCGCGCTGGCACTTCAGGATAGCCTTACTCATCAAGATAAAGTCTTTCTTCAGATACTGATAGTACTTGTCTGTCTTTGGCAGAGTCTCCATCACGCGTACCAGGGCTGCATATACCCAACCGTTGCCACGGCTCCAATAGCAGTTGCTGCCATCCTTCTCCTTGTAAGGTGGCACATAGTCCTTGTCTCTCCACCAGAGCCCCTCTTTCTTGTTGAAGAGTCCGTTAGCCAGGGTATCACGGCTCCATTTATAGGAATTCATCGCATAATCCAGGTATTTGCGCTCACCGGTAATCTTGGCATACTTGGCATAGGCTGGCATCGCCATCTGGATTGCATCAATCCAGGTCCAGTAGTTTACCCGGTTGGTGGACATCTGATGGTCGAGGTTCTCCTTTACCTTGCTTAAGTCCTTCTTGCCGCCTGTCTGAACGTAGCGGTCCATGTAGGTTTGCTGGCAGCACTGGTTGTCGGCATCGGTATCGTTCACGCTACCACGGGCAGTCCATTTGTGGTAATCCGCCCATTTATCGGTGTAGTCAAGATAGCGCTGTTGAGGGTCAATCTCGTAAAGCGCCATCAATCCCTCGTAATATACGGCACGGGTCCAGAGGTTGCTGGTACGGACTTTCTTTACGAATGTGTCGAGAGTAGGGTCGCTGTACTTCGTCATGAAGTAGTTGTTGGTGCGATGAGCTACTTCCAGAATTTCATTTTGCAATGCGTTCTGGGCAGACATTGAGGTCAAGCCTATGAGCATGCAGAGCGATGATAAGATCAGTTTCTTCATTTGTCTTGTTATTAATGTTAGTTTATTATTTTTTTTATCAAGAATTTAGAGAATACGAGAATTTTTTCTTCTTTCCTGATGATATGGAATGAAAATTCTTAAATTCTATAATTCTTGACTTGTGATATTTACTTGATTTCCACGAGTTTCACGGTGCTGTTCAGGCCGCTTGGCACAGGAGTCCATTTCTCGTAGGTGGTCTTCTTGTAGTTGATGTCCACCACGTTGATTTCCTTCATCTTGCGCCACTTTACGCCCTGGCGGTCCATTTCTGCGATGCGGTTGGCAGGCAGATTGGTAACCTCGATGCGGATGGTGTTCTTGCCCTTGTTGAGTGCATCCTTGCAGTTGAGGATATATGGTACAGCCCAGGCGCAACCTACATATTTATTATTGATATAGACACGGGCACTTTCACGAACATCACCCAGGTCGATAGCCCACTGCTTGTTGGCATCATCCTTCGATAGCTTGATGGTAGTTTCATAGACACCCGTTCCCATCATCACCTTCGCCTTGTCGCTGAGGCCTTCCCAAGACTTCAAGCCCTTCAGGTTGAAGTTTTCTCCTACCTTAGGCGCATCCTCAGTGAACGACAGCTTCCAGGTATTGGCAGTCAGGTCGATGGTCTTGCTATCCGCAGCCGCAAACTTCTCCTTTTCGCTCACCTTCACCTTAGAACCGAGTTTCCATTCGCTTACAGGCTTATTTGATGTGATGAGGATGCGGCTCTCGCCACTCTTCAGGTTCAGTTCGATGCCCTTGTCGCCGATGCTTGCCTCATGATATTCGCCCGTCATAGGGTTGTACCAGATGCCATGCTTCTCGTTCACGGCCAGAGCCACACTGGAAGCGATGTCCTTGCTGGTGAGGTTGGCGATGAAGTAATGATGGCCGATGCTGTTGTTGCGGCGAATCATCTTCAAGCCCAGGTTCTTTCTCATCATTTCAGGCTGGGCTGCCTGTTCCATTGCCTTGATGTTGTCGCCCTTGATAATCTTGGCGCCCTGTGATTTCAATTCAGATATGTGCTCAATAACGTCGCTTGGCATGATGTTGTTGCCAGGAATGATGATGCCCTTGTATCGGGTTCCGGCAGCTGTTTCAATCATACCATTCTTAAAGGTACACGTGCGGAGGTACTTGTCGCTGATGTAGTCGCAGTCGAATCCTGCCTTGTCGATATCGAGAATCACCTTGATAAACTCCGGTGCCTTCTTCGCCATACTGTGGATGTCGAATTGCATCAGCCAGTTCTTGGTATCCTTGCGCCACATATCTCTTACCGGCAGATAAACCAGGAAGTCATTGTCTGGCTGTCCCCACTGCAGATAGGTCTGGCAGTTGGTGATGTACTTCATCAGTTCCGGAGCGTCGCGCCAGATACTGTTGGTAGGACTCATATCCACCGAAGCATAGAACTTCCAGCCTGGCCATGGATCGTTCTTAGGTGAATAGGCGGTGCCATGGAAGAACATGTGGTTTACGCCGGCGCAGAACATCAGGTCCATATCCGGTTTCATCTGGCTCAGGGATGTGCGGAAGTGCTCGGTGAGCCAGGTGAAGGTTTCGCTGGATGTATATTTCTTTCCGGTGATGTGTGCTGCTGATGGGGCATATTTCAGCATACTCAGGTCGCTGAAGTTAGGACGGGTCTTTCCCGGATCCTTGCGCAGTCCCTTGATGCCGAAGTCGGTCAGTCCAAAGCCTTCAATCTCCGGGATGTCAACAGCAGCATAGCAGTCGATGAGGTTGGCTGGTGAACCGTGTGCCTGATTGCGGGTGATGGCACCACGCTTGTTTGCCCATTTGGTCCACTGTTCGGTGAAGTTATGGAGCAGCATGTCGCCCAGGGTTTCACGGTAATCGCTTACCACCACAGCATCGCCATCGAGGAACTCTGGGAACTTATCCTGCAGTTTATATCCGTGAAATTTCTCGAATTCCGTCAGGAGGGTAGGCGTCCAGTTGGCACCATATACCTCGTAGCTGTCGTTGAAGAAGGTATGAGGATATGGAGTCTTCGATGCCACGAAGGCGCTGTCGATGTGCTGTAGATAATTGGCCACGGCAGTAGAGTCGAAATGGTCGATAACGTATCCCTCTCCTCCAGGTGCGGCACGCTTCACCTTCTGTCGGGTACGGCTTTCGTAGAGAGCGATGACGCGTTTCTTGTTCTTTGCTCCTTCTACCGGGAACGCCTTGATGACCTTCAGTTTGGCAAAATCACGTTCTTTCTGAGGCACGTTGAATTCTATCTCCATCAGTTTCTGCTTTACATCCACGATGGTATCCACGAACACCGCCTTGCATGCCGCCTCGCTGATAGGTACCCAAGGACCACCGAAAGGCCATCCTGTGCCGGTAGACATATCGGTCTCGATGCCCACCTGCTTGTTTTCCTTCTCAACAAATTTGAGCATATCCATCCATTTAGGCGAGAGATAAGGGATATCGTTCTTGTCGTTGCCCTGTACGCCATAGAGCGGTGTTATTTCCACGGCACCGATACCTGCCTTGGCGTATTCGTCAAGGTTCCATTTCAGGTTTTCCTGATCCACGGCAGATCCCATCCACCACCATCTTACGCCCGGTTTGGCTTCCTGCGTAGGGGTAGGAAGCAACTGAGCCTGGCTGTTGAGTGAAGACAACAATGCCAAAGCAAAGGATAATCCTATGAATTTATGATTTCTTTTATTGTTCATCATATTGGGTTTTATTAAGTTGATCTTAATTGTTTATTCTTCGTTTGCAAAGATAGCGAAAAATACCCAATAATAGCCGTATTATGATTCTTAAAAATGTAAAATAGTACAAATATGCTAGGTGTTTTGCCAAAAAGTCAAGGAAGTGCATAAAAAAGATGAGCTCGCAAAATGCAAGGTATTAAAAAAAGTAAGATGGTCATCGGCTGATGATCACCTTACCTTTTGATGGTTCTATCTGAATCAGATATTTTTCGTCTTTATATTTGATGGGAAGGTTCTTGCCAGCCTGCGTCGCCTTGATGGGTTGGAAATCCAAAATCAGGGTAAGCGGTACTTGGAAGATGTTCTTGTTGAGTTTCATCTTCGGGGTAACCATTACCTGGTTCTTCTTGGCTTTTATCTTCAGGGTGGTATTGTCACGCTCCTGCTGGTATGCTGCCACATCATGAAAGGTAGCAATCCAGAGTTTCCCATTACGCGCTTGATTCTGGGCGTAATCGAACATCTTCCAGAGACGGGTCTCATCGCCGAAGCTGTCGTATCCCATGCGGATGCCGTGGGTCATTGTTACTGCCCATTCACCTTTTTCAATCACTTCTTGCAGGTAATTTTCAAACCATTCCTGGGTGCGCTTGCTGCCAAGACTAACCTGATAGGTGCGTGTGCCCACACGATCTTTACTGCAATATGCCACCGCCTCGTCGCTCTTTCTGTTGCCTGGATAGAAATAGGTGCGGGGGAAGATGCCGGTGTGCTGATAGATAAGTGTATCGTTGTGCTGCACCTCGTATCGCAATTCATCCTGGGTCAGTTTTGATACGTTTTTGTGGTCGTATCCATGACTCGTCATCTCCTGTCCATTCAGCGCCATTTCTTTTGCCTGTTCCCAGGTGAAGGTCTGCTTTTCGGGGTTCTTGGGTTGTTGGTTCATGCGTGAACCGATGAGGCAGAAGGTGCCCTTGATACCCAATTCTTTCATCTTCGGGAAAAGGATGGAGTATTGCTCCTTTAGACCATCATCGAAGGTAAAGGAGATGGCAGCCTTTCTGTTGTCGGCATACTTGGCGATGGAAATACTTTGAGCATGAATGCCCGAAGGTACCATGCTTAAAAGTGAAAATATAATGTAACCTATTGATCTCATGTCTTTACTTCAGAAGTTTTTCCTTCTCAATAAGCTGGAACATCTTGTTGCCCAATTCCTGAGCCCCCTCGGCATCAAAGTGCAGAACATCGCTGTGCAGGCTGGCATTTGGCACATCTACCACATAGATATTCTTGTCTTCCTGGGCAAGTCGATGCTGCGCATCTTCCACACCTTGGCTCCACTGCTTGCTCTTATGTGAGATTCCACCTATTATAATAGGTAGGTTGGCGTACTTCTTATTGCCTGTTTTCTCTACAAGATAGGTGCGGATATAGGTGAGCATCTGCTTCAGGTTGTGATAGTAGTTCTTTGCCTGATGGCGGTCGCTTTCTCCCTGGTGCCAGAGCATGAATTTGATGTCGTATCCCTCTGGCAGATGGCTCAGCTGGTTGTCGATGCAGGCACCGATATTCTCGGTGAAAGCCTTGAGCAGGCTCTTTCCGCCCTTGTCGGAAGCCACGTTTTTGGCAAGGTATTCTGGTGAAGCATTCCAGTATTGCTTGCTGGTGCTGGTGCAGAGGGTGTCGATGGCTGTGCCGCCCAGACTCTCCTTGATGACGTAGAAATTCTTCTTCAGTTTCTTCTCTACGTTCCAATATACGATGGCGTCGTAAGCCCAGCGTTCCGGTTTGTTCTTATTGTAGATTCGAGGCCAGAAAGTCTCAAATTTTCCTTCACCCGACAGACTGCTGGAGCCAAAACTCCACTGGCAGTATTTGTATTTCTGCAGTTGTATTTCGGCAGGAAGTTCTGTATTCATCACTCTACCATCGGTGTTCGACTGTCCAGCTGTGAGTATTACCACGGCTGGCTGTTTCTTGGCAGCTACCGGCATCAGGCAGAATGCTGCAAATAGGAGACAGATATATTTCTTCATATTCTTTAATTGATTGATATCGTAAGCAAAAGTATTTTTGCTACTTGGTTCTTTATTGTTTTATTTTGTTTGCAAAATTACGGAATAAAAAAGACGTAGTTTAATTGTGCAAAACTACGTCTTTTTGTACCATTTTTATCTTGAAAGCTAAATTTTTCGTCTTCAGAAAAGCAATATTCTATCTAGAGATGTTCTTCAGAAAATCAATCTCTACGATTCTCAATACCGGTTTGCCTTTCTTGATTCCTATGAAATCGAGGGTGCTTGCCTTGCCGCCCGCCAGCTCCTTGGTGTCGCTGAGCTGGGTCTTGCTCTTGGCATCGCCCATCATCGTGATGGTGATATCCTTCGCCTTCACCGGCTTGTCTATCTTGACATGAACATAGCCGAGGCAGGCGTAGGTGTAACCCTCCCAAACCTTCTTCTTGCCGGCAAAGATGGCGAGCGGATACATCTTGTCTCTCCAGCCCGTAAGTTTCACGGTGATTTCGTCTACCTTCTCTTTCTTGGCAAACTGATAGGTAATCCAGGCATTCTCAGGCTTGCCATCGCTCTTCCATTCGGTGGTCTCATCGTCATCGAAAGTTTTCTGGACATCTTCCTGGCTTACGCTAGCCACGGCACCGGTGATGTCGATGGTCTCCTTGATATCGGTATAGGATGGGGTAGATGGAGTTTCTCCACGAGAAAGGTCGCCCTTCAAGCTGAACTGAGGCAGGTAGTGCTCGATATCGACCTTCTCGGTCTTCAAGTCGATGCTTGCCACGCCCTTGATGCCATCAGCACCAGCACAGATTGTGATGTTTCCTGGGTTCACGGTACTGCGGATCAAGACTCTGTTTACACCGCATTCTACTGGCAAATCAATCTTTCCGATGTAATTATCGAAGGTATTGTCGCTATCTGTTGAATCGAGAATATCAGCTGCCTTGCGGGCTGCCTTCTGTTCTGCTGTCTCGTTCTTATCTACCACGAGGCTCTGCTTCTTGGCCGCAAGTGCCCTTTTGGTTTCCTCGTTGGGAGTAGCCAATCCGCCAATCCATTCCATTTCGCCCTGATAGTTGAAGTGGATGGTTCGGTTGTCGAGTGGACAGCGTCTGCCCTGCTTATCTACCACCTCTACCTGGATGAGCGCCATGTCGGCACCATCAGCCTTGAAACCTTCCGGATTCTGGATGCTGGTGAGCTTGATGTGATGAGGCTTGCCCGCAGTTTCGATGGCATAACGGCTTGTTTCTTTCTTGGTCTTGGCATCTTTTGATTTCTTATCAGACTTATCGTATGTATAAGCAACAGCTTCAATCTTTCCAGCCTCGAAAGGTACATTCTTCCAGGTGAAGAGCCACTGGTTGCTGCGTTCGCCCATGCCCAGACTCTTGCCGTTGACAAAGAGTTCTACCTCGTCGCCGGTACTTACCACATATTCTGTCTGCTTGATGGTGCCTGGCTTGTAGTTCCAATGTCCCACGATATAGGTGGCATCCTTTTCAGGAGATACCCAGCCGTTCCACATCACCTGATGAGCGAAGAAGGCATCCTTCGGAATGCGCATCGCATCGGTTACACCGCTCGAACGGTAGTTTGCCTCACCACGATGATGGGTGTTGGTATCTGAGAAGATGATCTTGGTTCCGCCATCGCTTACTCTTTTGCCGGTGCCCGGACGCTCCTGCCAGTATTCAAACCATCGCTCTACCATGCTTGCTGCAAAGGTATCCATGTTGTGGTTGTATTCGAAGGCAGGTTTGCCGCGATACAAGGGTCCGTCGCCTTCCTTGTGGTAAGGATAGCTCTGTTCATCCCAGTATTTGCGCAAACCCTCGTCGCGATGATACTCCATCGACCACATCGGATGCTTCTTGCTCTTGTTGATGTAAAGCATTTCGCCGCCGTATTCAGCCTCGTTGATGTTGAGCATCTCTCGGCTGCCGCTGGCTCTGCCGCCGTGAGGGTCGAATTCGTCGCGGATGGCTTTCATCTGCAACATGTGTTTGCGGCTCACACCCTTATTACCGCTTTCGTAGAAGATGATGCTAGGGTTGTTGCGGTTGTAGATGATGGCTTCCTTCATCAGTTCCAGGCGCTGTTCCCATCTTCTGCCTTCCACGTCTCTTTCGGCATCACCGGCTGGCATTGCCTGAATCAAGCCCACTCGGTCGCAGCTCTCGATGTCCTGCTTCCAAGGGCATACGTGCATCCAGCGAACCAGGTTGCCGCCCGATTCCACCATCAGCTTGTTGCTGTAGTCGCTCAGCCAGGCAGGAACGCTCATACCCACGCCAGGCCACTCGTTGGAGGTGCGCTGCGCATAGCCGTGCATCATGATGGCACGATCGTTGAGATAGAACTTGCCTTCGCCAAACTGGGTCTTGCGGAAACCGGTCTTGGTGATGACATCGTCTATCTTGCTGCCGTCGTCTGCCTTCAATAGGGTCTTCACGGTGTAGAGATATCCATATCCCCAACTCCAGAAATGAGCGTTGTCCAGGAGTCCGCTCACCTTCACGGTCTTGGTTTCGCCAGGCTTCAATGTGTATCTTTCGCCATCAAAATGACCCACTTCCTTGCCGTCTGCATCCAGAATCTTGGCGAAGAAGCGGAAAGAGCGAGACTTGGAATCCTCATTCCTTACCTGCGATTCAGCGTTCACCGTTACCTTCTTACCTGCAATATCATAGTTACTGCCATAGATATAGATACCTGTGGTCTTGAGATTATTGTAGAGCGGAAGAGTCTGGTAGAGTTTGTCGGTGATGTGGAGGAACACGTTCTTCGGAATACCGCCATAGTTGGCATTGAAGTTTTTGTCGTTCCACTGATAGCGCTGGCCTGTGGCTCGTTCACGATAGCTCCAGGAGTTATCCACACGTACGGCGATGACGTTCTCACCTTTTATAATATAAGGTGTCAGATCGAATCCGCTTGCCATCACACCATTCTCGGTATATCCCACTTTCTTACCATTGAGCCAGATGTCGGCACCGAAGCGCACGCCCTCGAACTCGATGAAATACTTGCGGTCGCCCACTTCCTGGATATGGAAGTGCTTGCGATACCACATGATGGTGTCGCTGAGTTGTTCGATGGAAACCTTGAACGCTTCTTTCTCGTTGAAGGCACGAGGCAGCGTAATCTGTTTCCAACCGGCATCCTTGTAGTTTGCCAGTTCTGCTCCCTGGAAGTCGCCCACCTTGAGCAACCATCCCCCATTAAAATTGAGCTTTGTCCTTTCTACTGCATACATCTGGCATATCGAGATGAAAGCGAGTAGAAGCAGAAATAGTCTTTTTCTCATTCTGATTTTGTTTTGATTGTTTTGTTGCGTTATTATTCTAATTTTGTTGCAAAGTTACGAAAAGAATGTATATTTCTTATGGATTTTTGTACGATTTCATGTTCTTTTGTTCGAGTTTCTACTATTTCCGTTTTATAAAATTGAAAGTGTCTACTGAAATCAGAAAAACAGAAAATGTTATGCCAAATGTCATAGCTCAAATATCAAAAGAATAGGTTGGGTATGGAGCGAAATGAGTATTTTTGCAGCAGAAATTTTAAACAAGCTAATAACAAGAATAATATGAATAGTGTTTTAGAAGGTCGTCCTGCCTTGAAAAAGGAGGTCGAGAAGATTGCAGAAGTTGCCGGATACCTCTGGCAGAATGGTTGGGCTGAGCGTAATGGTGGTAATATCACCGTAAACGTAACTGACTTGGTTGATGACGAGATCAAGGCTTTGCCAGCTATCAGCGAAGTGAAGCAGATTGGTACAGCTTTGCCAGCATTGAAGGGTTGTTACTTCTTCTGCAAGGGTACAGGCAAGCGTATGCGCGACTTGGCTCGCTGGCCTATGGAGAACGGTTCTATCATCCGTATCCTCGACGATTGCGCCAGCTATGTCATCATCGCCGATAATCCTGTGATGCCAACCTCAGAGTTGCCTAGTCACCTGAGCGTTCATGCCCGTCTCATCGAGAAGGGTTCCAACTATAAGGCTACCGTTCATACTCACCCTATCGAGCTTATCGCCATGAGCCACAACAAGAAGTTCATGGGCAAGGACGTTTTGAGCAACCTGCTCTGGAGCATGATTCCAGAGACCAAGGCTTTCTGTCCGCTCGGTCTGGGCATTGTTCCTTATCAGTTGCCTGGTAGCTTGAAGCTGGCTGAGGAGACTTTGAAGGAGCTGGAGGATTACGATGTAGTGATGTGGGAGAAGCACGGTGTCTTTGCCAAGGGCCTGGACGTGATGGATGCCTTCGACCAGATTGACGTGCTCTCAAAGAGCGCAAAGATCTATATCGATTCAAAATGCATGGGATTCGAGCCTGATGGCATGAGCCAGGAAGAGATGGCTGAGATGACCAAGGCTTTTAATTTGCCAAGATAAAATATAGGTTAGTTCATCAGATACATAAAGAATGTCAGATATTGATTCAATATCTGATATTCTATGAATAGTAGATATAGTGTTGTTGGTAATATTTTGATATAAATAGGTTTACTGAATATACATTTTATAGGTAATAGGTTTATTAGGTTTTAGTGTTATTAGGTAAAAGTTTTTGGGTTTAGTGAAACAAAGCCCCCGAACATCGTGAGATGCTCGGGGGCTTTTTCTGTTTCTAAGTTAACTAAATTCTTTATATCAATCCATGTGGAAAAGTTCTTCCAGCGGAATGCTGACAGGCGAATTATCAGGATTCACCTCCATGATGTCTGCCATCATATCCCACCATTTCTGGGTGATAGGATCCACGTTGGTGGTGTCCTGGCTGTTGGTATCGCTATCGCATTTCTGAACGGCAAAGAGCAGGTTGGTGTCCTTGTCCCAGAAGATGCTGTAGTCGCTCACACCCTGGTCCTTGATCATCTGTTTCAACTCAGGCCAAATCGCAGCATGGCGCTTGGCATATTCCTTTTCGCATCCCTTCTTGAGATACATCTTAAATGCAAATCTTTTCATTTTCCTTTGAACTTTTTTTCCTTTGAACTTTGAACTTTATGATTAGTTTATCTGTATAAAACTTATCTTCAATAATAAGGCATATCATAAAGTTCCAAGTTCTAAGTTTAATGTTAAACTAGCTGTGGCAGGAAGCTTGAGATAATCAAGACTATGATGCCAACGATTAATACGCCGATGGTCTTTTTAGAGCAGCCTTTCCATTCCTTCAGGATGATGCCCCATACGTTCGAGAACACCACGTTGAGTGCCATCAGGATGCAGAAAGACAGGGTCATGAGGGTAGGGGATTCGGTGAGGAAACCCTTTCCTAAGGACAAGCCGAAGAACTGACTGTACCACAAGGCTCCCGCCAGGGCGCAATATAGGATGTTGTTGCTCCAAACCTCCTCGTTCTTATAGTCGCTCCAAGTATGATTCTTGGTGTTCTGATAGAAACAGTAGATGGCGTTGGTGATGAAACCACCCACGGTTACGAGGAAGGTGGCAGGCAGGGTCTTGAACATATCCGGAGTGAAGGTGCCGAAGTGGATATCCTCTCCGAAGGCAAGACCTACATTGAAGCATCCGCTCATAAAACCAGCCAGCAGGGCGATAGCGAGACCTTTAGGGAAGTTGAAGTCCTTCACAGCCGCCTTCTTCTCTTCTTCAGAGAGAGAGGAAGCCTTCATGCTTCCAGCCACACCAATGATGGCGATACCGATAAGAGTGACTACCACACCGAGAATTACGCTGAAGGTGAGCGATGAGAGGGCATCCAGCTCGGGGAAGAAGATGTTGAGCAGCACCGGACCCATGATGGTTCCGAGACCCGCACAGGTTCCCAGGGCGATGCTCTGCCCCAAAGCTACTCCCAGATAGCGCATGGAAAGGCCGAAGGTCAGTCCGCCTACGCCCCAGAGCACACCAAAGAGCATGGTCATCGCTACATTGAAGCCATAACCGTCGAATAATTCAAAGAAAGAATGTCCGCTAGGAACAGCGAGCATAGCGCCTAAAAAAGGCAAAATAAGCCATGCAAACACACCCTGAACTACCCAGTATGATTCCCAACTCCAATCTTTGATCTTGTTGATAGGGACGTAACAGCTGGACTGGCAGAATGCGCCGATGGCTATGATTAAAAGTCCTATTAATATTTCCATATTTGCTTGGTTTTTAGGGTACAGAACTTTCGCATATAAAGAAGTTAAAGGAGTTAAGGAAGTTAAGGAGTTAAGACGTATGTCTTGTTGCTTAAAAACTGCGTGCAAAGACTGTTGTCTTAACTCCTTTAACTCCTTAACTTCTTTAACTCCTGAACATACAAATGTTCAACATCTTAGTTTCTCTTAGTGAGAACTTCTGCTTCATACTTCTCGATGTCAGCGATATACTCCTCGCCAACAGGGATATTGTTCTTCAGGTTGAAGTAATCGTATACAGCACCGAATGGCAATGTCTTCTCTTCCTCGAGGAGAGCCAGGCGCTGGAAGAGCTTGCCCTCGTCCTCGTACTTGCGGAGGGTATCCAATGGCTCAAGGAATGCCTGCAACAATGACTTCTGAGCGGCACGGACACCGATGATGTAAGCACCGATACGGTTGATGGAACCGTCGAAGTAGTCGAGACCGATGTGAGCACGGTCGAGTGCGTTGGCACGAACCAGCTCAGAGAAGAGGTTGCGGGTATTGTCGTCGAAGAGAGTTACGTGGTCTGAATCCCAGTGCATTGGGCGGGATACGTGGAGCATCAGCTCAGGAACGAAGAGCAGGAGTGCAGAAACTGCATCTGATACGTTCTCTGTTGGCTCGTAGTGACCTGTATCGAGGGTGTACATCACGTTGTTCTTAGCGCAGTAGCCAGCGTAGAAGTCGTGAGAACCTACGGTGTAAGCCTCCAAGCCGATACCGAAGAGCTTAGCCTCCAGGCAAGACTTCATGTTTGGCAATTCCTCTGCCAGGATCTCATCGAGAGAGTTCTTCAGAATCTCGCGATAGCGGCCCTTCTCTACGGTGATATCCTTGGAACCATCGTGTACCCAGATGTTCATGATACATGGGTCGTTCTGGAACTTACCCATGGCGTCTGCGATACGGCGGCAACGCTTGGTGTGCTCAATCCAGAACTCGCGGATAGCTGGGTCAGGATTTGACAATGTGAGGCTTCCGCTCAATGGGTGAGAGAAAGAAGTTGAGTTGAAGTCGAGCTTCATGTTCTGCTCCTTAGCCCACTGCATCCAGCCTGTAAACTGGTCAACGGTTACTTCGTTGCGGTCGATCTGCTTGCCGCCGAACTCACCGTAAATCTCGTGGAGATTGAGACGGAAAGTACCAGCGAGGAGAGAGTTCACCTTCTCGATGTCCTGACGGAGCTCGTCGATGTTGCGAGCCTTGCCTGGATAGTTACCTGTACTCTGGATACCGCCAGAAGCTGCCTCGCCACGCTCGAAGCCAACCACGTCGTCAGCCTGCCAGCAATGCAGAGAGATTGGAGTCTTCTCCAAAGTCTCAATAGCCTTGTCAGTATCTACACCCAGAGCGGCATAGCGCTCCTTTGCAATCTCGTAATTCTTTAAAATCAAATCTGCTTTCATTGTTTTTATGTATTTTGTTTGTTGTTTTTTTTGCTTATGACTGGGGGGACCCAGCGATGGAATCGCAGGGAACGGAGGCGACCAGGGGGGAAGGTTCTTTTTTCCTTTTTACCCTTTTACCTTTTTACCCTTTTATCTTTAAAAACTTCTCGTATGCCTCATCCCATGCTTCCTTGTTCTTTGGCTCGAATTTCTTGAGCTCAAGCGAGTTGGCGATGATCTGACGCATTTCCCAGATGTCCTTGACCAAGCCTGATGCCTTCGCCTGGAGCATGATGTTGCCGATGGCTGTGCCTTCCTGAGGACCCGCCAATACGGTGACACCGCAGCTGTCGGCAGTGAACTGGTTGAGATATTGGTTGAGCGAACCGCCACCGATGATGTGGAGCACGTTGAGGTCGAAGTCGGCAAAATCCTTCAGCCAGGTAAAAATCTGACGATAACGGAGCGCAAGACTCTCGAAGATGCAACGGCAGAATTCGCCATAGTTCTGAGGAACGTGCTGTCCTGTCTTTTTGCAATACTGCCTGATAGCCTCTACCATGCTCGATGGGTTGGCAAAGCAGGCATCGTCCGGGTTGATGATGCTCTGGAAGGCAGGCTGCTTCATCGCTTCCGCAATCAGCTCTGCATGTCCCAGCCTCTTCATATCCTTCTGGCTGGCAGCCGCTTCGTCCTTCCATTCCTTGCGGCAGCGCTCGTAGATCCACATGCCGCAGATGTTCTTCAGGAATCGGGTAGTGCCCTCGATGCCACCCTCGTTGGTGAAGTTGAGCTCGTAGCTCTTCTTGTTGATGATGGCATTCTTGGTCTCGATACCCATCAGACTCCAGGTACCGGAGCTAAGATAGGCAAACTCCTCGTTCTTGGCAGGAACGGCAGCTACGGCGCTGGCTGTATCGTGACCCGCTACGGCGATGACCGGAACGGCATTCAAGCCCGTCATCTTCTGCACCTCTTTGGTCAGCGTACCGATGATAGAAGCAGGGTTGGTCATCTTGCCAAACTGCTCTCTCTTCAGTCCGAGACTCTCCACGAGATCGTTGTCCAGGTCGCCTGTCATCGGGTTGAGAATCTGGGAAGTAGATGCCACGGTATATTCGCAGATAGCGTTGCCGGTGAGCATATAGCTCAGCGCATCAGGGATAAAGAGAATCTTGTCTGCATTCTCCAAAGCCACGTTTCCCGCCTTTCTCATGGCGTATATCTGGAAGAGCGAGTTGAAGTTCATGAATTGGATTCCGGTCTTCTCGTATACCTTTTCCTTGCTGATTTTCTCGTCGAAGTATTTCTCCATCATGCCGAAGGTATGAGGGTCGCGGTAGGCGAGAGGATTGCGGAGGATATCCCCGTTTTTGTCCACATATACGAAGTCACATCCCCAGGTATCGATACCGATGCTTTCGATATGGATGCCGCGCTGCGCCACGAGTTTCAATCCGGCGATAATCTCATAGAAGAGGGCGAAGATGTCCCAATAGAAGTGATTGCCGGTCTCGATGAGTCGGTTGTCGAAGCGGGTGAGTTCTTCCAGTTCGAACTTGCCCTCAGCCAGACTTCCCAGGATGGTTCTGCCACTGGTAGCACCCAGGTCTACGGCAAAGAAGTATTTCTTCTGTTCCATTTTTATAGCGTGTATTTTAAGTTATTGTTATTTGTTTACGGTTGCAAAGATAGGATGAAAACGCAAGAAGGAACAATAGAAAATGATATTAGAGCCTAGTTTTTTGGCGTCTGGTCAAGAATCTAAAAGAAATATCAAAAATTTAAGTTTTTGGGTGGAGCAGTTTTTGGCACGGATTACACGGATTCTTTATGCAATTATAATCGCTTTGCCCACATTAGCGCCATAAAATCCGTGTAATCCGTGCCTTATCTATACCCTAGGCAAGAAGCTTATGACACATCCTCATCTGTTTGTGGGATTTTTTTTTATCGGGTGGTGTTTCTGAAATCGGATGGCTTCATGCCGGTCTGATTCTTGAATTTGGCCGAGAAATAATCAGGGGATTCGAAATTGAGGCGGTAGGCTATTTCCTTGATGCTCTCATTGGTGGTAGACAGCAGTTCCTTGGCTCTCTGCAGTTTCAAAGTCTGCTGATAGAGTGCAGGAGCGAAGCCGGTATATTCCTTGAAGAGCTTGCGGAACGAAGAATAGCTGACGCCCAGTTCCTGTGCTAAATCCTGGATGGTGAGCGTATCCTCCAGGCTCTCACGGATGCGCAGACGAGCCCTGTTGATGATATCCACATGCTTGGAATCCTTGCCCAGGATGATGTTTCTCTCCAAGGAATACATCTTTCCGATGAGGTGGTTCACGATGCCCGCCAGTGTCTGCTGTACGAATGCAGCCTCCTCCTGTGCCGTCTTGTACGCCTCCTCATACAGGGCGATGATTTCGTTGCTGTAGCCCACGTGATAGATCGGCTTTTCCGGCGATAGGAATCCCGCCTTCACACGGTCGTTGATATTCTTTCCCTTGAATCCGATCCAGTAGCTCTTCCATCCTTTTGTGCTCGATGGATGATAGCTGTGCCATTCACCGGGAAAGAGCAGGAAAATGTCTCCTGCCTTGATTTTGGTTTCCGGAAGATGGGCAGAGCTGAACACACCTTCTCCTTCCGGCTGATAGAGGAGCTGGTATTCATCGAGGGTTCTTCCCTTCTTAATATCGAAATAATATCCATCGGCATGTCCCTTGGTAGGATATTCTTCCCCTGGTACGATTTCCTCTCGTCCCACGGTGCTGATGGTGAGACCCCATTCGGCGTCTCTTTCTGTTGCTAAAAGGTATTTGCTGGTTTGCATATTGCTTATTTTGTTTCAGTATAATCGCTTAGAGGCGTTTTTATGTCCAAATCCGCCTTTTCGCTAATTTTTCGGCAAAAATACACAAAAAAATCCACTATACCTTATTATATATGTAAAAAAGTATTTAAAATTATACTGAAATGTATAAAAATGTATGGTTTTGGATGATAATAATGATAGTTGAACGATTTTATTCTATGAAAAACAAGGTTTTTTAATAGCTTTGCAGCAGAAATCCTTTTCAAGAGGATTGCGACTAACAAAGCGAAATTGTCAAACCGGAATAGAAAGTAAAATCTTAACGTCATAATAAACAAAATGAATAACAAGCTATTTATGAAAAGTTCAGCATTGCCTGCAACTTTGTTTTGCACGGCATTGATGCTTGCCCCTCTTTGCGGAGGCGCAGGTTCTGCTAAAGCGACTACGGCTATAGCTCAACAGACAGGTATCCTCAAGGGTACTGTTGTTGATGCCAATGGTGAAGCCGTTATTGGAGCTAGTGTTATCATCGAGGGACAGAAAGTTACCCAGGGTACGGTTACAGACTTTGATGGTAACTTCTCTCTCAACGTGAAGCCAGGAGCCAAGTTAAAGATCAGTTACATTGGATTCGTATCACAGACCGTGGTTGCCAAAAACGGCATGCAGGTGGTCTTGAAGGAAGAGGCTACTTCCCTCAAGGCTGTAGAAGTGGTTGCCTATGGTGTGCAGAAGAAGGTAACCGTTACCGGTGCCCTCTCCAGCGTGAAGAGTGAAGACCTGGTCCGTACCCCTGTAGGTAATGTCAACAATGTGCTCGGTGGTCAGCTTTCGGGTGTTACCACCGTACAGTATTCCGGTGAGCCGGGTTCTGATGCTGCGAGCGTATTTGTTCGTGGTAAGGCTTCTTTCAATGGTGCCGACCCTTTGGTTCAGGTGGATGGTGTAGAGCGAAGCATGAGCGATGTTGATCCTGAGGAAATCGAGAGCATCACCGTTTTGAAGGATGCTTCTGCCACAGCCGTATTCGGTGTGCGTGGTGCCAACGGTGTTATCCTGATTACTACCAAGCGTGGTCAGGAGGGTAAGACCAAGATCAGCGGTTCTACTTCATGGGGTATCCTGACTCCTACCAAGATGGTAGAGCAGGCAAACAGCTACGAGTATGCTACCTTCCATAATATGATGCGCCAGAATTCGCATGGTAAGAATGGCGAACTGTTGAGTCCTCAGTTCTCTGATGCCGTTATCCAGAAGTTCAAGGATGGAAGTGATCCTATCCGTTTCCCTAGCACCTTATGGGCTGAATACATCATGAAGGATGCTACCATGCAGAGTAAGCACAACCTGAACATCAGCGGCGGTACCAAGACGGCACGCTACTTCATCAATGTAGGTTACTATACCCAGGGAGGTCTGTTCAAGGAGTTTGGGCAGGATTACGACTTCGGTTATCAGTATAACAGTTTCAACTACCGTGCCAACCTCGATCTGGATGTCACCAAGACAACCACCATCTCCTTCAATCTGGCAGGTAAGGTAGATAATGCCAACAAGCCATATTCCGGACAGGGATCATCCGGTCTGATCAATGAGGCTTATCAGGCCACTCCATTCTCCAGTCCGGGTATCATCAACGGCAGATACATCGCTACCGAGACCCAGTATGAGGATTGCGGTACCGACCAGCTTCCTTTCGTGGGTGGCAGCGGCATCACCTATTTCGGCAATAATGATGTGAATGGCGGTTTCATGAAGACTACCAACAACAAGCTGCAGTTTGACCTCCAGTTGAAGCAGAAGCTCGATATGATTACCAAGGGTCTCTCTTTCAAGATGAAGGCTTCCTACAATGGTGCCTACGCTATCAATAAGAATGCATACGCCAAGAAGGCTACCTATACCCCTGTACTCCAGGACGACGGTACCTATAAATATAAGAAATATGGTAACGAGGAACAGTTGAAATATGATGAGAAGACCGGTCGCAGCCGTTACTGGTATTTCGAGGCAGGTCTTAACTACAACCGTTCGTTCGGATTGAACAATGTGGGTGCCATCCTGCTCTACAATCAGGACAGTAGCTATTATCCGAGCACCTATACCAATGTGCCTCACCGCCAGGTAGGTCTGGTAGGTCGTGTTACCTACGACTGGAACAACCGCTACATGGCAGAGTTCAATGTGGGTTACAATGGTTCCGAGAACTTTGCTCCGGGCAAGCGTTACGGTACCTTCCCGGCTATGTCTGTGGGTTGGGTAGTGAGCGATGAGCCATTCTTCAAGCCGCTTACCAAGGTAGTAAGCTTCCTGAAGCTCCGTGCCAGCTACGGTCTGGTAGGTAATGCCAATCTGAACGGCAACCGCTTTATGTACACCGCCGATCCTTTTGCCATCAACAATAATGGAGTTTCTACCCGTGATGGATACGGATACATCTTCGGTGTCAACAACACCACCATATGGAAGGGAGCCTACGAGATGGCGCGCCACAATGCCGACATCACCTGGGAGCACGCCTACAAGCAGGACTATGGTTTCGACATCAACTTCCTGAAGGATAAGCTCCGTGGTACCTTTGATTACTACTACGAGCACCGTACCGACATCATGATGATTGACAACAATGTACCTACCATCATCGGTTTCAAGATGCCTTACACCAACGATGGTGAGGTGAACAGCTGGGGATGGGAAGCATCCCTGAAGTGGCAGGACAAGATTGGCAAGAACTTCAGATACTGGGCAGGTGTCAACCTCTCTTACAACCAGAATGAGCTGATCAACAATGGTGAGGCTCTGCAGCCAGAGGCTTATCAGATGGCAAAGAACCATCGTCTGGGTGCCCGCAGCATGTATCAGTTCTGGCGTTATTACGACGAGCAGACACCGGCACTCTATGAGCAGACCTTCGGCGAGAAATTCCCTACCCAGCTGGTAGAGAACATCCAGCCTGGTGATGCTGTGTATGTGGATTTGAACCACGATGGAAAGATAGACCAGAACGATATGACCCGCGACCTGGGCTATACCGATGATCCTGAGTATATGATTGGTCTGAACCTCGGATTCAGCTACAAGGGATGGTCTGTCAATACCCAGTGGACGGGCGCCTGGAACGTAAGCCGTATGCTGGATGGTGTGTTCCGCATGCCATTCTACAACAAGACCTCTCACGAGATGGGCGGTCTCCTGAAGTATGTGGTGGAGAACAGCTGGACAGCCGATAATCCATCCCAGAGTGCGAAGTATCCACGTGCATCATGGGATGCCTGGGACAACAACTACGCCACTTCTACCCTCTATGAGAAGGATGCGAAGTATCTGCGCCTGAAGACCCTGCAGATTTCCTACGATTTCAATGCTCCGTTCATGAAACGCATGGGTATGAATCAGTTGCAGCTGGCATTCAGCGGTTACAACCTCCTTACCTTCACTCCTTATATCTGGGGTGATCCTGAGGCACGTGCTACCACGGCACCATCCTATCCATTGCAGCGTACCTACATGCTGTCTTTGAAGGTGGGCTTCTAATATATTACACATTAATATATATAAATAAGGTAAATACAATGAAACTTAACAATATATTCAGAGGAATCGTTCTTACAGCCGTTATCGGTTCTGCGGTGACGGGGTGTACAGAGCAGATCAAGTTTGGAGATTCCTTCATAGAAAAGACTCCGGGTGGCGATGTTACTATTGATACCATCTTCAATAGTGCAGAATATACCCAGCAGTTCTTGACCAGTATTTATAAGAACCAGTACTACGGTCTGCCTTTCAAGGCGGGTGACGGCAACTCCCACAGTTACTTCAGTGGTCAGATTGAGGCGATGTCAGACTGCTGGCACAATCCTACGACGTCAGTTGCTATCTATAATCTGGTGTATGAGGATTACATGACAGCAGCCAGCAGCAATTCCATCTATGGTTTTGACAAGGAGAATATCTGGGAGATGGTGCATGCCTGCTACCTCCTGATGGAGAATATCGACCGTGTGCCTGATATGGATGAGGCTACCAAGAAGCAGTATGTGGCTGAGGCAAAGTGCCTGATAGCATCTTCCTACTTCAACCTCTTCCGCATGTACGGCGGTCTGCCTCTGGTTACTCACTCATACGATGTAAACGGAGATAAGCTGGATGCGCCACGTGCTTCGGTAGAGAAGACACTCAATTTCATTCTCAAGCTTTATGATGAGGCTATCAATTCCGGAGCCCTTCCTTTTGCTTATTCTGATGATGATGTCACTACCATGAAGGCACACTGGACCAAGGCGGCTGCTATGGCAATGAAGTGCCGTGTACTGCAGTTTGCTGCTTCTCCATTGTTCAACGACGACCAGCCATATTACAGCGGCAAGTATTCCATGGAGAATGCGAGTCAGGACAGTCTGGCTTGGATGGGTGGCAGGAAGCCTGAGTTGTGGCAGCAGTGCAAGAAGGCATGTGAAGACTTCTTCAATGAGAATGCCAACAACGGCAATCCTTATCATCTTGTAGAGCCTACAGCCCAGACTACTGAGGCTTATCGCTTTGCCTATCGCTTTGCGTATATCAGCCAGGCTAGTCCGGAGGTCATCTTCGAGACCCGTGTTACCGACAACAACCACAACTCCAAGTATTGCTGGGCGGCACGTCAGTATATGCGTACCCTCGACCGCCAGGCTTATTGCCCAACCCAGGAGTTCGTAGAGATGTTCCCTTGGGCTGATGGCAAGCCATTCAACTGGGAGGAGACCGAGAAGGCTGGCGAATTGGACCACATGTTCATCAAGGGTGACAGAAAGGTAGGCAAGCAGGAACTGCAGAACGTGAAATATACCCGCGACCCTCGTCTTTACGAAACAGTAAGTGTGAACGGACAGCGCGACAAGGTGAACGTGGGCGACGGCAAGTCGACAGGTCAGAATGTAGAGCTGTATGTGGGTGGTACCAATGCCGGTACAGGTCCAGACAAGTGTGTGGGCGTTTATGCTACAGGCTATTTCCACAATAAGTACATTGCCGACGGAATCACCGGTTCTGCCTACGAGCGCGAGAAGCCACACTGGGTAGAGATGCGTCTTTCCGATCTCTATCTCATCTATGCCGAGGCTCTGCTTCAGGCTGACGGCAACAATGTCAAGGCTTTGGAATACATCGACAAGATCCGTGCCCGTGTAGGTTTGAAGGGACTTGCGGAAAGCAACCCATCAGAGAATCTTACCACCAACAAGGATAATCTTCTGGAAGAGTTGCTGCGCGAGCGTGCCTGCGAGCTGGGATTCGAGAACACCCGCTTCTTCGATATGAAACGCTATAAGAGAGCCGACCTCTTCAGCCGTACTCTCCATCGTCTGGTCATCTATCGCCAGGTGAAGGATGATGCTACGGGCGAGTGGAAGACCTCTACCAACAAGTGGTATAATGGCGACAGAACCAACAAGAAGCTGAATAAGGACAATGATGCCTGGTATGAGCCATCTCATTTTGAGTATAAGCGCCTGCCTATCACCACGGGAGCCCGTGCATGGTGGAATGGATTCGATGTAAAGTGGTATCTGTTCCCATTCCCACAGACCGAGGTATTGAAGGGTTATCTCGTTCAGAACCCAGGCTGGTAATCCCGCCGGAGGTTATCTCTAGAGTAAAGGTTACTTGATTAAAGTTACAGATTAAAAAAGTAAATTCGATGAAAAATAATAAGAATGCTGTACTGATGGCGATGGCTCTCCTGAGCCTGCCAGCTTCAGCACAAGTCAAAATAGATTCCATTGCTCCTCATCGCTATGCGGCTCAGAGCATCGATGTGGGTGCCAATGTGAACTTCTCCCGCGAGCAGTCAACTTCAGCAGTGTCTGTCATCACCAGCGAGAGTACCAACAAGCGCAGCGCCAAGAATATCGGCAACTCTATCCTGGGACAGGGTTCCGGCCTGATTTCGCTGCAGAATTCCGGCAACTATGCCGGCATCAATCCTACCTTCTACATCCGCGGCATGCAGAGCCTGGATGGCAATACCCCGCTTTTCGTGGTAGATGGTATCGAGCGTGATCTCCAGTATATCTCTGCCGAGGAAGTAGAGAGCGTATCCGTATTGAAGGATGCTGCTGCCACCGCACTCTATGGCTACAAGGGTGCCAACGGCGTGGTGCTCATCACTACCAAGCGCGGTAAGTTCAATTCCAAGGAAATCAAGGTGAATCTGGACCATGCCATCAATTTCATGGCTCACAAGCCTAAGTTCGTGGATGCACAGACCTATGCCAAGGCGATGAACGAGGCTTATGCCAACGATGGCTTTGAGAACCCTAGATATACCCAGGAAGAGGTGGATGCCTTCGGAACAGGCAAATATCCTTATCTCTATCCTAACGTAAACTGGGTGGATGAAACCTTCCGCAACCACAGCGTTACCAATATGCTCAACGCTTCGTTTACGGGCGGTGGCGAGAAGTTCAAGTACTATGCCTTGCTCGACCTGCAGTATGACAATGGTTTCGTGAAGAATCCGGATACCCACGAGGGATATTCTACCAATAATAAATATGTGAAGGGTAACCTGCGCATGAATATGGATATGATTCTCTCTAAGAATACTACCATGAAGGTGAACCTCCTGGGTGTGCTCGCCGAGTCGAATGCTCCGGGCAATTCTGCCAGTTTGTGGGATATGGTCTATAGCCTGCCTTCTGCTGCTTTCGCCGTGAAGGGCGAGGATGGCAAGTGGGGTGGTAACTCTACCTGGGCTGGTACCGTTAACCCTGTGGCGCAGTCGCAGGATGCCGGTTACTCCAGAAATCACAACCGTGGTATCTATACCGACCTCACTATCCGCCAGGAACTTCCTGCGGTATTGAAGGGACTGGCTGTTCAGGGCCGCATCGCCTACGACCATTTCTCCAACATCTACGAGAATTACAGCAAGACATACGTATATGGAAGTCCTACGGTAGCCGACTGGCTGGATGGCGAACCTCAGTTGGGCAAGGCATTCACGGGTGGTTCTGAGAGCGATCTCGGTGCCTCTATCTCCACCAACAGCTTCACCCGCCGTTTCCATGCCGATGCCAGTGCCGACTATCAGAATACCTTCGGAGCCCACAGCATCTACAGCCAGTTGAAGTACGATTACGAGTTCAGCGATGAGTTTGCCATCAACAGTACGCTCTATCGCCAGAACATCAGCTGGTACACCCACTATGGTCTGCTCGACCGTTACTTCCTCGACCTTGCCCTGGTAGAATCCGGTTCCAACCGTCTGGCTCCTGGCAGCAAGTGGGCATTGTCGCCTACGGTATCAGCAGCCTGGGTACTCTCCAAGGAGAATTTCATGAAGAATCTCAACTGGGTGGATTTCCTCAAGCTCCGTGCATCCTACGGCATTATCCAGACCGACATCCTGCCTGAGAGCGGATGGATGTACTATATGCAGCAGTATCAGACTACCGGTGGTTCCTATCCGTTCAACAGCGGTTTCCAGAGCGACTTCGGCCGTACCTATCTTGATGCCATTGCCACTTCCGGTCTGACCCATGAGAAGGCAGCCAAGTTCAATGCCGGTGTAGATGCCACCCTCTTCGGCGGTCTCGATTTCAGCTTCGATGGTTTCTACCAGCGCCGTTCCAACATCTGGGTATCTACCGCAGGTAAGTATTCTTCAGAGTTGGGTGTGGATGCTCCATACGAGGGCGATGGTATCGTGGACAGCTGGGGTTGGGAGGCAAGTCTCGACTACAACAAGCAGATTGGCGACGTGAAGTTCAACATCGGTGCCAACATCGATTACTATCGCAGCCAGATCAAGGAGCAGGATGAGGCTCCTAAGCTCTATCCTAACCTGGTAAGCACCGGCCATCGCGTAAGCCAGCTCTTCGGCTACAAGGCTATCGGCTTCTTCAAGGACCAGGCAGACATCGATGCTTCCAAGCCACAGCTTCTGGGCAGCACTCCTCGTCCTGGCGACATCAAGTATGAGGATGTGAACGGTGACGGACAGATTGATACCAACGACAAGACTGCCATCGGATATTCTACCGTAGCTCCAGAAATCTACTACAATATCCATTTGGGAGTAGAGTGGAAGGGACTGGGCGTAGATGCGATGTTCCAGGGCACAGGCCGTTATAGCGGCGTGCTTTCTACCAAGAGTATGTACAAGCCGCTGGTGGGCAACACCACCATCTCTCAGTACTACTACGACAACCGCTGGACTCCAGAGACAGCCGGCACAGCCAAGTTCCCGGCGCTGAGCTCAACCAGCAATGCCAACAACTACAATACAAACACCCTCTGGATGTTTGACCGCTCATTCTTCAAGCTTCGCAACATCGAGGTTTATTACAACTTCCCTAAGGCGATGCTCGCCAAGACCAAGCTCCTGAATGCAGCCAAGTTGTATGTACGTGGTGTAGATTTGTTTAGCTTCGACCATCTCGATGAGTCAGATCCTGAGGTATTCGGTGCAACCAATCCTCTGAATCGCAGCATCGTGGCTGGTTTGTCAGTAACATTCTAATTATCTTAAAGTAGAACAATAATGAAAACAAATAAATTAGTATATGGTCTGTTCGGACTCATGGCGCTGGCATCTTGCAGCGATAAGATGGATTACAGCGAGACGGTAGTCAAGGATAAGGATTATGTGATTCAGACCTTCGAGAAGGTGGGTGGTTTCATGACCGATATCTACAATTATGCAGACTATGATTATGGTCAGAACTTTGGCGGAGGCATGCTTGCCTCTGCCACCGACGAGAGTGTTTACTCCGTGAGCGGTACCAGCATCGAGACCTTCTATAACGGCAGCTGGAGCCCATCCAACGCCCAGGGCTCGCTCTGGAGCAATATGTATAAGGGCATCAAGACCTGCAATGTAGTGTTGAAGGATTTCCAGGACTTGAAGTTCGAGGATTTCGAGCTCAATGCCGACTATCAGCAGCAGATGTACCGTTACGAGAACTACAAGTGGGAGGCCCGCTTCTGGCGTGCTTACTTCTATTTCAATCTCGTTCGCCAGTATGGTGGTGTGCCTGTCATCGATCCTGAGATGGCGGCAGCTGATGTCAACAATCAGCCTCGCAAGTCATCTGACGAGGTGTTCCAGTACATCTTCGATGAATGTGACGCCGTGAAGGACAGCATCATCAAGGATTACTCCGACCTGGGAAGCATGGCTCTGAGTACAGCTGAGGATGGACGTGCCAACAACCTGACCGTTCTTGCCCTCAAGGCTCGTGCAGCGCTCTATTGGGCAAGTCCGCTCTTCAATCCTTCTGGCGATAAGGAGCGTTACCACAAGGCTGCTCTCTATACCAAGGAATTGCTGGATGCCTGCGAGGCAAGGGGCATGAAGCTCGCTGCCAAGTATGCTGACCTCTGGTCAACCAATAATTACAAGGATGCCGACAAGAAGTGTGAGATTATCTTCGGTCGCCGTATCTATGGTACCAAGATTTCATCTACCGATCCATCAGATAATGTGGTAGAGAGCTACAACTATCCGTTTGGTATCGATATGGCAAAGGCTAGTTATTCAGCTTCCGGTAGAAACTGCCCATCCCAGAACCTGGTGGATGCCTACGAGATGAAGGATACGGGTAAGGGTATCAACGAGGCTGGCAGCGGCTATGATGAGCAGAATCCTTACGCTGGCCGTGACCCTCGCTTCGAGTTGACCATCGCCAAGAACGGTGATCTGTGGCCTACTGCAGCCAACTATAAGAAGGCTGCTCTCCAGACCTATTATGGCGGCGTGAATGCCGAGCCATTGGTGGGTGCTACTCCTACGGGTTACTATTTGAAGAAGTTGCTGCATGGTGATATCGACCTTACTTCAAAGACCAAGAAGCAGGGCGACTATCATACCTGGGTTACCTATCGTCTGGGTGAGTTCTATCTCAACTATGCTGAGGCGGTATTCAAGTATCTGGGCAGCGCCACTGCTACGAGTGCCGATCTCCCTATGTCGGCAGACCAGGCTGTGGATAAGATTCGCCAGCGTGCCGGAATGCCTGATTTCCCTACTTCGTTGAGCAATGAGGAGTGGTGGAGCAAGTATCAGAACGAGCGCATGGTAGAGCTTGCCTTCGAGGGTCATCGCTTCTGGGATGTACGCCGCTGGAAGGAGGCTGACAAGTTCTTCAAGAACATTCAGGAGATGAAGATTACCAAGAATGATGATGGTTCCTTCACCTATACCCGTGAAACCGTACAGCGCCAGTGGGATGACAAGATGTATCTCTTCCCGATCCCTAACGACGTGATGCTGAAGCACGAAAAATATGGTGCCAAATGGGAGCAGAATCCTGGCTGGTAATAGGATGATTATAAGAATAAAAAAACTCGTTGGTAAAGAAGCCAACGAGTTTTTTTTGTAATCTATTTGGCAGGCAATCTTTACTTGCTCTTTGCAAAAATATAAAAAAGATTGAGACAGACAAGGCAGCAGGCAAAATTTTGTGGCTTTTACAAAGACAAAGGCTCCCTTGCATGGAAGCAAGAGAGCCTTTGGCTATTTGTTTTTTCGTTTTACATTCCGAATCCCGCCTGAGAATGTAGAATGGGGGGATTTCTGTATTTTATACTGCTATTCCATTACGCATTATATCTTCATATAAGGGT
Organism: Prevotella sp. SGI.167; assembly: GCF_050313615.1. Lineage (NCBI taxonomy): Bacteria > Pseudomonadati > Bacteroidota > Bacteroidia > Bacteroidales > Prevotellaceae > Prevotella > Prevotella sp. SGI.167. Next base: position 6,405 of record NZ_JBNPLT010000028.1, on the reverse strand, counting down.
GATGGGTTGCATTCTTCAATCAAAACCGGTTCTATAGATGTATCTATATTAAGGGTGGCAAGCCATAATGAAGATGTGGTATCTAACCAGTCGCCATTAAGTTTAGGTATAACTACTGCTACATCGATATCACTATCTTTTCTTGCTTCATTTCTGCTACAAGAACCATACAGATATACTTTCGCATTAGCAAGCAATGGAAGTATTGCTTCCTTGTAGCATTTTACTATCATCAAAGCATGTTCTCTATCCATTGTTTTAATTCTTTTGTTTTATTAATTAATGTTCTGCAATATTCTGGAATCAATTTCTTCGCTAACTCATCTTTGTAGGAAGGGTATCTTGCCTCAATATTCATTGGCATTAATTCCGCAAGAAACTTTAGCTGTTCTGGCGTCATTTTTGATACTAACCCGCAGCTTTGTGCCAACTTCAAGAGGTTATGGATGTATGGAACCTCGTCTGGTTTTATTGCACTCCAATACGACTTTATTGTTTTTTCTATAACCAAATGGCACATAAAGCCAACATATAGCCATCTTCCACCGTTGTACATAACCTCAGCGGTTTCGATGTCATAGTCAGCAAGTTCTTTCCAATATTTAACTTTATCTATTGCCATACGTTTTGTTTTTATGCAAAAATATACCAAATAATTGAGATTGCCAAATTTTTAGTGTTAAAAAGATTTTTTAGAATAAAAAAAACTCGTTGGTAAAGAAGCCAACGAGTTTTTTTTGTAATCTATTTGGCAGGCAATCTTTACTTGCCATACTTGCTAGGCGCTATTCCATACTTGTTCTTGAAGCATTTATAGAAATAGGTGGAATCGGAGAAACCAACCTTTTCGCTGATCTCGCTTACCGTGTATTCGCCTTCCAGCAGGAGCTTGGCGGCAATGCGCAGGCGCTCGTTCTGGATATAGATGTTTGGCGAAACACCCATGATGCTCTTCGTGCGGTTATATACCGTGGTTCTGCCCAGGCAGAGCAGCTCGGCAAGGCGGTCTACATTGAAGTTGTTGTCGCCGATATGCTGTGCCACGATTGCCTCCAGCTTGTCCTTGAACTTCTTGTCCAGGGTGGACATCAGGAGGGTTGGCTCATTCTTCTTGAGCTCCTTCACAGGCTTGATCAGGATGGCTTCTCCGCCTGACGTCTGCTCTGGGTTCTCTTGCGGAGCATTCTCCTGCAGGGTCTCTTCCTGAAGCTTCGCCTTCTCCTCAGCCTGCTGCTTCGCCTTCAGGTCCATAGCCACAAACTGCAGGGCTCGGGCGATGAGGAGCTTGAAGTTGCATGGCTTCACCATATAGTCATCTACGAAGTTCTTGTATGCCTTCAGTATATGGCTGGTATCATCAAAGGCGGTCAGCATGATGACCGGGATGTTCTGCGTCTCCGGATCCGCCTTCATGTTGCTTACAATCTCGTAGCCGCTCATCTCCGGCAGCTGGATGTCGCTGATGAGCAGGGCTGGCTTAATCTTCCGGATGTTCTCGTAACCCGTCTTTCCGTTCATGAATGTTTCTACATGGAAATAGACCGACAGCTCCGACTTGATCTGCTCCAGCATGTCCGGATCGTCTTCTATCACCATCACGGTAACGTTGTTGATGGCTTTCGGAGTCATCTCCTTCACAATCATGTCTATCTCGTCCTTGTCGATGCTGTGGGCGTCCAGCGCCTTCTTCTCGATGATATCCTCCGGCTGATACTTGCCGGCATCGTCTGGCAGGGCAAGGCAGAAGCGGCTGCCTCCTAGATTCCGGGAACGCTGATAGGTGAGCGAACCTTTGTGGATTTCTGCCATCTGATGCGCCGTAAAGAGACCGATGCCCATACCGCCCTTGGAAGCATAGCCGTGCATGAATGGCTTGAAGAGGTCAGCCTCTCTTTCCGGCTTGATGCCCGGACCGTTGTCTTCTACCGAGAAGAATACGATGTCGTTCTCCAGATAGAGTCTTACGCTGATGATGCCCCTGTCCGGGGTATATTTCACGGCGTTGCTCAGCAGGTTATAGACGATGGTTTCCACCTTTTCCTGGTCGAAGAGCATCTCATGCCTGCTGGTCCACGGAGTGAAACTCATGCTGACGTCCTTCTGCTTGGCTACGGTATAGAGATCATTGTAGATGCTTCGCACGAAACCGATGATTTCGCCCTTTTCCACATTCAGCTTCATATTGCCCGTATTGATCTTGCGGAACTCCATCAGCTGGTTGATGAGTCGCTGCAGTCGCCTGGTACCCCTGTTGAGGGTATAGATGGTGTTTTTGGAAGCATAGCCTTCTCCCTTGGTCATCATCTTCTCCACGGCACTCTGGATGATGGCGAGCGGGGTGCGGAATTCATGAGAGATGTGGGTGAAGAAGTTGATTCGGAAGTCAGACATCTGTTTCTCCAAAGCAATCTGCTGGTTCAGTTCGAAGTTTCTTCTCCATGAACGGTAGTAGAGCACTCCGGCTCCGCAGATGATGAGCAGATAGATGCACCACGCCCATACCGTATTGTACCAAGGCTGGCGGATGGTGATGTGCAGCAGGGTTTCCTCGCTCCACTGGTTGCTGCCTATACGGGTACGGATATGCAGGGTGTAGCTGCCAGGGTTCAGGTCGCTGAACTCGGCATGGTTGATGCTGGTCATCGGGCGCCAGGTCTTGTCTATTCCCTCCAGATAGTACTGGTACATCGCATTCTTGATGTGCGGATAATCGAAGTTGGAGAAGTGGATGTTGAGCGAATTCTTGTCGTGTGGCAGGCTGATTTCCCGTGTATAGTTCAGCGCCTTGGTCAGGAATTGCTCGTTTTCTGCTTCGTATATCGAGATGCCGTTGATGGTGAGGTCGGTGATGACTGCCTTCATCTTAGCTGGCGGCATGCTGATGGTGCGGGATGGCTGGATGAAGATCATGCCGTCGGATACTCCGAATACCAGTCTGCCATCCTTCAGCCTGGTGGCGCAGTTCTCCGTAAAGTTGTTGCTGAAGATGGTGCGTCCTATCTGGAACGAGCGGATATCGTTGGTCTTGGCGTTGAGACGGGAGATTCCTTCCTCTGTACCAATCCAGATATTGCCGTAGTTGTCTTCCTCCAGCGAGCGGGTATTGTTGTCGGTGAGTCCCTTGCTGGTATCAAACAGCTCGTACTCCAGGTCCCCGGTCTTCTCGTCGTAGCTGCATTTCAGAACGCCTCCGGTTGCTGCAAACCACAGTTTGCCGTCGTGTGCCTCGATGCCGCAATTGATTTCGCTTACGGGCAGCTTTCCGTTTTCGTCGCTGAAGCGGAGGAACTTCTGGGCTGTAATCTTCCTCTCAGCGGTATTCACCATGGTGATACCGTTGTTACTGCATACCCAGAGTCTGCCCTTGCGGTCCAGGAGCAGGTCGTGGATCTGTGCTTCCTTTCCGTCAGCATTCAGAAACTGTTCGAATTTCCGTGGCTGCTGCCCCGTTGTCTGTGGGGTGATGAGCAGACCTTCTCCCCAGGTGGCAATCCAGGCTCTTCCCTGCCTGTCGAAGATGGTCTTGTAGAAGGATGCGCCCGGAGCATAATGTTTCTTCTCATGTTTGGAATATCTCACATTGTCAATGTAGATGCCGTCGCCCTTGGTAGATATCCATTTCCTGCCCTGCGGGTCGATGGCATAATCGTAGACGCAGGCATCGGTCTGCCTTTCCAACGTTCGCTGTTGGGTCCTGGCATCATAGATATAAGTCCTGTTGGCACGGGTACTGACGGCGAGTTTGTCATTACCTATGTTGCTGATGTGTCGCACGTAGTTGCTCCATTCCCGGTTGGTATTTGGTTCAATCTTGACATGCTCTGTGTAGAGATCCTTCAGTTCACGGCAGCAATATACGCCATCTCCGGTACAGATCCAGATGCATCCGCTGCGGTCGATGAATACGTTCAGCAGGAAGTCGGAATGGAAGAGCGGGTCCTTGTCTGCTGCAGAGAAGTGCTGGAGTTCATCTTCCTTCGGGTTGTAGATGAAGAGTCCGTTGCCATAAGATACGATGTATACATTTCCGTGGGCGTCTTCGGCAGCCACGAAGTTCTTGTCTCTACCGTTGATGTAAGCCTTGTCGTCCAGCAGATGGAATTTCCTGAAGAGGTTTCCCTTCTTGCTGAACAGGTAGGCGTTTCCCTTCTTGTCGTAAAGAAACTCATAGGATTTGAGAAAGGTTTTCGACATGGCATTCGGTATCTGGATGGCTGGCTTGTGGAAGATGCCGGTCTTCAGGTTCATGGCGAAAGTTTCTTCCTGGGTAAAGATATACCATTCTCCCTGACAGAAGAAGGAGGCGCGCGATTTCCCCACATATCCCACCATGGATGGAAGATGGGATTTCCTGACGGGCTTGCCCGAGTTGTCATAAAGGAAGGCATCGCCCTTGTCGGTCAGCACGGCGATATGATTGCCGTCTGTGGTCAGGGTGATGATGTGCTGGTTCTTGAGCATCAGATGGCTCTTGCCGTCTGGGGTGATGCGGTTGAGTCCTTTATCGGATGCTATCCAGATATTGTGTTTGAAATCTTCCTGCATCTGTAGCTGATGGTCGCCTATCAGCTTGCCGTTCTTTGTAGTATAGTCTGTAGCGTGAAACTTCCCGTTGCTATAGGTCAGGTATCTGGCTCCGAAATCCCCGGAAAAGAGCCACATGCCATTCTGGCTCTTGAATCGGTTTCTCAAGAGCGCAGCATTTTCCTTATCGAAATAATCGGAGAAATGAGCTGTTTCCAGGTCGAAGCAGCAGAGGATGTTGGATGGATTGTAGCCCCAGATGAGTCCATGTTTCTCGTCGTTGATGAGCTGTGAGATGGAGTGGTAGGTCTTTTGTCCGGAGTTCTTGCTGAGATTGGTGAAGTTGATAAACTGATAGCCGTCATATCTGCTCACTCCGTTCGGTGTTCCGAGCCAGATGAATCCGTCTCTGTCCTGGATGATGTCGTTCACGGTATTGCACGACAGGCCGTCCTTAGCCGAGAGTCGTTTCCCGTCCAGTTTGATGCTGCCGGATGCCTGTAGAGGCATCAGCCAAAAACAGATGAATCCTACTAAATATAATAAGGTGTAGAATGTCTTTATGTTTCTTTTCATTGATAGGTCTTTTATTTTTCTGCAAAAATACAAAAAAATAACCATTATACCTTATTATATATGCAAAAAAGTATTTATCCCTGGCAGAAAAATAGGAATAGAGGGAAGATGTTGCGCGGTGTAGTTTCAACATCGGTAATGAAGGACCCCGTTTTGACAAAGACCGAAAAGCAGCAGGCTTATGTCAAGGAATCTTTGATAAGAGCGATGCAAGAGGTAAGGATGGCAAAATTGAATGGTCAGAAGTTGCCCGATGCTCGTGACCTGTTAAAGGTAAAAAAGGAAAAAAAGTGCCGATAGGATTTACTCCTACCGGCACTTTCTGTTTGTTGTTTCTGATGCCGTTTAAGGCATACAGCTGGTCACACCCAAGGTGGTGGCAATCGCAGTCAAGATTGATATCGCAATCTGAATGATAGTTTTCCAAGTGTCCTTCTTCATCTTTTTAGTGATTAATTGTTAGTGATTAGTGATTAATTCTTTTGCTGCTTAAACAACAGCCCCCGAAGGGGCTATGCTTTAGAAGCCTACGTCACTACCTCCTCCCTGGGTGCCGCCGCCTCCTCCCTGGGTGCCGCCGCCACCTTCCTGAGTTCCGCCACCGCCCTGGGTGGTATCACCGGTGTTGGAGTCGCCGCCTGGCTTGCCGGTTCCTCCGGTGTCCTCGCTGGTGTTATACTCGTCGTAGGCAACAATCTTGGTGAGCTTCTTCAGCTCAGCATTGCTCCACGACTTCGTATTTCTCACAATCAGGTGAACGCCCTGCACGCTTGCAGCAGACACCTTGTCCTTGCTCACCTCGCCACGCGAAGTCATGCCGATGGAGAACAGACCGAGGTCGGAGATACGCACGCTCTTGCCGTCGAGGATCAGGTGCTTCAGACAGTCCAAAGTGTCCATCAGCACACCGTGGATAGTACCACGACTGTATGGCGAGTTGTGCTCAGAGATATGAGTCACGAAGTCCTCAAAACTCATCTCACGGTCGCTCACTGCGGTAGCATACCAGAGTTTCTTACCAGCGTTCTCTCCACTCTGTGGAGTACGCGTTACTTTACGATACTTACAAGTTCCTTGTCCCATAGTCAATCAGTTTTTTAAAGGGTTAATAATTATTTTTAGACAGTGCAAAGGTACTGCAAATATCTGATACTGCCAAAAATCACCCCGTAGAGTTCTGTTAAACGCCGTTAACATTTACGCCGTTTTCCGTTAATAAAAACAAGTCTATCAGTTAGCTATGAGAAAACTATGAGTAGCCGAGAGTTTTCCTATGTTTTTCGGTAGAAGCGGTTACGGTTACAG
>NZ_JBNPLT010000027.1:0-47095 GCF_050313615.1 Prevotella sp. SGI.167 | reverse complement strand
TAAATGTCTTTTAGTTGCTATAAGCACTCTCACCATGCTCGTAGATATCGAGACCTTCCTCCTCTACTCGCTTGTCAACACGTACACCAACCGTCTTATCAACTACTTTGAAGATGATGAAGGTAACTACGATGCTGTAGATGATGCTCACAACGGTGGCTACCACCTGAACCCAAAGCTGATGCCAATCTCCATAAAGAGCACCTTCAACGCCTTCGGCACCGGTTACATATCGTGTGGCAAAGACACCGGTGAGGATAGAACCCAGGATACCGCCCATACCATGCACGCCGAAAGCATCGAGGGCATCATCATACTTGAACTTCTCCTTTACTACCGCTACCATGAAGAAGCAGACGATGGTGGAAATGATTCCAATGCAGAAGGCACCTAAAATATCCGTACTGCCTGCTGCAGGAGTGATGGCTACCAAACCGGCTACAGCACCGGTACAAGCACCTACCGTAGTTGGCTTCTTGTTCACAATCCAATCGATGAGCATCCAGGTGGTGGCTGCTGCAGCTGTTGCGATATGGGTTACGAGGAAGGCATTGGCAGCCAGACCATCAGCAGCCAAACCGCTACCGGCATTGAATCCGAACCATCCCAACCAGAGAAATGACATACCCATGAACACGAAGGTGATGTTGTGAGGAGTGATAGGATGACCCGCACGATAATCATCACGCTTGCCCACACAGAGTGCCATGACCAAAGCGGCTACACCGGCATTGATATGAACCACGGTACCACCCGCAAAGTCGATGGCTCCCATCTCCTGCAGGAAACCGCCGCCCCATACCCAGTGGGCCATTGGAAGATAGGCGATGATAACCCAGAGAATGGTGAAAAGTACATAACCGCTGAACTTGACACGCTCGGCGAATGCACCGAGAATCAAGGCTGGAGTAATGAGGGCGAACATGCACTGGAACATCACGAAAGTGAGTTCAGGAATGCCCGTTGGCATGATGGCATCCAAACCGATGCCGTGGAGGAAGCACTTATCGAAACCTCCGATGATGCAAGCCAAAGGGTTGCCGCTATCCGCATATTCTGTAGAGAAAGCCCAGGAATATCCGAAGGCTACCCATATCAAACTGACTACTGCCACGATGAATACCGTCTGCATCAGGATGCTGAGGATATTCTTCTGGCGCACCAAACCGCCGTAAAAAAGTGCAATACCTGGGATTGACATCAAGAGCACCAAGATGGTTGCCATGATCATCCACGCTGTGTTACCCGTATCGAGTGTTGTCAATAATAAACTGCTCATAAATATCTTATAGTTAAATTAGAATACAATATTATAATATAGTCTCTCAAATATAAACTTCAATACCAATCATAAAGTTCAATGTTCAAACCTCAAAGTTCAAAGTATCTTTATTCCTCTTTCTCTGCATTATAGAGAGCAATGTCGCCTCGCTCGCCGGTTCTGATTCGAACGGTATCCAATACTGGAATCACGAAGATTCGACCATCTCCAACTTCACCGGTCTGTGCTGCACCCTGGATGGCTGCGATGGTTGGTTCCACATTCTTGTCACGAACCACGATGTTCAGGAGCACACGCTCGATGCTGCTGGTATCGTACATCACACCACGGTAAATGCGAGCCTGGCGCATTTTTCCCTCTCCTCTTACATTATAATAAGAGAACCACTCGATGTCGGCTGCTAAAAGCGCCTTCTTGACATCTTCGAATCTAGACTTACGGATAATTGCCTCAATCTTCTTCATAATCCTTTAATAATTAATAATGTGTTAATACCTTTATTGATTGTCTCTTTTCGAAAACGAACCTTCATTGGTTGCTATTTAAATCAAGCTTTTCTTTTACATTATGTTCGTTTTCGGCTGCAAAATTAATACATTTTGTCAGCATTTTAAAGAAATTCAACACATTTAGTTTCTACTTCTCTCCCGAAATTTTAAATTTATCCAACCTAACTGTTTTCTTCTTACATATTGTAATCTGCAAACGGTTATTGCATTACAAATTGTAAGAGAGCAAAAAATACCCACTATTTAATGTATGCTTTTTCTTGCATATTTCAACAAATAGTCGTACCTTTGCAACCGAAATCAAACAAATAGTCATCGAAAGTATCGATTGATTAGCAAAAAGTCAAATCTCAACAAGAGACAAGACGTGAGAGATAAAAAAAGAAATTCAAACTTAAAGGACAACGCAATATGAAAGAAACAGTTCATTTCACCAAGATGCAGGGAGCGGGTAATGACTACATTTATGTAGACACCGAGCAGTATAACATCCCTGACCCAGAGAAGGCAGCCATTGCCTGGAGTGCTTATCACACGGGCATAGGAAGCGATGGACTGGTTCTCATCGGTAAACCGCATGACGGCAGACGAGCCGACTACTCCATGCGTATCTTCAATGCCGATGGTTCAGAAGCGATGATGTGCGGCAATGCAAGCCGATGCATCGGAAAATATCTCTACGAAAAGGGATTGACGAGAAAAGACACCATCCGGCTGGAAACCCTTTCGGGTGTCAAGATATTGAGATTGCACATTCAGGAAAACACGAAAACCGTGGAATCGGTGACTGTGGACATGCTGAAACCGATATTGGAAAATCCTGAGCAATTCATCGGTCCTTCAACGCTGGAAGCTGACGGAAGAACATTTGAAGGAACTTACGTATGTATGGGAAATCCACATTTTGTAACCTTTGTGGAGGACATCGACACCATCGACATCGCCCATTACGGTAAGATTCTGGAAAGAGACAAGGCTTTTCCTCAGCGCTGCAACATCGAATTCGCACAAGTGACAGATACAGACGTCATAAGAACTAGAGTTTGGGAAAGGGGAAGCGGAATTACAATGGCTTGCGGAACAGGAGCCTGTGCCACAGCCGTAGCCGCAGCCCTGACCAAGCGTGCTTCAAGAAAGAGCAGTATCGTGATGGATGGCGGAACTCTCCAAATAGAACACAGTGAGGCTGACGACCATGTCTACATGACGGGACCTGCAGCTTTCTCATTCGAAGGAGAAATTGAATTATAAATAAGAGCAAACTTAAATAACAAATGGTCGATAATGACCACAAATAAAAGGAGAAACAAAATATGGCATTAGTTAATGAACATTTCCTGAAGTTGGCAAGCAATTACCTGTTCGCCGACATCGCAAAGAAGGTAACAGCCTACAAGATTGCACATCCAAAGCAGCGTGTAATCAGCCTGGGCATCGGTGACGTAACCCAGCCTCTCTGCCCTGCCGTCATCAAGGCAATGCACAAGGCTGTAGACGAGATGGCTGTGCAGGCTTCCTTCCGAGGCTATGGTCCGGAGCGAGGCTACGACTTCCTCCGCGAGGCTATCATCAAGAACGACTTCCTGCCCCGTGGCATTCATCTTGATGCCAACGAGGTCTTCGTGAACGATGGAGCCAAGAGCGATACGGGAAATATCCAGGAGATTTTGAGATGGGATAACAACATCGGCGTTACCGACCCGATTTATCCGGTTTATATAGATTCTAACGTGATGATAGGTAGAGCGGGAATCTTTGAGAATGGCAAGTGGAGTAACGTAACCTACATGCCTTGCGATGAAAGCGATGACTTCATCCCTCAGATTCCTGACCACCGTGTGGATATGATTTACCTCTGCTATCCAAACAACCCTACGGGTACGGTCATCTCGAAGGAGGAACTCAGAAAATGGGTAAACTACGCTATCAAGAACGAGAGCATCATCCTCTATGATGCAGCCTACGAGGCATATATCACCGACCCGGAAATTCCTCATTCTATCTACGAAATCCGCGGAGCCAGAAAGGTGGCAATAGAATTCCACAGCTATTCGAAGACTGCCGGTTTCACTGGCGTGCGCTGCGGTTACACCATCGTTCCAAAGGAACTGAAGGCAAAGACACTGGCCGGCGAGGAAGTGGCATTGAATCCTATCTGGGACCGCCGCCAGTGCACCAAGTTCAATGGTACCAGCTATATCAGCCAGCGTGCTGCCGAAGCCATCTACACCCCTGAGGGCAAGGAACAGGTGAAGGCAACCATCAACTACTATATGGAGAATGCCCACTTCATGAGAGCAGAACTCCAGAAACTCGGCTTGAGAGTATATGGCGGTGAGAATGCACCTTATCTCTGGGTGAAGACGCCAAACAATACACCTAGCTGGAAATTCTTCGAAGAGATGCTTTATGGTGCCAGCGTAGTCTGCACTCCTGGTGTCGGCTTCGGTCCATCGGGCGAAGGCTACATCCGACTCACCGCCTTCGGCGAGCATGAGGACTGCAAGGAAGCCATGGAGAGAATAGCCAAATGGCTGGGAAAATAAACATTCCAACAGATTATAAAAACATTGAAAATCAGAAATTTTAAATTATATAAGGTATGAGCAACTTAAGATTTGAAGCTGTTTCAGAGGCTTCCAAAAGAAAGCCTGTTGAGGTAACCGCTCCTAGCGAGCGACCAAGTGAATTCTTCGGAAAGAAGGTATTCAACCGACAGAAGATGTACAAGTATCTCCCTGCAGATGTCTATGAGAAACTGGTAGATGTCATCGACAACGGAGCTCGTCTCGACCGTAACATCGCCAACGCCGTAGCCAAAGGCATCAAGCAGTGGGCTGACGAGAATGGCGTAACCCACTACACCCACTGGTTCCAGCCATTGACAGAAGGTACTGCAGAGAAGCACGATGCCTTCATCGAGCATGATGGCAAGGGTGGTATGATCGAGGAATTTTCAGGTAAGTTGCTCGTTCAGCAGGAGCCTGATGCTTCTTCTTTCCCATCTGGCGGTATCCGCTCAACCTTCGAGGCTCGCGGTTATTCTGCATGGGATCCAACATCTCCTGTATTTATCATCGATGATACACTCTGTATCCCTACTGTCTTCATTTCTTACACAGGTGAGGCACTCGACTATAAAGCTCCATTGCTCCGTTCATTGCACGCTGTAAACGTAGCAGCAACAGAGGTTTGCCACTACTTCAACCCAGATGTCAAGAAAGTTATTTCCAATCTCGGTTGGGAGCAGGAGTACTTCCTGGTAGATGAAAGCTTGTATGCTGCACGTCCTGACCTGATGCTGACAGGCCGCACCCTGATGGGTCACGATTCTGCAAAGAACCAGCAGATGGACGACCACTACTTCGGCGCCATTCCTGAGCGTGTTCAGGCATTCATGAAGGATTTGGAAATTCAGGCTCTTGAGCTCGGTATTCCTTGCAAGACCCGTCACAACGAGGTAGCACCAAACCAGTTTGAGTTGGCACCTATCTTCGAGGAGACCAACCTTGCCGTTGACCACAACATGCTCCTGATGAGCTTGATGAAGAAGGTAGCTCGCCATCACGGTTTCCGCGTACTTCTCCATGAGAAGCCTTTCGCAGGCATCAACGGTTCCGGTAAGCACAACAACTGGAGTCTCGCTACAGATACAGGCATTCTGCTTCATGGCCCTGGCAAGACACCAGAGGATAACCTCCGTTTCGTAGTCTTCATCACAGAGACTTTGATGGGTGTATACAAGCACAACGGTTTGCTCAAGGCTTCTATCATGAGTGCAACCAATGCGCATCGTCTGGGCGCCAACGAGGCACCTCCAGCAATCATCTCTTCATTCCTCGGCAAGCAGTTGACCGACCTTCTCGAGCACATTGAGAAAGCCGACAAGAAGGATCTCTTCACCGTGGCTGGCAAGCAGGGCATGAAGTTGGATATCCCTGAGATTCCTGAGTTGATGATTGATAACACCGACCGTAACCGTACATCACCATTCGCCTTCACCGGTAACCGTTTCGAGTTCCGTGCCGTAGGTTCTGAGGCAAACTGTGCTTCAGCGATGATCGTATTGAACACCGCCGTAGCCGAGGCTTTGACCGACTTCAAGAAGCGTGTGGATGAGTTGATTTCCAAGGGTGAGGACAAGACATCTGCCATCATCGATATCGTTCGTCAGGATTTGAAGACCTGCAAGCCTATCCGTTTCGACGGTAATGGTTACTCAGATGAGTGGGTAGAGGAAGCTGCCAAGCGTGGTCTGGACTGCGAGAAGAGCTGTCCAAAGATCTTCGAGCGTTATCTCGACCCTGCATCTATCAAGATGTTCGAGGATATGGGTGTCATGAAGAAGAACGAGCTGGAAGCCCGCAACGAGGTGAAATGGGAGACCTACACCAAGAAGATTCAGATTGAGGCCCGTGTAATGGGCGATTTGAGCATGAACCACATCATCCCTGTGGCTACTCACTATCAGAGTCAGTTGGCTAAGAATGTGGAGAACATGATTGACATCTTCGGTGACGAGGAAGGCAAGAAGTTGACTGCCCGCAACATCAATATCATCAAGAAGATTGCCGAGCGCACTCAGATCATCGAGACAGGTGTTGAGGAGTTGGTAAATGCCCGCAAGGTTGCCAACAAGATTGAGAATGAGCACGATAAGGCGATAGCTTATCATGACACGGTAGCTCCAAAGATGGAGGAGATCCGTTATCAGATTGACAAGTTGGAGTTGACAGTAGCCGATGAGCTCTGGACCTTGCCTAAGTATCGTGAGCTTCTCTTCATCCGCTAATCAGCAATGTCTTCAAAATAGATAAGACATATTTCTGACAGATAAAAAACAAAGCTCTAACAAGAGCTACTCTTCATCAGATATAACAATTGAACGATCAATCTATTTCTTTTATTGGTTGTTTAAGTTTGCAGGCTGCATCATTGTGAAATGGTGTAGCCTTTTTATTTTCAGATAGTTACATAAAGTAAAACCACATTTAAAACAGCCTCAACAAAGCATTGAGTACCTAAAGTAGTACCTAAACTGCATAAAAAAAACCACCTTATAGCAAGATGGGTTAAATAACATTGCAGTGCAAATGCACTATCAGTGGGGTTTCTGGTGCAAAGGTAGCAAATTTATCTGGAAAGCAAAGAAATTTAATGTTAAAAACATAGAAAGCATTACAAGAAAATATATCCTATTAATTTCCACCATTACTATTCATTGCCAAATCAGCACCTAAAATCATTTTAATTTTGCAATAATAAAAAAATATTTTTCACTCTTGCTTGGGCTGTATATATATACCCCCTCGAATTCGAGGGGGTTAAAAGAAGAATTATATAAACCTTCCTAAATTCCCAAGTATTCAATTGTATTGCGATTACGCATCCAATTTGCTATGACAGCATTAGGATCGTCACTCTTGTATCGTGCTATATCTGTCAAAGAAATAAAGTCTTCATTGTTTACAGATATAACAGTAACACCTGTGTTATGTACTATAATTTTTGCCATAATTGTCTAATTTTAAATTACATATTCCATTTTACCCCACAAAGGTAGTGTACCAAATCTCTTTGAAGGATTGATTTTGCCATACTTTTGTCTATATTTGGCTTCTGCTTGCAAAATTAATAAAAAACTCAAATTTACAACACTTTTGCAACAAATTTACAACAGAAACCAGCAAAATAAACCAAACATACCACAACTATGCTATTTTTCATCTGCCATACTCATATTCCCGGCAGAATCTTTCTTTTTCTCATAATTTGTGAGTACTTTTGCAGAAGATTTACTGGAGGAATTTTCAATTACAGGCAAGACGAATCTACAAACATAAATAAGAGAGAGGGGAAAAAGAAAGGTTGCTTTATATCACGCTTTCCATACTTCACTGCCTATCATGGCAGGATATGGATTTTTGGGACTGACTTATGGCATTTATATGCATGAGTTGGGCTTCAACTTTCTGTACCCTATGCTGCTCGCCATTACCGTTTATGCCGGCAGTGCAGAGTTCTTGCTGGGCAACATGCTGCTGGGCAGCTTCCATCCCCTACAAACCCTCCTGATGGTATTGATGGTGAATGCACGACATCTGTTTTATGGGCTCTCGATGCTCGAAAAATATAAAGGATTGGGATGGAAGAAATTCTTCCTTATCTTCGGAATGTCGGGCTAGACCTTTGCCCTGGCTAGTACTTCCAAGATTCCGGAAGGAACCGACAGAGGATGGTATCTGCTCTGGATTACCTGGTTCGATGAAACCTATTAGGTTATTGGGGCAACGCTGGGCGGCCTCATCGGTCCGTTTCTATCCTTCGACCTCAAAGGATTCCTTGGCGCAGGTGGCAGGCGTACCCTTCACCATCCTCATCCACGTATGGAAAAGGAATATGATGTGGTCGATAGCAGCAGGCACCCTCTGCTATATGCTGCTCATCAGAATTCTACACTTTTAATCCCGATAAAGCCATCACACACTTATATCACTTAAATACATTTTTCCAAGGTAAAAACAGCCAATTTTATACATTTTTCCAACCCATTTTCAGGCCATTACTTACACTTTTCCAACTTTTTGATGATATAATTAATCAGAACAGCCTCTCTGCAAGAGTATGCAGAAAGGCTCAACATTTTATAGGAACATTACAATACTTCTAATTCATTTCTCTTCATAATGAGGGGATAACGTTCTGGATGTTTCAAACTATCAATTTCCAAATCCACATCAAGTTTGGGCCATTCTATAGCATTTTTACCACTCATTCTTACCTCAAGGGCATCAGAGATGCATGCATGTTTCATCCAAGGTATCCTATTATAAGATATAAAATAATCATTACCTTTTACAGAAAGCATAATGCCCTTATCATTAATCATCAAGACGCTTACCTGTGTGTCTTGCGAATTTGATTTTAAAATCGTCTCCATTTTCTTTAAGTATTTTTTCGATGAAACTTAATTCTTTACTACTAAAG
Source organism: Prevotella sp. SGI.167 (assembly GCF_050313615.1). NCBI lineage: Bacteria > Pseudomonadati > Bacteroidota > Bacteroidia > Bacteroidales > Prevotellaceae > Prevotella > Prevotella sp. SGI.167. Next base: position 38,317 of record NZ_JBNPLT010000027.1, on the reverse strand, counting down.
CCAAAATTTTCTGCTAACTCAATATCTGGTTCCAACCAGTACTTAGCCTCATTTTCCGCTTTTACGACATGAATATGCATTCGTAATTCCTCATTGGAGTAAATCTTAAACACAAAACCATTTATTTCTTTAAACTTTGGACTCATAATTATCTTTCTTTTAAGATATTCTCACTTCCGTCAGCAAAGATAAACAAATAATCTGATAGTACTATCATTTATTAAGATATTTACACCTTTTTATATGGCAGGCACCCTTTGCTATATGCTCCTCATCAGAATCTGATTATACATATTTCTCCATCAACACAAAGGTGATGAATCCCAGGAGAAGAGCGTAAGTGGCTTGCTTCTGAAAACCATGGGCATGGGTTTCAGGAATCATCTCGTCGCTCGTTACATAAAGCATGGCACCACCGGCAAAACCCAGCATCACGGGGAGGAAGGTGGTAGAGGCTGAGCCCAAACCGAAACCCAACAGAATGCCTACCACTTCGAGCAGGGCGATGAAAATGGAAATGAAGAAGGTGCGGACTGCTGTAACACCAGCCAGCATCAAGGGAGCAATAATCACCATACCCTCAGGGATGTTCTGCAGGGCGATACCGAAGGATACCCCCCACTCCGTTGCTCCCTCTGCCGAACAGACACTCACTCCAGCCGCCATGCCTTCGGGCAGTTTGTGCAGGGCTATCGCCATCACGAAGAGCATCACATGACTGAGCCTGACATTGTTGCGATGCTCCTCGGGGTCTAGGCCCGTGATGTGATGAAGATGGGGAGTTACCCAATCTAGCACATTCAGGAACAGGGCTCCTGCCATCACGCCGATTACTACCAGCCACCAAAGACTGGTCTGTTCGAAGGCTGGCACTATCAGTCCCAACGTGGAAGCTGCCAGCATGATTCCGGCACAATATCCCAACACAGCATCATTCCATTTATGGGGCAACTCCTTGACGAAGAATCCCAAAATGGCACCTATAATCGTGGCACCGCAAAGCCCGGCAGCACTAATCAATACGTTTGTCATAATCAATAAAATATATCGAAGTTATTCAGTTATTACTAATTATGTTTTGTTATGGTGAAATTGGTGTTTTCCAATTTCATATCATCATTCCTATTTCAACTTCTTATAACCGTAAACTGCGTTATTACCCAACAGCTCTTCGATGCGGATAAGCTGGTTGTACTTAGCCATACGGTCAGTACGACTCATAGAACCTGTCTTAATCTGACCAGAGTTGGTTGCTACGGCAATATCAGCAATTGTAGTATCCTCGGTTTCACCAGAACGATGGGAAGTAACGGTGGTGTAACCATGGCGATGAGCCATCTCGATAGCATCCAGTGTCTCGGTGAGAGAACCAATCTGGTTCACCTTGATGAGGATAGAGTTGGCAGCACCCATCTTGATACCCTTCTCCAGGAACTTCACGTTAGTAACAAAGAGGTCGTCACCTACCAACTGGCAACGGTCGCCGATGGCAGCGGTCAACTTCACCCAGTTGTCCCAATCGTTCTCATCAAGACCATCCTCAATAGAATCGATAGGATATTTGGTAATCAGCTCCTCCAGGAACTTGATCTGCTCGGCAGCAGTCAGTTTCTTACCATTAGGATCCTTCTTCTTGCCATCCTTCAACTGGCGGTAATCGTAGAACCACTCACCATTCTCCTGAACGGCAAACTCGCTGGCAGCACAGTCCATGGCTATCTTCACATCCTTTCCTGGCTCATAACCGGCATCCTTGATAGCCTGGCAGATGCTGTCGAGCGCATCCTCAATACCATTGAGTGCAGGAGCGAAACCGCCCTCATCACCTACGGCAGTAGAAAGTCCACGGCTCTTCAGGAGCTTAGCCAAAGCATGGAACACCTCAGCACCCATACGGATAGCCTCCTTCTCTGAAGGAGCACCCACAGGACGGATCATAAATTCCTGGAAAGCGATAGGCGCATCAGAATGAGCACCACCATTGATGATGTTCATCATAGGAACAGGAAGAGTGTAAGTATTGCAACCGCCGATGTAGCGATACAATGGGATATGGAGATACTCAGCAGCAGCATGAGCCACAGCCAGAGAAACACCGAGGATGGCATTGGCACCCAGGTTTGACTTGGTCTTGGTGCCGTCCAGTTCCAACATTTTATAATCTATGGCACGCTGCTCTAAGGCAGAAAAGCCAGCCAAAGCAGGCGCAATCACCTGATTCACGTTCTCCACAGCCTTCAAGACACCCTTGCCGCCATAGCGGTTCTTGTCGCCATCACGAAGTTCCAGCGCCTCGTTCTCACCAGTGGATGCACCAGAAGGAACCGATGCACGACCTACGACACCTGACTTCAAAGAAACTTCAACCTCTACAGTAGGGTTGCCACGAGAATCCAAGATTTCTCTTGCATGAACATTTTCGATAATCATAATACTATAATACTTTTAATTACATTAAACATTTTTTCCGAGTGCATATTTAGGTATTATCTGATAAACCACCAAATTTCGGACATCATCAACACTAGGTATTTGCCAAGAAAAACCTACTTATAAGTATGCAGTAAATCACCATTTATCACTTCCCCATCATTTTCCCGATAATCTCCTCGAAATCTTCCTTCTGCATGGCACCCATCTGTATAGTGGGATTGCCCTTCATCGGAATGAAGAGGAAGGTAGGGATGCTGCGGATGCCGAAGACGGAAGCCAGTTCGGGTTCCTGGTCGATATCCACCTTATAGAAATCTATCTTGCCGGCATATTTCCCGGCAAGAGATTCTACCATGGGAGCCATCATCTTGCAAGGTCCACACCAGGTGGCATAGAAATCGATAATGGCAGGACGGGAGCCTGCAAACACCCACTCATCGGGATGAGACTCGTAATCCATAATCTTCTTCCTGAAATCGGAAGCTGTAAGCACCTGCACCTTTCCAACAGAAGCAGACAGATTACTACTGCCAGCTACTGACTGACCAACCTTCTCAGCCTTACTCTCAGACTCAATACGAGAAGGCAGCCCCTTTGAGATGCCTTCCTGTTTCTTGTTGTTTTGCGAACATCCCATAAAGGCTAAAGCCATCATGGCATATAAACAAACATTTTTCTTCATCTAATCATTCTTTAAAATTAATAAGCCAAATCGATTGCAACAGGATATACTCGACATGGGTCGAAGTATTCCGCACAACTGTTCACCATTGCCTGCAAATCAGCCTTGGCAATACCATGGAATACCTGCTTGCCATTTACCATGATGGTTACAGGCTCATTGAGGTTAACCAACTGGTCGTTGAGATAAACTCTCAGCCTTCCACCTGTTGCTACAGAATAGCTGCGGTTGAACTTCAGATCAATGCCCCACTGCTTATCCTTCAAGATAGTGGTATAATCCACATTGCTCACCTTGATGGAAACCACGTTCTTGTCGATATCCATCTCGTAGTAAGTTCTCTGCTCTGATGGACGAGCCAGCACCTGCAGGTTGTAGAAACCGGAACGATGTCTTCCATCCATCTCGAAATCCTCCCAAAGTACGGTCTTAGGATATGGATTGCGAACAAACTGCTTGAGCCAAGGAGTAGTCAGACCATAAGTGATGTGATGCTGCATACCCGGCAAGAGCTGGATGCGATGGCGGAAGATTGGAGTCTTATCTACTGACAATGGGCGAGCCAACTGCGCAGAATCGAATGCCACCTGGGTGTACCAGGTCAGGTCGTTGCGATAGAAACCGGTATCATCAGCACCCGTGAGGAACGAGAAACCGATGTTGGCACAGTTTTCCACAGGCGCATTCTTCAGAGGTTCACCACCAGCCATCGGACCCGCTGCAGCCCAATAGTCGGCATAGAAGGAAGCGAGACGCTGACTTCCATATCCACCTTCACTGATGCCGAATACATAGAGCCGGTTGGCATCCACCTCACCCTTTACCAGGTTCTGGCGAATCAGTTTTTCGAAAGCATACTGCTTAGAGAGATGCCACCAGCGATAATATTCACCCTCGTTAGGAATCTGAGGAATGAAATAGATGGAAGGAGAATCCTGGAAGCTCAGACCGAGCTTGATGCCATTTGACCACTCATGGTCCTTAGGTCCCGATCCGTGAACATACAGGAAGAGAGGGAACTTACCGTCAGCAGCCATTCCCTTCTTACCATAATAATAAGGCATCACGGCATTGGGCTCCAGGCACTGAGGCAGATTCCAGGAGCTGTTTTTTGCCAACTTCAAATCTTCAGGCTCGATGAGTTTCTCTTCCTGCAGGTGCTTGTTGGCATCACACCATGCTGTCCAGACCATCTTCTGGTAGCTGGCGATATCCTTGCCGTCAATAGCGGCATGGAGTTTGGTGTCAAGAGGTGTGTTTTTAGCGAATTCTGCCTTACCGTCTTTCTCCAATGCTTTCTGTTGCGCTTTGAGCGACTGCAGGAAGTAGGCATTCACCTTTTTCTGCAATCCCTGTGACTGCGCCATAGTCTGGGTTGAGTAGCTTAGTGAGGCAAGCGCCATCACCATGTAAATCATTTTTTTCATTTCGTACATTGATATATATAATTACTAGATTTTTTCGATTACCAGATTTTTACTAGTCTTTCAAGGAATAGGTAACCGTAGTCACCACTCTCACCTTTTTAATATAAGGTGTATTCGAATCCCTGTCTTCTATAGAGAACTGTCCCTGGTCGGCATTCATGATCTTATCAATCTTGCTCTTGCTGTTTTCGGCAAACTGTGAAGCAGTCTTCTCTGCATTCTCTATTGCCTCCTGCATCATCTTAGGTTTCATCTGTCGGAAAGCAACATATTCATACTTCACCGGATTCTCGTAGCCACCATCCACGATAGCGACGCCCTTCTGGAGCAGGTCACCCTGACGGGCGATGATGCCGCGAACCAGTTTCACGTTATGCGAAGTAACGGTGATAATCGACGTGATGTTATAACGGTACCCCTGGCGGTTTTCTCCATATCGCTCAGCATTGAGGTCGATGACCACAGGCGCATTGACATTAATTTCACTTGCCTTCACACCATTTGCCAGCAGGAACTGACGGATGGTACTGGTGGTAGCGTTGATTTTTTGATAGAGTTCAGGCAGGTCATTGCCTATTTCCTTGGAAACGATAGGCCATGTCACCTTATCAGCCTCAACTTCCTTTTCTGCCAATCCTTTCACCACCACTTTGCGGTCTTTGGCAATCACACTTTCAAGTCCAGACTTGACACAAAATCCAAGCACGATAATGCCTATGGCTAAGATCACTGCTTGCTTGATACCCGTATTGACATTCATAATAAGTCCTCCATTTATTAAGTTTGAAATGCTTACGAGGACAAAGATAAGCAAAAAGATGATAGCAGCCATCTTTTTTAATCTTTTTTATGTTCTAATCTTAACCAGGCAAGAAAGATATGTTAAATCTTCTATACAAACGATACAACCTATTGATTTTTTCACTATCTTTATCCCGTTAAAATGATGTATAACCTTTAAAAACATAACATCATGAAGATAGGTATTCCAAAAGAAATCAAGAATAATGAGAATCGTGTAGGAATGACTCCTGCTGGTGTAGCTGAATTCATTCGACATGGACACGAAGTGATGGTTCAGCATACTGCTGGCGAGAACAGTGGCTTTGCTGATGAAGAGTATGAGAAGGTAGGAGCCAGGATCCTGCCCGACATCCAGAGTGTGTATCGCGAGGCTGAGATGATTATCAAGGTGAAGGAACCTATCGCCGAGGAATATCCACTCATCCATCAGGATCAGCTTGTTTTTACTTATTTCCATTTTGCCTGCGACAGAGAGCTCACCGATGCCATGATCAAGAGTGGTGCTGTCTGCCTGGCTTACGAGACAGTAGAAACCGACAACCATCATCTGCCACTGCTCATTCCGATGAGTGAGGTAGCAGGAAGAATGGCGATTATCAATGGTGCCTACTATCTGCAGAAGACCAAGGGCGGCAAGGGTAAGCTGATCAGCGGTGTGCCGGGCGTGAACCGTGCGAAGGTTCTCGTTCTAGGCGGTGGAACCGTGGGAGAAGCTGCAGCAAGAATGGCAACAGGATTAGGCGCTGATGTGTGGATTACCGATATCAGTCTGCCTCGTCTTCGCCAGTTGGAGATGGAATTGCCGATCAATGCGCACACCCTCTACTCCAATGAGCACAACATCCGAAAAGAACTTTCAGATGTAGACATTGTGGTGGGCAGCGTACTCGTTCCGGGAGACAAAGCTCCACACCTCATCACAAAGGATATGTTGAAGCTGATGGAACCTGGCACCGTATTGGTGGATGTGGCAATCGACCAAGGCGGCTGCTTCGAGACCTCTCATCCAACCACCCATTCCGATCCGACATTCATGGTAGATGGCATTGTGCATTATGCCGTAGCCAACATTCCGGGAGCCGTGCCTCATACCTCAACCATCGCCTTGACCAATGCCACCCTGAAGTATGCCCTCGCTCTTGCCGACAAGGGATGGCGAAAGGCGTGCAAGGAAGACAAGGCTTTGTATCGGGGATTGAACATCGTGAATGGCAAGGTAGTATTCAAGGCGGTTGCCGATGTCTTCGGATTGGAATACGAAGAGATGGTATTATAGGAGATCGCATTATAAATTCATGAAACATAACTTTTAAGCCCTTCGATTCCGTTGGGTTTAAAAGTTATGATGTTTTTTGTGTGCCTTTCCAATGATAAAGATAGACTCGTGGGCAGCGATTCTGCAAGGGAATATTCAAAAATTTAAAAACATATTAATAATAAATGGATTACAACATGATTGGGACCGCATGGTCGTTACTGCCTCCCATCGTCGCCATCGCTCTGGCGCTGAAGACGAAGGAGGTCTATTCTTCTCTTTTTATCGGTATCATACTGGGTGCCGTTCAATATTGTATTTCGATGGGAACAGGATTCGACGGATTCCTCGTTCACCTGACCAACCACACTGTAGGTGAAGGCGATGATGCCAAGACATACGGTTTGATACATTGCCTTTCCGACCCATGGAATGTAGGCATTCTGGTATTCCTGGTGGTATTGGGCAGCATCGTTTCACTGATGAACAAGGCGGGTGGTTCTGCGGCTTTCGGCCGATGGGCTTCCAAGCACGTAAAGTCGAAGATTGGTGTGCAGATTGCCACCATTCTGCTCGGTATTCTGATATTCATCGATGATTACTTCAACTGCCTTACCGTAGGTTCTGTGATGCGCCCTATCGCAGTGCGCAACGGCGTAACCAAGGAGAAACTTGCCTATCTCATCGACTCCACAGCAGCTCCTGTCTGCATCATCTCCCCAATCTCCAGTTGGGCAGCAGCAGTATCGGGCTTCGTATCGGGAGGCGAGAACGGACTGGCACTTTTCTGCAAGGCGATACCTTATAATTTCTACGCATTCTTCACCATCCTCTTTATGTTTGGCATCGTGATCTTGGGCTTCGACTTCAAGGCGATGAGCAAATATGACGCAAGACTCAAAGAATGGTATGAACGCACCAACGGAGGAAAGCTCGACGAGGTGAGCGATACCAAGCTACAGATCGTGGAGCATGGTGTGGGAGCGAAGCAGGAAGAATCATCCAAGAGCAAAGGCTCTGTGAGCGATCTTGTGATTCCAATCATTATGTTGATTATCTTCTGCATGGCAGGTATGGTATATTCGGGAGGTTTCTTTGATGCCAACAATGCCAACTATATGAATTTCGTAGATTCCTTTGCAGGCAGCAATGCCTCTATAGGTCTAGTGATTGGTTCATTGGCAGCCCTGATTCTAACTATCGTGATGTTTACAGCTCGCAAGACCTTACCATTCGATGAAGCGATGAGTAGTCTGATCAAGGGCTTCGAGGCGATGGTACCAGCCATTCTGATTCTTACCCTGGCATGGACCCTGAAGAGCATGACCGACTCCTTGGGTGCAGCAGAATATGTATCTAGCGTAGTGGCAAGCAGCGCTTCTGAACTCCAGATGCTCCTGCCAGCCATCATCTTCCTAGTTGCTGCCTTCCTGGCTTTCGCCACAGGTACATCCTGGGGAACCTTCGGTATCCTGATACCTATCTGTATCGCAGTATTCCCAGGGGCCGACCCTTTGCGCATCATTTCCATCTCTGCCTGCATGGCAGGTGCTGTCTGTGGCGACCATATCTCACCTATCAGCGATACCACCATCATGGCGAGTGCCGGAGCCCAGTGCAAGCATGTGCATCATGTTTCATCTCAGTTGCCTTATGCCTTGACTGTAGCTACCGTCAGCTTCCTGACATTCATCGTGGCAGGTTTCACCCATACGCTGGGAATGGTAACCAGTGCCATCATCTCGTGGATCTTCGGTGTTGCCATGCTCGGTTTTGCTTTATTTTATTTAAATAAGCGCCAAAAAGTTAAATAGTTCTTAATTTATTTGAATATTGAAAATATTTTTAATATCTTTGCATAAAAAAAGTTGCACTCGGCAATTTGAAAGCAAGCTTTCATTGCGCTCGTTTGCATTTTCTTTGCAAAAGAATTTAATAAAGAACATATTAATATTATAAAAGTAGACATTATGAAGGAATTGAAAGGTACAAAGACAGAGAAGAACCTCCAGGAGGCATTCGCTGGTGAGTCACAGGCTCGTAACAAATACACATATTTTGCAAGTAAGGCTAAGAAGGACGGTTATGTTCAGATAGCCAACATCTTTGAGGAGACAGCTGCCAACGAGAAGGAGCACGCTAAGTTGTGGTTCAAGTACCTGGAGGGCGGTGCTATCCAGGATACAGAGAAGAACCTGGAGGCTGCTGCCAATGGTGAGCACGATGAGTGGACAGAAATGTATCCACGCATGGCAAAGGAAGCTCACGAGGAAGGCTTCGAGGAGATTGCTGCCAAGTTTGAGATGGTGGCTGAAATCGAGAAGCACCACGAGGAGCGTTATCGCAAGCTCTTGAAGAACGTGCAGGACAAGCTCGTCTTCTCTCGTGACGGCGACTGCATCTGGCAGTGCTCTAACTGCGGTCATATCGTAGTAGGCAAGCAGGCTCCAGAGATTTGTCCTGTCTGCAACCACCCACAAAGCTACTTCCAGATTGAGGCTCAGAACTACTAAGATTCTATTACAGGAAATTGAACGATAGGATAGGATTATAACATAGAACCTATCATATAGAAGACTTCCTATAGAACCAGATAAAAATCCCCTGATGCAATAAGATATGCATCAGGGGATTTTCTTTTTTACCACTGGTTGATATCGGCTTTTGCCTCTATCTTTTTCTCGATGTTATCAGGAAGTTTGGAGAAGAAGTCGTAGCCGGTGATACGCTCCACCTCATCTACCGAGTTGACAAAGTCCTTTTTCTGCAAGCCGGTAGCTCCCTGGTTGCGACAGATAAAACCGATGGCTTGCGGATTCTTGCCAGTTCGGAGGATTACCTTGAAGAAAGCATCAGGCACCACCACCTTGTTCTTACCCAGTTTGCGATGCTGCTTATTCAGGAATATCGGACCGCATACGATATATACCTTACCGTATTTCTTTGCCCAGGTACGACACTGCTGTTCGATACTATTCCAGACACCCGCATTCAAGGCATGGGTCTGGGGACACATATTGGTCATCAGGAAGCACTCGTCCATAGCCTTCTGATTCCACTTGTTATCGCCAGCCGGACAGAGATGACCCCTATCATAACCGCTGTTGTAGTAATCTGCCTTCATTCCCTTAGGTGATGGCATATCCATATCATCCTCAAAGTCGCCACGCTTCAACTTTCCTGAAGCATGAGCGCGGGTCAATGACCATGCCACCCAATTAGGCTGACGGGTATCGTGATTATATGATACGGTATAGGCAAAACGCTTTCTGATGGTTTGCGATACCTTTTTCTTGGAAACGGGGATTTCTATCCCCGGTGCATCCCCCTGTGCTGCCGGCAACATAGAGGATGACAAGCCCAAAGTAGAGAGCAGAGCGATGATGCCAAGCAGCAGCCATCCTCTCAATTTCTTATTGAATTGAATCATCTTTAATTCTATATGAAGAGATTATTATGTATTTATCCTATTCTGCTGGATTAATCTTTTCCAACATGATTTCTATCAGTCTCGGAACCCCATAGTCTTCTATCTCACTTTCCTTGATCCAGATGTAATCATCTGGGAGTTGAGGACGGCTGTCAGTTTCCAGGAGATAGAAGTCGGCAAGAAGGATGCGATGAGTCAGAACGTGCTTGACATCTTTAGCCAATAATATCGGATTCTTCACGAAAGAAGGAAGTTCCTTGACATCCGAAATATTATAAGGCTCCCATAATCCCTGCCAGATATCCCCTTCGCCACGTCGATGGATGGCTATCATCGGTTCTGGAATTTCAGAACCATCCGCCACAGAAGATTTACACCTTATATATATATAGGAGAGATGGCGGGTCTTCACCTTCACGGTCTTGTTCTTGACAGGCAGTTCCTCTACCCTGCCACTACGCAAAGCCTCGCAGGTTTCGGCAAGCGGACAGAGCAGGCACTTCGGAGACTGGGGAGTGCATTGAATCGCACCGAAATCCATCAATCCCTGATTATAGGATGCCGCATCGGATGCAGGCAAGAGCGATTGCGCCAGAGCAGCAAACTCTTTTTTCCCCTGGGTTGAATTGATGGGAGTATCAATACCGAAGTATCGGGAAAGCACCCGATAGACATTGCCATCAACCACAGCTGCCGGAATATCGAAAGCGAAAGAGCCGATGGCAGCAGCGGTATAATCGCCTACTCCCTTCAGGGATTTGATGCCGTCAAGGGTGTTGGGGAAAGAACCGAGAGCCACAATCTGCTTGGCAGCAGCATGAAGATTGCGGGCACGGGAATAATACCCCAAACCCTGCCAGAGTTTCAAGACATCATCCTCGCTGGCTGCAGCCAGGTCTTCTACCTTGGGATAGGTTTGCATGAACCGTTCCCAATATTCCCAACCTTGGACTATGCGGGTTTGCTGAAGGATGATTTCGCTCAGCCAGATGGCATAAGGGTCGCGGGTTTCACGCCAAGGCAAATCCCTGCCGTTTTCACGAAACCAACGGAATATTTCTGTTGAAAAAAAAGAGTTATTGATCATTATTATGCTTTTGCCCTTTCAGGGCGTTACTTTCTTGCTTCGGTCCTTTTAGCGGATTACAAATCCGCAATAGTTACCCATACGGCAGCGGATTACAAATCCGCCGAAACAGTAACTATTCATAAAGTTCAAAGTTCAAATCTCAATGTTCAAAGTAATTACTGTTCCGGATATTGCTCATAAATTTTCAGACCGAATTCATTGGCAAGCGCATAGGCATGTTCCATGATATCGGCGAGGATATGCTCGTAATTGACCCAAACCTTATCCTTGATGAAGAAATAGAATTCGATAGGAAGACCACACTGGGTAGCTTCCATGTGACGAACCATCAAGGTAAGTTCCGTATTCACCTCAGGGCGCTGACGCAGATATTTCTCCATAAACCTGCGATAAAGCTGAAGATTGGTTGGAGCCAGGGCAGCAGGATTCTTCAGATCCTCTATATCCTTTCCCGCCTCTATATCCTTTTCTATCACCTTCTGAAGAGATTCCTTCAACTTAAAGGAATCCTCTGTGGCGAAATGCTTGGCAAGCAAGGTATGCTTCAAAGTCTCATCTACCAACCGGATGCTGCGGAAATCGAAATAAACAATTCGCTTTACTCTTCTTCCCCCACTCTTCTGCATACCAATCCAGTTCTGGAACGAACCATTCACCAGGGTAGCTGGCGAAATGGTAACGATGGTATTATCGAAATTACGCACCTTTACGGTAGTAAGCGACATATCCTCCACAATACCATTGGCATCCACCGACTTCACGGTAATCCAGTCGCCCTTGTGCAGCATATCATTACTGGTGAGTCGCACACCGGCAGCCAGACCGAGGATGGTATCCTTGAACACCAACATCAAGACAGCAGAAGTAGCACCCAAGCCGGCAAACAAGGTCATCGGACTCTTACCCAGCAAAATAGCAACCACAACCACTCCAGCCACAAAGAGCATCAACACTCGAAGTACGCCGCAGACGGTATGGAAATACTGCTGAGCCGAAGAACGGCGCTCATCCCCATTCTCCAATCCTTTGAAAGAACCGATGAAAACCAAAGCCGTACGTACCGACATCACTACGATATAGATACCCGTAGCACGCTCCAGAATCTCCTTGAATATCGGATATTCCAGATAGATAAGCGGCATGAGCGACCAGATAACTACGGCGGGAACGATATGGCAGGCAGAAGTAAGCACCTTCTTGTTGAAAAGCACATCATCCCAAGACGCCTCCGTCTTCTCCGTTATCTTGGATATCAACGGAACCAATATCTTCCGACATAGGAAATCGCTCAGCATCGCCAGCAAGAAAGCGGTGACGGTAAGCAAAATATGACGAAGCATAGGCACATAATCACCTGTGACACCGGCCCATGTTATCATTTCATCTACAAACTTACGAATTTCTTCCATAAACTATTAAGTCTTAACTAAATTACGGTTGACAGAGCAAGGTACAAACCTTATCTGCAAAATTACGGGCATTATTGCCATGCATGATACCATTATTAATAATGGCAAAGCAAAGTTCATGACCATTGGCAGCCTTGCAATATCCAGCCAGTGAGATGATACCCGTCAAAGTACCAGTCTTTGCCCTTACATTACCATGAGTAAAACTATTCTTCATTCGCCTCTTCAACGTGCCATCCACTCCCCCGATAGGCAGTGACTGCATCAAATGCTCCTTGATATTATCATTCTTATAAGCATAACGCAGCAATTTTACCTCCAGTTCGGCACTCAGATAATTATACAAAGACAACCCGGAACCATCAGCCAATTTATAACGGGACGGATCGAGTCCAATTTTTCTAATCAACTGTCGTTCCACATTTCTGGCACTCTTGGCACTGGCTGACCGGTTGCCGGTAGAGGCAGCTATCTGATAGTACATACTCTCGGCATAGAGATTATCACTGTCTTTCATCATCTTATGCAGCACCTGATCCATTGTATGGAAACGGGTACAGATGGTAAAAGCATTAGCCGGACAAGGTTTTATGGTAGAATACATCCCTTCGTAGAGAATACCTACATCCTCCAGTTTTGCCAGAAATCTATCCATAAAGATGTCCTTACGGGCGAATACCAAAGGCGACAACACCGGATTGTCATCATCCCAGCACCATCCTTCGCCCAACAGAGTAGCATCCTTCATAGAACGGTCTGCATAAATACTGCCACGGATGGTGTCGATGCCCATCTCCTTCAACCCATTGGCAAAGGCTGCCATATCATCGCTGTTAAAACGGGGATCCATGCCACCGATACAATAAACATCGCCGGTTAAGACTCCATTTTCTATGGTTCCAGTATACTTGAGAGTCGTCTTAAACTGGTAAGAACCGCCCAATTTATCCAATGCCGTAATAGCAGTCAGGAGCTTCATTGTACTAGCCGGGCGCATCAGCTGTCGCTCATTTCTCTTGTAGATACAGGAATCGGCCTCCAGGTCCCATACCATCAATCCCACCTGCGATGTCTCGAACATCTTACTCTCCAGGAGTTTGTCCAGACCAACCTGAACCGAGACAGGCCAAGGCAACTTCTGGGTATCAGTAGCCAGGGAGTCAATCAAGGTAGAATCAGCCAATTCTGTCTCGTCCTGCGATTCTACCACCTCGTCATCATTCACATCTTGAGCCTGCATTGGCAATGCAACAACCATCGCCATCATCAGGCTCAACATCATATATTTAATCTTTTCCATCACAATTGAATTCTTCACTCTTCGTTCCTCATTCTTCACTTCTTTGCCGTTTCTTAATTTCTTTCTCAAAAGCCTCTTCATTATCAGGCTGAACGGCCACCATGTTCTTATGACCATATTCTATCACTACACACCTGTCCAGTCCCATAAAAGTCTTCACCGGATGCACATCTATGATGTCGCAGACCGGTACATTCTTGTTGGACGAGAACCTTCCTTCGTTGATGATCAGATACTCCATCTCATCATCCCGGTCGATAGGTTTTACCTTCTTAAAGGTATAAGTAGTATTCAGAATACGCTCTATCATGCCCACGATGACAATGGCCAGGAAGATGCCGATAATCGCCATCTTCACCCAGAAGAAATAGCCAGCCAAAAATGCAAAGACTGCCACCCCCAAACGGGCTGTCAATGTAAAGCGTTTATGAAAAGTTCTATCTGCCATATCTTGTTAATATTTGTCATTTTGATAGTCTTAAAGACTATATTACCATAAATTTCGGTGCAAAATTACAAAAAATCCGTCTCTTTTTACTCATTATTAAAGAGAAATTAGTACTTTTGCAAACAATTAAGCATTATTAGAATAAACTCACATGGTTTATAAGTATGATTTTCTGATTATCGGCTCAGGAGTTGCCGGTATGAGTTACGCCCTGAAAGTAGCCAGAGCGCATAAAGGTAAAGTGTGCATGATCTGCAAAACCTCTCTCGATGAGGCGAACACTTCATTTGCACAAGGTGGTGTTGCGTCAGTTACCAACCTGGAAGTAGATAACTTCGACAAGCACATACAAGATACGATGATTGCTGGTGACTATATCAGCGATTATAAGGCAGTGAAGCAGGTTGTCACCATGGCACCGGAGCAGATCAAGGAGCTCGTGGAATGGGGTGTCAACTTCGACAAGCAGCAGGACGGCAAGTTCGATCTTCATCGTGAGGGCGGACATAGCGAGTTCCGCATTCTTCATCATGCAGATGATACGGGTGCTGAAATCCAGCGCGGTCTGATGGAGGCTGTACGCAACTGCCCAGACATTGATATCAAGGAAAATCATTTTGCAGTAGAGATTATCACCCAGCACCACTTGGGTGCCCGTGTTACTCGCCGTACACCTTATATTAACTGTTACGGAGCCTACGTTCTGAATCCTGAAACCCAGAAGGTGGATACCTATCTGAGCAAGGTTACCGTGATGTGTACCGGTGGTTGTGGTGCTGTTTATCAGACTACCACCAACCCTGTCATCGCTACCGGCGACGGTGAGGCGATGGTTTACCGTGCCAAGGGAACCGTAGCCGATATGGAGTTCGTACAGTTCCACCCTACAGCTCTCTATCATCCAGGAGAGACTCATCCTGCCTTCCTCATCACCGAGGCTATGCGTGGATATGGTGGCATCTTGCGTCTGCCTAACGGCGAGAGCTTCATGGAGAAATATGACAAGCGATTGAGCCTGGCTCCTCGCGACATCGTGGCCCGTGCCATCGATAAGGAGAT
Organism: Prevotella sp. SGI.167; assembly: GCF_050313615.1. Taxonomy (NCBI): domain Bacteria; kingdom Pseudomonadati; phylum Bacteroidota; class Bacteroidia; order Bacteroidales; family Prevotellaceae; genus Prevotella; species Prevotella sp. SGI.167. The sequence continues at coordinate 22,980 of NZ_JBNPLT010000027.1, read as the reverse complement.
GAAGATTCACGGTCTGGATCATGTCTGCCTGGATGTTACCCATAAGAATCCTGAGGAGACCAAGCATCACTTCCCAAATATCTACGCCAAGTGTCTCAGTATCGGCATCGACATCACTAAGGATTATATCCCGGTTCGTCCTGCTGCTCACTATATGTGTGGTGGTATCAAGGTAGATTTGAACGGCTGTTCAAGCATCAACCGTCTCTATGCCTTGGGCGAATGCTCCTGCACCGGTCTGCATGGTGGCAACCGTCTTGCCAGCAACTCTCTTATCGAGGCTGTGGTTTATGCCGAGACAGCTGCCAAGCACAGTCTGGAGCATGTAGATGAATATGATTTCAACGAGAAGGTTCCTGCATGGAACGACGAGGGTACCATGACCAACGAAGAGAAGGTTTTGATTACCCAGAGCGTCAAGGAAGTTGGCGAATGTATGAGCAACTACGTGGGCATCGTGCGCAGCGACCTTCGCCTGAAGCGTGCCTGGGACCGCCTCGACCTTCTTTACGAAGAGACCGAGAATCTCTTCAAGCGTGTCAAGGTGAGCAAGGAGCTCTGCGAGCTCCGCAACATGATCAATGTAGGTTACCTCATCACCCGTATGGCTATCGAGCGCAAGGAGAGCCGTGGTCTTCACTATACCATTGACTACCCTGTTCACGCTTACGACAAGAAATAAAGTTTTTTCAAGCTACCATATAAAGCCGCCAGGATATTCTCACACGATATCCTAGCGGCTTTTTCTTTGCTTATATGAAAGCTCAAATCCTTAATGACATTGATGACTACACTTTTGCAGTAAAGATTTTGGTAAAACGACATAAATCACAAAAATAAATTTTGGTAAAACGACATATTTTCGCAAAAAAGATTTTGGTAAAACATATTTTTCATGTAACTTATGCACATAAAACATTGAAAATATGGAGAATATGGTATTCAAGAGAAAAATTATATAGCCAATCAATAGAGGTCAAGTCGTCTGGATACAAAACGCATGCCTCGCTTGATGCTTTCTGTCAAAAATTCTCCGACAGGATAGTAAATCCGTACTTGGTTTACACCAAAGATCTGCAGAAAGATGGGCAAACACTCCTGATTCCGATTTACATGACCCCATTCTTATAAAGCAAGAATGTGCTGGGAGCGCAGGTTTGTTACCTGCCCTCCCAGCGACAACCTTGCAAAACACAATGTCTTTTTTTATTGTACCTTTGCACCGCAGTTGGGCGATAAAAACATCATCTCGTCAGCGAGAACTTGATGCTCAAGCCGAAATCCTGTGTGGTGGTAGGATAACTGCTGCTCGACAGGAGCGGTGTGTTGGTCTGACGATCGTAATAGAAACTCATGGTAAGGAGCTTGCTGAACGTATAATCGGCAGAGAAGCTCAACTTCAAGGCATTATTTCCACTGCTGGCACTACTTGTCATGGTGGCAATATCACGAACAATAGCAGCCTGCTTGCGGAAACTGAAGTCAAGACGAAGGTTGAGATCATGATTGGCTCCACGCATCTGCTGACTGTTAGCAGTTGCATTTCTGTTGTCCTTCCTGTTGCCAGCCCCCATCTTGGCTTTCAGCTTGCGGGCACCACCCTCAAACAAACTGAAGTTGTTGATGCGATAACCCATACCGATGACCCAGTCTTTACTGAGTGCCTCATTGAGCTGCACACTCGTCATACTGAGATTCAGCACACGCGTCTGGCGATACTCACCCTTGAGAGTCATGTTATTATTAAATGTAACGTCCATACCCAGCAATGGAGAGAAAGCCTCATTGATGCTCACCTGCGAAATGTTAAACATACTGCTAGGCGAAGGATTCCCCGTAGAAGCATCATTGATGAAGCCCAGACCGTTCATATACTCCTGATAGGTGCTGTAACTGTTATAACTGCCTACTGCAAAGATGCTCTTATAAGAATGGTTGATGTTAACACTCTTAAAGTGATCACGGAACCAAGGCAACTTGCCCAAACCGCTATAACGAACCGTCCAGTTAGGCAACAGTCTGCTCAAAGCAGGGAACAGCGAGAGAGAATTGCCACCCATCGAAGTATAAGCATTGAGGAAAGCCGGAATCATCACGTCACCACTATACTGATTAACAGGAGTACGGGATGCGTCAAACTTACCTCCACCCAATGCAGAACCCGCCGGATAAACAGTTCCTGCATATTGAGCTTCTACCCTATCACGATAACCCGCCAGGGAATTGACAAACTTCTCGAAAGTCTTGCTTCGATAGCCGCTATTGGCATCACCCATTCCCTCAAAGGCAGTACTCAGCGAGATGGTACTCATCTGGAAAGAACCACTCTGCGTAGTAGGAGTTCCCTCATACATATACTGAATACTCTTCTGGGTAGTCTGGGTGCGGACAGCAGAAAGATCTATCTTCAAGTCCTTCACCGGCTCCAGCGTCATACGCAGCTGCAAGTTGTCCGTCTTACTCGTAGTGGCAGGCGTTGCAACAGAGTCATTGCGGAGCAGCCAGTCATTCTCCCTAGCCTTACCGATATAGTCATCATCCACCAAGCCAAAGGCAAAATCGAGACCAGGCGCCATAGAACCCACCTTTTTCTGTCCGAAGGCATCACCGATACTTGGGGTGAAGCCTGGCAGCGTGAGCTGATAGCTGCTGCGATAATTGAAACTGACATTACGGACCATCATCGCCAACCGAGCCACCGTCTGCCAGGTCTTATACCAACTCTTTTCTTCCAGCGGTTCCTTAGTCAGTACCGAGATCTTGATTTTCCGGGCACTATCCACCTTGGAGATGAGTTTAATCTGATTATTGTCCACCTTTTTATATTTAATAGGGAACAACTTGCCATCAGCAGTCTTGGCAGACACGATAAGACGCTTGCTGTTCTTGCCATGACGGATGTTGAAAGAGGTATCAGGCAAGAGCGTGATTTCCTTCTCGAATGCCTTCCTGTTCTTAGGCAATGCCTTCTTAGGATCGGCAGCCAGTTCTCTGGCATCTTTCTTTTTCTTCTCCTTCTCCTGCTTCTTGCGCTCATATTGGCTTCTGGACATCGTGCGATTGAACTTTTCATTTACCTTCTTGAGGAAAGGCACATGATTGTAGAGCTTGACCAGATTGAACGAACCGTTGAGGGTCACCTCGCGATGCGTATTAACGGTATTGCCATAGGAGTTGCCATTCTCATCTTCCATACCCCGCTCCCAAGAATAGTTGGAACTATAAGAAGCATCGGTGTTCACCCAGTCGAAAACAGGCAACAGGTTGAGCGGCACCTTATAGGAAGCCGTAAAACTCTGACTATAATCGAGCGGTGTACCCCAGGTTCTGACACTATTGAGCACGGCACTTCTATATACAGAATCCTTCCAGGCATGATACTGATCAGCATAAAGATCCGTATCCACATCAGGATATGGCACATCTACCTGTGCATGGGTTGCACTCTGGAAGTTCATGTGAAGATTCCTGGTCAAGTCCCAACGCAGAGCAAATTCACGGTTCCAAAGGAACTGATCGCTGAAAGTGATAGGCAACTGCGACTTGGTAAGACTTTCCATATCACGCTCCTGCAATTCATAGGTTTCATGTGTCATCTCGGTATTGAAAGCGAGATTCTGCGGCAACCAGTTCAGTCCGAAACGCTTCAGGATGTCGAGCCACTTACTCTTGTTCTTGATTTTCTTGAAAGGTTCCCACGACTTATATACCGGAGTCCATGAATAATCCAATGCACCCCGCCAATTGTCTCTCTGCTCACGAACCGTAGTTTCACCGGTAGTATGCTGATGAGCATGACTATAGGTAAAGGAGAAGTTGGCTGGGTCGTAAGGCATCGGATGGCGCTTGGTGGCAATACCCACACGGGCATTAGATACCGAGAAGTTGGTTTGTGTAACCTTGGTCACGGCAATATTCTCGATAGAATCGCGCTCCGCCTTCGAGCCTGCAGCATCGAGAGCATCCTTCAGTTCCATATCCGTATCCATCGGATTATACTTTGGCGAAGTCTTCTCCTTGGTGACACTATAATATAAAGGTATGCTCACCTTCGCCTTGTCCGGGAAGAACTTACCCATTTCCAGCGAGGTGGTCACACTATAGGTACCATAGTTGTCGGTACTGCGGCTAGCCACGCCGTCTTCCAGACCTCCAAATCCTTCGCTGACATATCTTCCCGTAGCATTGACACTACCGAAATCAGACAGCTGCACATTGAGATTGGCATTGGCAGCCCATCCACCCTTGTTGTTATGTTCCTTCAGGCGGAGTTCATTTACCCAGACTTCACCACTCTTGATATCGCCCGAGTGATTGCGCACACCAATCATCATGGTCTTCACCTCGCCAAGGCTAGGATTACCCACAATGGTCAACTTATTGTTAGGGTGCTCGCTATCGTATGCCGAGTAAGGTGCCATATAAGAAGCCATGCCTTGTGCCTTAGCCTTATTACGCTCCTTCTTGAGATTGGTAAAGATGCTGAGAGCCACATCCAGCATATTCTCCTCAGGCCAAACCAACCTGCGGTCGGCAGGCACATTACGGTTGTAATTGCTGCGTGGAGCCGTAAGGGTGAGCGGAATCTCATATTCATAATAGTTATTCTTATAGTCACTACCCAGACGGATGAAGACAGCCAGCTCCCTATCCTTCAGATTTGTGGTATTCTGCTCCAAGGCATTGGCATGGGTAAACATCTGGATACGCTTATACTGCCGGAGGTCGAGAGTAGTATTCTTGTATACCGCCTTGGCTTCTCCACTGGTCAGATTCCTGACAACAAGACTCAAAGCCTGCTCGTTGGATTCTACCAGCTGTGGCTGACTAGGATCCTGCTCACGACTGATGCCTGGAGGCAAGACGTAATTGACCGGAGTCTTCTCGGCATTTTCCTCAAGATTCACGGCACTAGCCTCCAAGGTTCCACCAGAAGCTGCACTCAACTGCTGATCATAAGTACGCCATTCACCACGTACCAGGTCGAGCGTTCCAAAGCGCAGAACGATAGGCTTCTTGAAACCAGTAAGGAACATACGCATGAAACGGATGCTGGAGAAATCATTGATATTACCCTGCCGGCTCTCGAACTCATCTACAGGAATACGGAACTGATACCAGGTAACAGACGACTTGGTATTGTCTCGCCATGTCTGTGAATATTCTCGCTTGTCCACAATATGGTTGGTACCCACAACCAAATCTTCCGGACGAATACTTACCCTATACTGGTAGTATTTCTCATATTCATTCAGCGTATAATCCTGATTGATATCTTCCACGTCAGGGGTAGACTTATAAGATGTATCATAACTCTCAGAACGGCTATCACTGTCAGGCGAGTTGCCCTGAGGGTTGTTGATATACTTGTAACGCTGCAAGATAGGAGCACGCATCTCATCCCAGTCACTGCCACGGAAATAGTGATAGTCATCACGTGCAGGGTCGGCAAAGATGCTGTCGAATACAGCCTGGTTCACCTTTCCCTGTATCTGGTCGAGATAAGCACTCTTATAGAATTCCTGTTCCTCGGCATCGGTCAGACCGTTGAAACCCACATCCTGCAAGGCACGACTGCCACTGGTTGTTGCAAAGGCATAGGTTACCGTACTCTGAGTAGGAATCTTACCCCACTGAGTATAAGTAAAGCTCTTGCTGCCATCTACAGGCATTCCGCTCTCATAGAACTTCTTACCATCCCGCAAGATATCTTCGCTAACCTCGCCCAGATTGATATAGAAATCTCCACCATATTCATTGGCATCCGGCTGTTCACGGGTATAGAGGAACGGATCCAGCAACCAGAACTCGATGTATTCAATGTTGGCTTGCTCGAAATCATTGGTATCGAGCTTACGCATCATACCACCCCAGTTGAGCTGTGGATTCTTCAATTTACCATCTGCTTGCAGGTCTTCCACATTAAAGTTATAAGGACCCGGCTCTGACGGATAGTAAGCCAGGTTGAGCACACTCAGGGTATTGGTAGCACCCTGATAACTGTTCTGCTGGCGCAATGGGAACAGCTCCTTCACATATACTTCGCGAACATAGTGATTACTGAGCTGCTTGAGGTCGCTCTTGATATGTCCAGGCGTCAAGGAACTGCCTCGACGGGTAAAGAGAGGGTCGATGCAATACCAAGCCAGACGGGAACGGTGGAAACCGCTCGTCAGTCCAGTCTTATCATTATAATCTTCCTTGAAATTGAGCGATGGCACGCTGGAGATAAACCAGGAAGTAGGTGTCATCACATCAATGCCGTTCTTGGTGTTTTCGAAGTCATCAATATAGGAAGCATTGTCCTGCGTACCACCAGCCTCCCCAGCCAACAACTGTGCAAACTCACTGGTAAAAGAGATTTGCGATGGTTGGGTAAGATGCAGGAAAGGAATCTTGTCAAGTACATTGGTAAGCCACTGACTCTCCTTCTTCCAATTGAGATTAACACCCCAGAGAGTATTCTTCAATGGCTCAGAACCCATGGAAACCTTCGTGGTAAGGGCCTGTTCGGAAAGATGCTGCAGGGTACCACTCATCTGGAAGTTCTTGGAGAAATCATACTCCCAGTTCACACCAAACATGGTCTTGCGAGTCTGACCATAATCCGTATTACTTTCCAGGGAAACATTGACCGAAGTACCCGCATCGATGATGCTCTGGTTGAGGATGGTAACCTCACCCGCATTGTAATCTACCGAATAGTCAGTACCCTCTGTCAGGGTAACACCACCTGCGGTTACTACGACCGACCCCTGCGGAACGTTATAGGCATCCAGGGAAATGACATTAGCTGATGAACCTTTGAACTGACCCACCATCTGATACTTATTCTTTTCTGCAATCTGCCTGGCAACGGTCTTGGTACTGTCATACAGTTCGGTAAAGGCATATTTCTCAGCCGCATCCGCAGCCACTCCGTTCTTGACCAGATAATCACGCATATAACTTCCGAAAGGTTCTACTTTCGGAATAAACACGCGACCATTAGAAACGGTATAGCCTTCTACATAATCGTAGTATCCATTGCTATGTGCCTTGTTGTTGTTATCAAGTCGGTCGGCACCCAACACACGAATGATAGGCGTATTCTTGACTCTCTGTTCCGGAATATAAGACAGATAAACGCCCGTCGTATCGCTCTGGTATTTCACGTCAAGACGGAATTTCTCCTTCTCGATATTAGAGGCAAGATAATACACGTTCTTCATCATCAGGTCCCAGTTGCCCTGCTGAGGATTACAACTGGTATTCTTGAGCGACTTGACGAAAAGAGCCTGTTTGGTATCGGTGATATCAGAAGCAAACTCACCCACCTGATAAGTTACGCCACCCGATGTATATTCATAAGCCACAGCCAATACCTGGTCGGTCTGAATACCCGTCTTCAAGGAAACATAACCCAAGGCAGTATTGACGGTATACTCAGAAGAACTCAAAAGACGGGCACTCTCCAGTTTCTCAAAGTCTGCACCACCTACCAGACCAGCCCCCTCCAGAGTAGCAGCAGCCTGGTCGATATCCCTGGCAGCCACATACTGGGTAGTCATAGCCTGATACTCGGTATTGGCACGGTTGGAAGCCACCTGTCCGGTTGCCGTCCACATCGGGTTACTGATTTTAGAAGCTTCGCCAAGATCGGTCAGTGCCACGATATTTCGGGTATTGGCAGTAGTTCCCGACTTATTGGTTACCCAAATCTCCACACGGTTAATCGTAATGCCGGTAATGAGATTAGGCAACTTCTGCATCCATTCGTCATAATGATTCCTGAAATATCGGGAAAGGAAGAAGTGACGATTCTCCTCATAATCGGCAACATTGATTTCAAATGGAGTCAGCTGTACGCCGCCCCTGCTGGAAACACTCTTGGATGCACTCTTCTTCTGCGAAGCCACCATCTGCAATTTCAACTTTCCAAACTGCATATCGGTTCTGACACCGAAAAGGCTGCTGGCTCCCTTGATAAGCGAAGAATTGCTGGGGAAAGACACATTACCTGCCTCCACAAGCTTGATAATCTCGTCTTCCTTACCATCATACTTCAGTTTCATGTTCTGGGCATCGTAGTCGAAGGTGGCATCGGTGTTGTAATTCAGGTTGAGGTTCATCTTATCGCCCACCTTACCATTCACGTTGAGATTGATCTTCTCATCGAAGTTCATCATCGTGGTTTTCCGGTTGCGGATAGGCAAAGATGGATTATCGATACTCTTCTTGTTCATACCCAGTTTCAGCTCGGCAGAACCCTGTGTCCTGACACGGATACCGCCAGGACCGAATATCTTCTCGGCTGGTCCCAGGTCGAAATGCATATCAGAAAAGTCGAACTTCTCCTTACCCTTCGCCTGATAAATCTCATCGTTCTTCTTACGGAAGAAAGCACTTCTCTCATTCATCTCAGTCCAGGAGTTATACTCTTCTGGAGTGAGCATGATAGGGGCCGAGAGCCAGGTATTGCCCATACGATTGCCGATAACGAAACGGTTGAGCGTATCGTTATAGACCACATCATATTTCATGTTGTCCGGGCGCTGCAAGTCGAGCGGACTCTGATAGAGGTCGCTGAGTGAATAAGGCTGGGTAAGCTGAATCTTCCAGCGGGTATTCAGCAAAGAATCAGGAATGGTATCATCCTCCACCTTGAAGGGTTGGGCAGAAACTGAAATCTTGCTGCTCTTTCCTTTATCCTGTGCCCCATTCCTTGCTTGCTTATCCAGCTGTTTCTGCTGGGTATTAACCGGATTCTGAGTTCTTTTACGGGTACGGTTATCCTGCAAATAAGGCATGACGAGAGCATAGCTGAAAGTAGAAACCATCAGCCAGAACAGCAACAAATATATTTTTCCCTGCCTCATTTACAGATGCTAAATTCTTTTTCCTGACATTTAATTTTCTCTCTTACCGCAACTACTTGATTTGCTTCAGAGCCAACTTCACAACCTGCTCAACCGGCAAATCTGGCTGAGCCTTCAAGATGTCGACAACCACCTTGGCAGAAGGAGCCGGAGAGAAACCTAGCATGGTAAGGGCACTCACAGCCTCATCCTTCACATCATTGTTCACCATCACAACATTGCCTCCGTTGGCAGGGAGCTCATCCGCGATGCCCAGACTCACAATCTTATCCCGCAAATCGAGAATGATACGCTGGGCTGTCTTGAGTCCGATTCCCTTTACACCCTTCAACATCTTGTCATTGCCCGATGAAATCACGTTGCACAGTTCGCTTGGCGACATCGACGAGAGAATCATTCTCGCCGTATTGCCTCCCACACCCGATACGGTGATGAGCTGGCGATAGAGTTCGCGCTCCTGCTTGGAGGCGAAACCGAAAAGGGTGAAAGAGTCATCTCTTCCACCTGCCACCAAAACCTCATGCACGTAGAGTTTTACTTCCTGCTTGCCCTGAATGGCAGTATAGGTATTGAGCGAAATATTGAGTCCGTAACCCACTCCGGCAGTCTCTACTACTGCCATTGCCGGGGTCAGTTCGGTCAGATCGCCATGAATATATTCTATCATTTTAATTTTCTCCTTACTATTTAAACACTTGGTTATACCTCTTTCATAAATTAATTATAATAATATGAACGCACGGAATAGGAATTTATTGTATCTGGCATTGGATTATATTGCCGACACCCCTATAAGAAAAAGCCTTTATCCCCTATGGAAATTGTTTTTAGAACTAGAAGAAATCTCCGTTCATAAGTTTTGAACCGACATTCAAAACTTATGAACGTACATTCAAAACTTTTGAACCTACATTCAAAACTTATGAACGAAGAATTCTATTAGGTACAGGAACAATTTCCTTTAAGAGTAGAAACAATTTCCCTTAAGAGTAGGAACTAATTCCATAAAGGATAGAAGCTAATTTCATCAGGAGCGAAAAGAAATCACTCATTATCCATCGACAAACAGAATAGGAAGAACTAAGGCATTCTCTTAAATCCCTGAAATCACGAAACTGTAAGGAATCTGTTCTAGAACCCTTACAATTCCCCCGTCATTCTACCTAGAAACTATGATTTTATTACCTTTTGCAAGTTTTATGAGTTAAAAATCTATTAAAACGTCACGTATTTCAAGAAAAAGCTATACTTTTGCAACCGGAAATAGATATCTAGAAGGAATTATTCAAAATAAACAACAATATAAAAGAAATAAATACATCAAATGAAAAAGTTTAGAGCAGCCGTAGTAGGTTACGGCAATATCGGTAAGTTTACAGTAGAAGCTCTCGAAGCCGCTCCAGATTTCGAGATTGCAGGTATCGTTCGTCGCCAGGGTGCTAAGGACAAACCAGCTGAGTTGGCTAACTATGAGGTAGTAGATGACATCACCAAGTTGAAGGATGTAGATGTTGCTATCCTCGCTACTCCTACCCGCTCTTGCCCTGAGTATGCAGAGAAGATCGTTGCACTCGGCATCAACACCGTAGATAGTTTCGATATCCACACCAGCATCCTCGACTACCGCACCAAGCAGATGGAGAACTGCAAGAAGGCTGGCAAGGTGAGCGTAATCTCAGCCGGTTGGGACCCAGGTTCTGACTCTATCGTACGTGTATTGATGGAAAGTCTGGCTCCAAAGGGATTGACTTATACCAACTTCGGTCCTGGTATGAGCATGGGACACTCAGTTTGCGTTCGTAGCAAGAAGGGTGTAAAGGAAGCGCTCTCTGTAACCATCCCATTGGGTGAGGGTATCCACCGCCGTATGGTTTATGTAGAGTTGGAGGAAGGCGCCAAACTTGAGGATGTAACAGCAGAGATCAAGGCTGACCCATACTTCGCTCACGATGAGACTCACGTATTCGCCGTAGCATCAGTAGATGATGTAAAGGATATGGGTCACGGTGTGAACCTCGTTCGCAAGGGTGTATCTGGCAAGACTCAGAACCAGCGCTTCGAGTTCAACATGAGCATCAACAACCCTGCCCTCACTGCTCAGGTATTGGTTAACGTGGCTCGCGCTTCATTCCGTCTCCAGCCAGGTTGCTACACCATGCCAGAGATTCCTGTCATCGATATGTTGCCAGGTACCCGTGAGGAAATCGTTGCAACACTCGTATAAAGACATAATAAAGGCTCGCAAGAAACAAAAACTTCTTGCGAGCCTTTTTAGTATCTTATGTCTTGAGTTCAAGACATAAGCTTGAATACGTTTTCACGCTTTACTTAACGTCAGTTGCACCCTGACCGGCAATCAATGGCCAACCTGGATTCTGGTAAACAACAGATGTAGTAAGATCTGTCTGGTCACCCTCAGCTGTCTGACGGAACACGCTCTGTGCGATAGGAGACAGATAGTGAGCAGGAGTAAAGTGATAACCATCAAATACCTGGTTGTTAATCTTAGAAATCTGGTATGGACGGATGTAGTCACCACTAACGTCCTTACTACTGATATTACCCTTACCACCTTCAACATCAACCTTAGCGAGGTCGGTATCACCATCGCGCCATGTGCCCTCATACACAGTACCCCAGTACTTCATACCTTCAATCTGGTAACCGTTTACCTGGTCGCAAGCACGCCAGCGGATTAAGTCCTCCCAACGGGAAGCCTCCCCGATGAACTCATCACGACGCTCACGACGGATGTTGTAAGTAGTAGCATCAACCAACTGACCATGAGAGTAAGCACCGAAGTCCCACTTAGCCTCCTTCTGCATGTTGGTAGCTGCGATAGTCTTGTTGTAATCAGGATCAACCTTGGCACGGGTGCGGAGAGCACGCCAGTACTTATCAGCTGTGGCGTCGATAGTATTGTTCTTCAACCAGGAAGCCTCCATGTAGTTGAGGAGAGCCTCTGTGCCACGGAATACAATGCTACCACTCTGACCATAGTCGTGGTTGAGCTGCTGCAGAACATCATAGTTCTTACCCTTCTTCACAGCATAACCGGTAACGATACGAGTCTCATTGTTACCCTTTACTGTCCAAGAGAGATCAACGGTATTAGCACCATCACTTGTATAGTTCTCTACAGAACCATCCATCTTGGTGAATATCTGGATACGAGAGTCACGATCCTGGAGAGTAGCCTTGATGCCCTGGTTCTCCCACTCAGGGTTGTAACCTGAACCTGCTGCATAGATAGGAAGACCGTTGCGCATGAGGAATGAGTTAACCAATCCACGTGTCCAACCAGTACCACCACCATTACGCTGGAGCTGCATCTGGATGTTGTGAGTTACGTTAGCCTTGTCCTTATCGAAAGCACGGTACATCAAAACCTCGCTATAGCCACTCATATCCTTATCACAGAACATGGTGTAGTAAGGATTGATACTTGCCAAACTAGCATTCTGTCCCTCTGGAGTATCCGTATTCTCTACAAGGTTATCAACGAGCTTATCACCCAATTCCTTAGAAGACTTCATAGCCTCATCGAGGAAGTGGTTGATGGAAGAATCGATGTCAAATCCCTGGATATCCTCAGCCTTGCCTGGCCAACCTGGACCACCTGGCACAAACGCAGTACCCTTGTGATACTTCTCCCATGTAGCCTCGAAGAGAGCAGCACGAGAACGGAGCAAGAGGGCTGCATCGCGAGAGATGCGGTTCTTGCCACCAGGGGCTGACTCCATCAGAAGACCGAGCGCCTTGTCAAGGTCATCGAGAATCTGCTGAGCTACCTTATAACGTGGCTGGCGCTTTGAAGCCTCAACAAGAGTCTCCTTGTCATCAGGAAGAGCTGTGAGCACGATAGGGAAATCGCCAAGAGACTGCAACTTGTCCAAATAAAGGTAAGCACGGAGGAAGTATGCCTCACCAATATAGTGGCGTACATGACTCTCATTACCGCCAATCTGCTTAGCCTCGAACTTTGGCAACACCTGATCCAAGAAATAGTTCACCGAACGGATGTTGCCGAAATCCCAGGCACCACCACTCTGACCTACTTTCCAGTTTCCAGGAACCCAACGGTTAGAATAACCGGTTCCCGCCTGGTTATCTGTATCATTATCGTAAGCAAAGGTACTCATACCATAGCTACCCGGATTGATACTTGTCAATACACCATAGAGATTCACGGTGTAGGCCGCCAGGTCGTCTGCGCTTGTGAAATAAGACGCAGGTGTCACGTTGCTTTCAGGCTCCTTGTCAAGATAGTCATCGCAACTTGTCAGACCGAGCGTCGCGCCCAATAAGAGCATTGAAATATATTTAATTTTCATAAATTGTTTCCTTTCTATAAATGATAAGTTAGAATGTTACACTAAGACCAAATGAGAATGTCTTTGACAATGGATATGTCTTACCAATCTCACCGCCATAACCTGCTCCAATCAGCTCTGGATCACCTGCCTCTGTGAAGTTAGTGATGGTGAAGAGGTTCTCTCCAGATACGAAGAAGCGAAGATTCTCAATATAAGCCTTGCTTGTGATTGACTTTGGCAAGGTATAACCGATGGTGAGGTTCTTCAAACGGCCATAAGCTGCATTCTGCAGATAGCGGGTCTGAGTCTTGATGTTGCGGCCACCACCCCAGTCTGCACGTGGGTAGTATGCACCCTTGTTGTCCTCACGCCAGTAATCCTCGTGGAACTTAAAGCCGGTAGCCTGCCACTTACCCTGACCGATAGCACCCCAGAATACGGCACCACCTGCTGCGTAGTCACGCTTGAGGGTTCCCTGGAAGAATACCTTAATATCAAAGCCCTTCCAAGCTGCATCGAGGTTCAAGCCGAAGTTATAGCGAGGAGTAGAGTTACCGATGATGCGTCTGTCACCTGGCTTATCAGCTGTATTCTCGCCAGTATTAACATAACCATCACCATCGAGGTCGGCATACATAATATCACCTGCAGTCCAGCCGCTTCCGAGTGCGCTCTGGTTAACCTTTGCGAGGTGTGCATCCATATCTTTCTGGCTCTGTGCGATACCGATTGTGGTATAACCCCAGATGTCACCGAGCTTAGCACCAGCATAGTATGAGCCGAGGTTCTTGGATGGATTAGGATACTTATCGATGACCACCTGGTTATCACTCAATACGAGAGATGCACCATAGCTTACCTCACCGATTACGTCACGCCAGCCAATCTGGAGATCCCAACCCTTAGATGTCATATCAAGGTTGTTCACCTTTGGAGGATTGGCACCGAGGATAACAGGCAACTCAGGAGCAGGACCTACCATGTCGAATGTCTTGCGCTGATAGTAGCCGAACGATCCCGTCAAGCGGTTATTGAAAGCACCCCAGTCGAGACCAACTTCCCATGTACGGCTCTTCTCCCATGTAAGAGTAGAAGACACGAGACCTGGCTGTGAAGCGGTATTTGGCTTAGCGCCATTAATCAACCAGTTGCCACCCTGAGAAGAGAAGCCGATGGTTGGATAGAAAGGATACCAGTTATCTGTATTCTGGTTACCCAACTGACCCCAAGAAGCACGGAGCTTCAATGTGTTTACGTAATCAGTCAATGGCTCCCAGAACTTCTCACGGGCAATGTTCCAACCTGCAGAGAATGATGGGAAGAAGTTCCAACGGTTCTCGCGGAGGAAACGTGAAGATCCATCATAACGGAGGTTAGCCTCGAAGAGGTAACGGCCTGCATAATCGTAGTTGATACGACCGAAGAAACCGGCTGTAGTCCATGAGTTATATGCACCACCTACACTTGGCTTGGTGGTTGTTGTATCGAGAGTAGGAAGACCAGACATGATACCGTTCTGACGCGCTGTGATATTGCGCTGACGGAACCACTCACTCTGGAAACCACCCATTACCTTCATATTGTGATCGCCAAACGAATGGCTGTACTCTGCAAAGAGGTTAGGGTTGAAATAGTTTGACTTAAATGAATACTCATAGACGCTTGATGTGGCGTTGCTATCTACGTATGGATTATTATCGCAGTCGTAGCCGTATGTGGTCTGCCAGTCACGGTGATTGAACTGTGTAACAATACGATAGTTCAACTCAGCATTGAGAGTCAGACCCTTTACAGGTGTTGCAACAAAAGAAAGCTGCTGTGCGAGACGGTCTGCCTGGTTCTTGGCACGGCCACCATTCTGAAGACGTCCGATATAAGACTCTGGCAACCAGTTACCATTAGGATCGGTAGTTGGCAAAATAGGCCAATAACGGCACATATTGTGGAAGAACACATCTGTACCATTGATCAAATCACCAGGAGAATCGAAGTCCTGACGTGAGAAACGGGTATTGTAGGTCATGCGCAACCATTTGGTTATCTGTGCATTGATCTTACCTGTCATAGTATAGCGCTGCATACTATCATCACCATGACGGAGGAGACCACCACGGTTGAGATAGTTGCCAGATACATAGTACTGCAAACGATCATCACCACCATTGATACTCAAGGTATGCTCCTGAGAGAAGCTGGTACCAAACTGCTCCTTGAGCCAGTCGGTATTACCAATAGGCAAGAGTGGCGTATTGTCCCAAACCTCCCAACGGTTGTTGCTGTTCTTGAACATCTTCTGCATGGTAGGATCGCTCTGAGCCTTCTTGATTTGCTCGAGTTTTTCATCTGTAAACCAGATACCTGCACCACTAGCAACAGAAGCATCATTCATGTACTTAGCCCATGTGTAAGAGTCCATCATCTCCGGCATGTTGAGTGGAGAATCAAAACGGAAAGAGTTGTTGTAGTTAATAGAAGCCTTACCCTTCTTACCACTCTTGGTAGTAATAAGGATTACACCACCGGCAGCACGTGAACCGTAGATTGAAGAAGCAGAAGCATCCTTCAATACAGAAATGTTCTCGATGTCCTGTGGGTTGAGTGCGTTCATATCGCCCTCCATGCCGTCGATGAGCACGAGTGGAGAAACAGAAGAACCGGCACCGATAGTACCTGTACCACGGATGTTAAAAGACTTGGTTGAATTAAGAGTACCACCGCTGCTTGGTGTAGAGAAGTTCATACCGGCTACTGCACCCTGAAGAGCATCAACAACAGAGTTGACTGGGCGAGCGCCGAGAGTCTTGGAATCAACGGTAGAAACGGCACCAGTGAGGTTTACCTTCTTCTGAGTACCGAAACCGACAACAACGACCTCGTTCAGGGTCTTGCTGTCTTCCTTCATGGTCAAATTGATTTCACCACCCTTCCATACCATCTCCACTGGTTCGAAGCCAATGTAGCTGATACAGATAGTTGCACCACGATTTACATCAGAAAGAGCAAACTTACCATCGAAATCGGTGATGGTTCCACCTTGCTTTCCCTTAACTGTGACTGTAGCACCAATTACAGGCTCCCCTGTAGGGTCGATAATGGTACCAGTGCATTGTCCATCTTTGGACTGATTAGTTTCCTGGATACGAGTTCCCCCATAAGCCTGGGCTGGAGCCATTCCAAGAGCCATAATCATAGTACTTACTGTGAATAGTTGTCTTATCATAAGATAGAGTTTAAAAATTTGTTATTTGGTTTCTTATTTATTACGTTATATTTTTATATTTCAGTTAGCTGTTGCAAAGATACGTTATTTTTTAATACGGTTAAGATTTTAAGGCAACAAATGTCAGTTTTTTAAATCTTTTTAAGTAAAATAGCCCCAAAAAACAATCAAAAAAGGCTCGCAAGAGGTGTTTCTTGCGAGCCTTTTGATAAAGAATGTAAAAAAGACACTCTTCATTATTTATGTGTCATGATATCAAGCACCATATCGTCGGTTGCTCTCATCGCATCGGCACCGATACTTGTAAGATTGTGAATACATTTATCCACATCATCATCTACGATGCCCTCTGCCGATGTCACGCATTTGCCTTCCATCGAAAGAAGAGCGGAAAGCAGGGCGGTACTGACACCCGAAGAAATCTTCAAGGCACAGCTAGGTTTGGCACCATCGCAGATCATACCTGTAAGGTTTGCCACCATATTCTTGACAGAATTGCAGATGCGGGTATAATCACCACCCATCAGATAGGTGATACCGCAACTGCTGCCCGTACTGGCTACCACGCAACCACATAGAGCTGAGAGTTTTCCCAAGCTCTGCTTGATATAGATAGCCGTCAAGTGACTGAGCATCAAGGCACGGATCATTTCTTCCTCAGTATTCTCATTCTCCAGAGCATATACCACAACAGGGTTGGTAGCACAGATTCCCTGATTGCCGCTACCGCTATTACTCATCACCGGAATCATGGCTCCACCCATACGGGCATCGCAAGCAGAAGCGGTACTGGAGATGATGTGAGAGAAGATGTTATTACCGAAGATGCCATGACTCAAAGGGCGATCCATTGTCTTACCGAGACAATGTCCATAGTTGCCCTTGATACTCAGTTCGGCAGCCTTTATATTATATTCCCTGGTCTTGAGGATGAAAGAGATTTCATCAAGCGGAGCTGTTGTTGCAAACTCGTAAACCATCGGGAAATTGAGTAGGATGTCGTCATCAGCCTCATCGCCGGCAGTACCACCACGCTTATCGAATACCACCTCGCCATTGCGCTCAGCATAAACAAAGTTGGTATGCGAACCGGAAATGATAGCTGTAGCCTGAGCATCACCGGCATAGCAGCTCACCTCTATATATAGTTTATCTACATCGCCCTGCTTCAACTTGATGTTGATTTCAGCATTCTTGATATACTGCTTGCCCTGCTCCAGACTGTCAGGAGTCAAGTCTTTGAGAACTTCAAGTTCATACTCCGGCTTTCCGATAAGGGCACCGAGCGATACGGCGATAGGCAAGCCTATCATACCAGTACCGGGAATACCCACACCCATCGCATTCTTGAGCATGTTTGGACTCAAGAGTACTTCGATGCGATCAGGGCGCTTACCCAAAGTAGTAGCAGCCTTAGCTGTACAGAGCGCCACAGCCATCGGTTCGGTACATCCGATGGCAGGCACAACTTCCTTGTTGACGAGCGCGATGATGCGCTCACGCTTATTTTTCTCTAACATAATATAAATAGGTATTAGTCTTCCAACTGGAACAGAGGATCATCTGGAGTCAGCATGGTTGGCTTCTGGTCGAATTCCTTCAAGAGCTGCTCAGAAGCATACTTCTTGTTTACTACCAGGCGGAACATGTACTCGTTGAACCAATCGTTGGTCATGATGAAGCATCCACCAAAACCATTGTCAGCACCCCAGCTGTTCTCAACCTTCCACTTCACAGGCTTGCCTGCTGCATCCAGATCAACGGCAGTCAGAGTCATGGCATGAGTAGAACCGCTATCGAAAGTAGCGATGCGGTCAGCCTTATTCATTGGGAATGTTGTATTGAAGAGGCTGCCATAGTCGAAGTTATCGAGAGCCAGATAGCCACGCTTTCTGTCGAGCTGCTTGCCCACATCATAGCTTGAATACATCTTATGACCATCCTTCAGGGAAGCGATAGCGAGCTGGGCTATCTCCTCCATAGGCAGGTTCAGGTACTTCCAGTTATGACCATCATAGGTATGACGGTCGTATTCTACCTCGTATGTCTTGTGATAAGGACGGCGTGGGTCGTTCATCACCATGATGAAGGTGCCGTTGAGATCCTTACCAACCGTCTCCTCATAGAAACTCTTAGGAGTATACTTCTTAGCCTCACCAATCTGCTTGCCATCCTTATCACGGAAAGCATAAGTGAATTCCTTCACAGGCTCGCCCAAAGTAAGGCTGAGCATGCGATAAACCTGAGCCAGCATTTCTGTCTTACGAGCCTGGATAGCAGCAGGTTTCTTTCCCTGAGCTACCATCTTGCGGAGTTCCAAACCATACTCACGGAGCTTGCTGCTGATAAGGCGGCTCATCTTGGAAGTATTGTTGCTGGAGAAAGTCTCTGGCTGAGCACTCATAGGCACGAGACCATATTTGCTAGCCAGGTCGGCAACGCCACAGAAAGTACCACCGTCGTTGAGAGGGTTCTTGAAGAAGAACTGCACCTGAGGATCCTCGATGCTCTTCTTACCGAGGTCAATGACCCCCTGAAGCATGAGGTTAGCCTTCTCCAACTGGTCGTAGAAGAAGAGATAATCCTGAGAATACTCCACCACTCTACCCTGCTTGTCGTTGACAGCAAAGTTGGAACGGAGCACATTGAAGCCGCTAAACATCCAGCAACGGCCCGAACTCTTCTGATTATGAATGCTCTGAGAAGGAGTCTCGATGCTGAAATGGGTATCAACAGGAGCCTCATTGGCATGATTCTTTACCAGGTCATCGATATTGTTGTTAGCAACAGCATTAAAGAGAGCCTTGTGTGCAGCACATGCATGGTTCTTCTCCATCTGCTGAAGAGCAGACTGACTGATGCCGCCCCCCTTGGTCTGCGCCATCATAGACATGGAAGCCATCAGCATGGCTCCAATCAGTAATACGTTTTTTCTCATAATCTTTTATATTTATTTGTTTCTTTGTGCAAAAATAACACTATTTTGCGTACTTTCCAAACTTTTATGCTGAAAAATGCGAAGACGCTTACGAATGAAAGCCATTTTCTAAAAAAACAAGTTAAATTTTTCTTAATTAATAAGGAGTTCTGCAAATACATTACGGTTTTTTATTATATTTGCAAGCGAAATACTAAGCCAAAATTACGATAGTATCGTATTGGCTACACATAATATAACAACAAACAACAAACCTATGATTGGTAAAGTAAAAATCCGATGCTTGTTTTTGTTGGCATGGCTTGCAAGATGACAACAAATATGGGCTCATTGAAAATCATAGTAGAACCCCTAAAGGACATTAAACAATGGAAAAGTATATAATTATAACCGAATTTGGAGAGCAGCAAGATATAAGAGTGGGACTAAAATCTTGTAAAAACAAGTACAATCTTCTTCTCTGTTGGGCAAAACATCTTTCTTATCCTTATATTGGTATTAAATCCAAGACGAAGCTTATCGAAGATATAAAATTTGATTTGCGCGAATTTAAACAATATGTTATGAATGCCAGAAGTTATATGACGAATTTTTATCATGAATCATATCTAGTAAATGGCATCCATATAGAACTGTATATCGTTAAACGTGAGCAAAATTGCGATTCTTCATTTTTATTTAAAATATTTGTTTTTTATAAGAATTGGGATTTCCAAGTGGAGAAAGAATACAACTCCCCATTTGATGCTTTAGTTGATAGCATAAACATAATACAATGGAATGAATTCTCACAAGAAGAGAAAAATGAATTTGAAAAGGTTCTAAAATCGACAAGCCATGTAAATTGCGTTATTCGCAATTTGGTTTGGAACTTAGAATGTTCCATACTTGGCAACAGTTTAAAAGTATATATTGTGAAGTCATGAAAAAGATATTATTTATAGCACTCAACATCTTCCTCTCCGCTCCAACATTCGGAGCGGATGGTAATCATCGTGCCAACCTCAGCTATGGCAACATGGTGATGGACAAGAACAAGGGGATTAGCTCGATATCATACGACATCAACAACTTGCCACAGAAAATATTATATAATGATGGAAGGAAAGCTAGTTACGTATATGATGCTGAGGGAAACAAGCACTCTGTCCTATATACGCTAACGGCAATGACCAACGCATTGCCTCAGATGCCAGTCATGCAATCTGCCGATGCTGTTAAAACTGGTAGAGAAATTAAATCATTGACATATGGGACACATGACCACCCTGGCTCTATATACCCTAGAATAAAATTTAATTTAATAAAGGAACTATCTAATAATATAAATGTATGGAAAAAATAAAACTTGTATTAGGTATTTTATTAGGATTTACTCTTTCATTTTTTAATGCTTGTTTGCTTAAAAATAGTACAACAAAAACGGATGAGCAATACATTGTTACCAATAGCAGAAATGTATTCATATTGGATTCTGTTGAATTTAAACTTACCTCAGACTCTGTTCTTCTATATGGAAACGAAGATTCATATACAGAACTCTTATATCATTATGGAAGTATTCATAATGGTTCTAAAGAACTCTTATATTATGCATTAATCATGGCAGACAAATATTCTTATCCCGAAGCTTCTTATAATATTTTCGGCGCTATTAAAGATTTTAAAAAGAACAACACTTTATTATTGTCTGAAATGATGAGATATTACTTATTGTATGGGGCAAAAAACGGAAGTTCAAGTTCTTGTTTTCAATTAAAGGAATATTACGAAAAAGGAATATTATTCGAAAGAAATCAGAGAAAAGCAAAATTCTATGAGAATAAGATAAACGAAATTTATAAGATAAAATGGACAAAATAAGAAATATGCATAATGTTGCCTTAGGCATCATTATAGGTTTGTTTTTGGGGGGAATTTTTCAAGCACGCCCTAAGTTTGAATGGAATTTGGGAGTAAAGCAACCAGTCATCCCTCAATGGAATATTAACAAGATAAAATCTGCAATTATTAAAGAGAAGAGCATAAAAGACTATGAATTACTTAAAGAATTATCTGGCGGGCATTTAAAAAAAGAAGACATTTTCTATGGTTTACTTATGAATGAATATCACCCTAACGATACCATTTACAAAGACCTAAGAAATGTCTTGGTTGAAATCTACAATATCCCTCCAAAAGATACCATCACTTTGATGTGGGTTAAAAAACTTGATGAAATGTACAAAAACAATAAATAAAGAAATATGATAGTGATGAACAATAAAATGCTAGTTAAGCTTAATAAGCAAACTATTAATTATCCAAGATTAAATAAAAAACTGAACTTTCGCATGTGGTTCAAGAACGGGCTGAAGGCCTAAAAGCTCCTAGCCCAGGGCATCGCCCTGGGTATAATGGCAATCAGCAAGGCGCCCTGTAAGGGCTAAAGCTTTATGTTTTGTCTGGAGTTTTAAAGCTTTTGCCCTTACAGGGCGACAGGTTTGCGTCCGTAATTACCCAGGGCGCTGCCCTGGGCTAGGGACTTCTGCCCTTTCAGGGCGTGTGGGGCTTACATGCGAAACTTGAGTAAGTCTAAACAGGAAGAACTTGAGATATATTCAAATAAGATTTTAGCTCTCTTGGTACTTACGAGGTGCAGGAAAGCCTCCGGGAAGTCGTCATGATAGTCCTGACGAGTTAAAAAGAGGCTCATTCCACTTATTGCCTAACTATGGCACAATATTGCCCTCAACTGGGGCAACTTTTTGCCATTTCCGGGCGCAAAATAATGCGTCGGGAGAAAAATTTCGGGAGGTCTACCATCGCCATTCGGAATATGCTTTCCGGCTGCTGGAAGCGTGGTTTTGCCCGTGAAAAACCTTACTCTCGTTTTTACTCTTCACTCTTCACGGATTAGCCTGAAACCCCGATAAACACTGGGGTTGCGAGAGGTGAAGAGTGGTAATCCACTCTTCACAACTCTTCACCACTCTTCACACGTACTCAAACTTATCATGAAGCTCATACATCATTTGTGCATAGAGCTGGTCATAATTGATGACCGAACTGTTGTCTATAAACTCTCCGACGGGAACTCGAAGACAGAGATGTAACGGCGACTTCCTGTCGGAGTGAAGAGTGGTGAAGAGTGGTGAAGAGTAGACCACCACTCTTCACACACCTAAACAGCTATATATTAACTATTTACGGTATATTTGTGAAGAGTGAGGAGTGTTTTTGAAAGTAGCTTTCTATCCACCGTCGCCAGAATCTTCCATCCAGTTTTCTCTACTTCAGGTGCAAAGATACGAAATTTTCTCCATGATTCCACATTATAGACACACGAATTTACTGGTGCACCACTTTAGCTATTGAATTCAAGAAATAGAGCTTATGAAGTTAAAATTAATACATACATTATTTTTGTTGTGCATTTATCTAGGACTGAACTTTCGCATGTGGTTCAAGAACGGGCTAGGAGCTTCTGCCCTTTACCTTTCCCTTCGGCCGGTGACCGTTGGTTCAGGGCGTGTGGAGCTTACATGCGAAACTTGAGTCTAGGAATAATACCCGTTATTTTTGTCATCAAAACGAAACTGGCACATATTTGGATGGCTATGAGAACAACCAATCGAAAATTAGCTATAAACTAAGCAAAGGCCTAAC
>NZ_JBNPLT010000026.1:0-48784 GCF_050313615.1 Prevotella sp. SGI.167 | reverse complement strand
GAAATATCTCCTGTAGCCTTAGTAGATAGTGAATTTGAGTTCGTGAACAAGTTGACCGAATATGTTAATTCTAAGCCGAAAGTGTTGGAAGATCATGAGGTGTATTTGTTGCGAAACCAAAGTAAAACTGGAGTTGGCTTTTTTGCAGAGGCTGGCTTCTATCCAGATTTCATCTTGTGGATAGTAAAAGGAAGACATCAGTATGTTTCATTTATAGATCCCCATGGATTGGGTCGAGCTAAAGGATTTGCAGATCCAAAAGTGCAACTGTTTCAGATGCTTCAACACGAAACAGAACCAGAAATAGGCGACAAGAATTTGTCGTTGAATAGCTTTATTCTTTCACCCACTCGTTTTGGCGAAGTCATGCGTTGGGGGCTTGTTGTTAAGCCTGAGGCTACAATAGAAGATGTAAAAAATATGTTTGTTGACCATCATGTTTATTTCATGAAAGAGGATGGGAGATATATAGATAAGATGATTCATGCAATATTGACATCTGGTATAGTTTAATAAAAGAGTTCAAGATGAATAAAGACTAATTAAATATTCTAGACAGCGTCTGACAAATTCAAATATAATAATGTCTAAGCATAAGTCATGCAAGAATATCATTTTTTGACTTAGATAATAACAAAGACGAAACAATGATGAATAATAATATAAAATGTCCAAAGTGCAATTCAGACAATGTGCAGACAGAGGGTGTTTTGCATCTGTGGCTATAAATGGGAGGACGCACCCCAAACTGATGTGGGAGAAATGATTATCTACCAATCTGATGATGGCGTGAAGCTTGATGTGAGATTGGAGAATAAGACGGTTTGGCTAAACCAAGATCAAATCGCCTCCTTGTTTAATAAGAGTAAGTCTACGATAGTAGAACATATATCAAATATTTTTAAGGAGGGAGAACTTGATGAAAAAGTGGTTGTTCGGAAATTCCGAATAACCACTCAGCATGGTGCCATGACAGGAAAAAACCAAAGCAAAGAAGTGAAGTTCTATAATCTTGATGTTATCATATCTGTGGGTTATCGTGTAAAATCTATTCAAGGCACGCGTTTCCGTCAATGGGCTACAGAGCGACTGAATGAGTACATCGTAAAAGGGTTTACGATGGACGATGAACGACTCAAAAATCTTGGTGGTGGCAACTATTGGAAAGAATCGTGCAAAATAAGTTGCACTATGCTGCTCATGGGCATACAGCGGCAGAAGTTATCTATGAGCGTGCGGATGCCATTGGATGAGGCAGGCAGCTCTAGCTCTATCACCTTGTCCACAATGCGAGTGGTTATCGTAGGATAGTAAATGCTGTAGATGTTCTCTGGCTTCTCATTCATGTCGGCATTGACATTTACCTCTATTGGGGATGCGCTAATTTGAAGCAAAAATGCCATCTCCATCAAAACTGATAGAGGTGGCATTGGGTTCTATGCAGTATGTCCTTTCTTACATCACATATGTATTAAATGAATGTGACTGAAAGTTGAGATTTTTATAATTTATTGTTCATATGCTTTTTGATAAAGCGACCCACATGATTCTCTTGTAGAGTTGTTGGGAGGGCTTTGAATATTTTCTTTTGATTCGAAGAACCTTTTATCAAATGCTGATAGAACAGATAGCAGATGATGCCAGGAGAATGGATATTGCTGAGTGCGTAAGCCGTATACTTGCGCTCGTCCCATCCATCATGGTTCTTGCTTTCCTCTTCCACCCACTGCTTATAGAAACTTGATCCTGTGAGGCTGTAGTAACCATTGTGTACGCTTAGCTCTGCTATCTCTCCTGGTACAAAAGGAATGTCTATCCATTCCGAGCAGATGGTTCCATCTTTCATCAGTGCTCTCACTCTTCCAATGGTAATGTCCTTCAGGTCGTGCTTGTATGAGAAGTTAGTGCCGTTGGTAGCCACAAGGATGGGTTCTACATACATATCTGTTTCGTCTTTGTAGCAGATAAAATAGCCACGGTCCCAAAGTTCAGGGTCACGTTTGCCAATAATCTCAAAGTTGCCTTTCAGGTTGGTCTGAGCATCTTTAAGCATCTTGGTCAACTGCTCATTAGGCACTTCTTTTTCTTCTTTAGTCTCTTCTTTAGGAGCAGCCTTTTCGTTTATGGTGTCTTTTGGGATTATTAAATCGCCTGTAAATTGTGTGGCTTTATACGTTTGCTGGTTTATTTCATCTGCTACGTGATGCTTGTTTAAAGGAGCTTTTCCTTCTACGATGCTGATGTTTCCTTCATAGCCTTTTTCGTTGACCCAACCATTCTCTACGATATGGCCCCATTCTATGGCACAGACTCTGCGCATGCCAGAGTGACCCATTTGTTGGCGATTGATAAGGACGCTATATGCCGAGAAATTTCCAACCATAATAAGGTCGTTGCCTACAGATATGTCAAAGTTCATCCATGTTTTAAGTGGGTTGTTGTTTCCATCTACCATATAGTAAAAGTCAGTTACAGGCTGATTGCAATCTTTTTGAAAAGCCTTGTTGATTCTGTCCAGTTCCTTGAGAAACTTGTCTTTCTTGAGAGTTTTAAAGCGATATTTTTTCCAACTCCATTGTGCTGTGTCACCAACCTCATTTTTTGCTCCTGATTGATTCATGGTGAACGCCTTGTTGCTTACCAATTTCTCCAAAGCCTCTTTGAAATAAGACTTTTGTGCCTGTGCTCCCATTGATGAGAACATCATGAGTAATAAATATATGACATACTTTTTCATGTTCTTTGTTCTTTAATGTTTATACCTTATTATATATACTTTCTTTAGAGTTTTACGGTGATTCGCCGTATTTGTTGGCGGTCATCCTCACTTTGCACGGCATTGCTTGTAGTGGCTTGAGCTTCTGCTGTCTGCATTTTGAAAAGATGCTCTTCGGGCAAGGTTGACATAGGGAAGAGTACCGGACTTTTTTCTTCGGTGTCTGGCATGTCATCTCCAAACTCAGCTTTAGGTTTAGCCTCCCTTTTGGGAGCATTGAGCTTGGCGAAAGTCTTTTTCTTCTCGTATGTTCTGCTCTCTTCTGTGATGGCTTTTTCTGCTGTATTTTCCTTTTCTGCCGTCAAATTCTTTTCTTGCATCATAGCTTTTTGCATCGGCTGTGTAGCCTTTCTCACAGCCATTGTCGCATTGCCCGACGCAGAAGTGGTATCCTTGGGTGGTTGCAGGATGATAGCGATGATGCCAGTCACGCATGCTGCGCAAATCCATGGAAAGATACGCAAGGTGCGATGGCTGACCAAGCTCTTCCTTGCCTTCTCTATTACTTGTTGCTTGGTTTGGGAGGAGGCATGGAAATCACATTGAGGTTGGAGCAGTTGCTCTATATCCTCAAATCCTTTGTCATTATGTATGTTCATTTGATCTTTCATAAACTTTTCTCCTTTCTGAGTCGTTGTTGGATATGTTGGATGGCATAGCGATAGCGAGATTTCACGGTAGCTTCTGGTATCTCCTCCAGTTCGGCTATCTCTCGGAACGTCAAGTTGTCGTAACATTTCATTCTTACGATTTCCGCTTGCTCCTGTGGAATATCTTCCAGCAGTTTTGATATTCTGAGAAATTCCTCGTGTATTTGTTTGTCACCATTGCTGTTAGGTATGCTTGCCGCTTCATTGATAGCTATGATTTGCGGACGATTTTTGCGCAAGTAGTCTCGGCATGCGTTGCTAACAGAGCGAATGATGTAGCGGTCCAACTCTTCCACTTGTTGCCCTTCTTTCAGTTTCTTGAAAGCTGCAAGCAGCACCTCTTGCACAATATCTTCTGCATCCTCACGTTGCCCGATTCGAATATAGGCAAAACGAAATAGCCAGTCTTGCCGATTGTCGACAAGACTCTCCAGTTGTTTTATGAGTTTTGGGTTGCCTATATTCATTCGTTTCTTGTTTTTATGTTTCTAACTTTACTCATATAAACGTATATTTCTCAAAAAAGATTTAAAAAATACTCTTTTTTTTCATTTATTTGTTTCTATTGTGATTGTTTATGTAAAAATGAATGCTACGAAGTATGGAACATAAGAAGATAGTGATAGTTTGCGTAAAAAGAATAGGCACGCATCCTTTCGTGGGTGCGTGCCTATACCTTTTTATTATATGCTACTTTTAAATCACCTTGACACTCTTTTTTCCTTCTCTTCCATCAATCACGATTTTCTCGAAGACGATGGCTGGGTCGTTAGGAGTGAGGGTGAGGCTGTGGATGCCATCGGTAGTAGCCGGCAGTTCCAACTCTATCACTTGATCCACGATGCGAGTGGCTATCGTTGGATAATAGATATTGTAGATGTTCTCCGGCTTCTCGTTCAAATCTTTGTTGAAGTTAACCTCTACAGGAGAAGCACCATCTAAACTTACACCATAGGTTAAGCCGCCCTTGTTGAGATAATCCAAGGTTGATTTAGTAATCACATGAATGCGAACCTTCTGCTTGCCATTGGAAACATTGCTATTAAATGCCTTGTCATCCGAAGTTTTGTCATCCGAAGTCTTGCTAACTTGCATCTTAAACTTGTAAGTGATGCTGGCTCCTTTTACACTCTTGGTATACGGCATCAGAGTCATTGCCGATACGCTTTTGCCCATGAATGGAATCTCTGTCCATTTTGCCTCGGCAGCATCCGTCTTGCTGCTGTAGTAAGGAGCTTCGATTTCTACCACGCCGCTGTTTTCGCTGATAATCACTCCATTCTTGGAGGTTACCCGGAAGAGCTCCGGACAGGTATCCTTTTCGAAGGCATCATTCCAACTCTTATAGCCGATGTGCTTCTGCGTCATCATGCCGTTCCACTTGCCGCCCGACATCTTGTGGTTGTAAATATTGCAGATGAGGGAATCGCGCTTGAAGAGGCGCTCGCATTCATCCGCCCAGATGTTCGCCTTCGGATTGTTCTGCTTGTAGAGAGCATGGTTCTGAGCCTGGGCAAAGTACATCTGATGCAGATTGCTCATCAGCTCGATAGGGAAGAGGATGATCTGGCGATAGGCATCGTGATAGGCTGCTGGCAGACTGTTGTACTGGCGCAGCGCATCAGCCTCGAGCTGGAGATACTGATTCACCACCTCCTGCCATTCGCCGTTCTCCAGACTGTAGGTGTTCTTGTCGAGCATCTCCGGAGTGCAGCGGCCGTTGTACTTGCAGATGAGGTTAAGAATGCGGGCTGCTTCATCGGCCTGCGATTCACCAAACTGCTGTGCGCACCAGTCGCGGGTATGACGGGTGATGTTGTTTACATCGTATTTACGTGGATTCCAAGCCATGTCCATAAACTGGCTGATAGGATATTCCATCGGTTTGAGGTCGCCCACATTGAGAATCCAGAGACGGTCGATGCCATTCTCGTAAGCAAGTGTCAACTGCTCCCAAGGATTCTGTACAGGAGTTACATTGAGCATCTTTGAGTTTCTTGGAGCACCTACGTAATCTACGTGATAGTATAAGCCCCAACCGCCTTTGTGCTTGCGTTCCTTGGCATTCGGCACACGGCGCACGTTACCCCAGTTGTCGTCGCAGAGCAGGAGGGTTACGTCATCAGGCACCTTCATTCCCTTGTCATAGTAATCCAGCACCTCTTTATATAGTGCCCAAACCTGCGGTGTTTCGCTGGCCTTCTTTCCCGTTACATCAGCGATGATCTTGCGCTGGTCGTTGATGATCTGGCTCATCAGCTTTGTATCAGCCTCTGCGCTCATCGCCTCGTCACCGTCGCCACGCATACCGATGGTCACGATCTGCTCGGTTCCCTTCATGCGCTCTATTCCCTCACGGAAGAACTTCTGCAGGTTAGCCTTGTTCTTCTGATAGTTCCAAGGTCCCCATCCCTTTCGGTTGCGGGCGTATTCCTGATGATTGCGTGCCATCGGCTCATGATGGGAGGTGCTCATCACCACGCCCATCTCATCTGCCGTCTTCTCGTTCTCCGGGTCATCTGCGTAGAAAGCCCAACCCCACATGGCAGGCCACATCATGTTACCTCTCAGTCGCAATACCAATTCGAAAACGCGCTGATAGAAACGGTGGTCGCCATATCCGGTGCCGTAGGTGTTCTTTACCCATGACGTTAGGCAAGGTGCCTCATCGTTGAGGAAGATGCCGCGATAACGTACGGCTGGTTCGCCATCTGTATAGATACCCTTGTTTACGAAAATAGAATCGTGGTGCTCTACAGGCACGTCTGCCCAGTCATACCATGGCGATACGCCCATCTGCTGCGAGAGTTCGTAGATGCCGTAGATGGTGCCTCGGCGGTCGCTTCCGGCGATGATGAGCTGGTTGTCCACCACGGTGATGATGAATTTCTCGCGCTTGCCCTTGAGCAGATTTCCGTTGATGCGTTTCTGCTTGACGAGCTGGTCGATGGCAGCAGAATGTCCGATGGTTCCCACGAGGATGGTTGCCTTGCGGTTGGAGGTGATGGTGGCTTGGGAGCCGCTCACCTTGCTGATGTCCTTGACCAGGGCATTGGCAGCATAGCTCACGCCGCGGCAGTCGTTGGCGTCCATATAGATTTCTACCTTATCATTACCGTTGATGAGTAAGTCGCCCTGCTGGAAACTTACGAATCTCTCAGCTGCGCTCATGCTCATGGCTGAGAGGAGGGCAGCGGAAGCTAAAAATGCTTTCTTGATGTCATTAAGTCTCATACTTATTTAATTGTGTTTGTTGTTTGATAGCTGCAAAGGTAGGAATATTCTCCGGAAAGTTCTTTATTAGATGTCCCCTTTACTTTATTATTTGTTTCATTTTGGCTTTCCATGCGGTTTCTGTACGTCTTTTCCCCTAAATGTTTTGTGTTTTCAGAGAAAAGTATTAATTTTGCAACGTAAAAAACAGAACTTTCGCATATCAGGAAGTTAAAGGAGTTAAGGAAGTTAAGAAGTTAAGACGTATGTCTTGCAGCTTATAAACTACGCAAAAAAGACTATTGTCTTAACTCCTCAGCAACCGTAGGGAGCGATAACTCCTTTAACTTCTTTAATTCCTGAACTTGCGAAACTTGAATAAGATAGAAAAATATGATAGACAAACCGACCATAGCCCGTATTATGGACTCCACCAAGATAGAAGAGGTGGTGTCTGAATTCGTGACGCTGAAAAAGCGCGGCATCAACTATATCGGCTTGTGTCCTTTCCATAACGATTCCCATCCGTCGTTCTCCGTTTCGCCTACCCGTGGCATCTGCCACTGCTTTACCTGCGGCAAGGGTGGAAACGCCGTCAACTTCCTGATGGAGCTGGAGCAGATGAGCTATCCCGATGCGCTCCGCTGGCTCGCCAAGAAATACAACATCGAGATTCAGGAACGCGAGATGACCAGCGAGGAGAAACAGAGGGAGAGCGAACGCGAATCCATGTATATCGTGAACGATTGGGCTGCGAAGTATTTCCAGGACATTCTGCAGAACGACGTGGACGGAAGGGCCATCGGAATGCAGTATTTCCGCAGCCGTGGATTCCGTGACGACATCATCCGGAAGTTCCAGCTGGGATTCGCCCTGCCACAGCGCACGGCACTCTTCGACGAGGCGGTGAAGAAGGGATACAATCCGAAATATCTCACCGCCACCGGACTCTGCTTCAAGGTGGACAAGGACGAGGCTGGCAACAGGAGCGGACAGGACCAGTACCTGGACCGATTCTCCGGCCGTGCCATCTTCCCGTGGACGAGTGTGAGTGGCAAGATCGTGGCATTCGGAGGACGCGTGCTGGACTCCCGGACCAAGGGCGTGAACCAGAAATACGTCAATTCGCCCGACAGCGAAATCTACCATAAGGAACGGGAGCTCTACGGACTGTATCAGGCAAAGAAAGCCATCGCCAAGGAAGACTGCGTCTACATGGTGGAGGGCTATACGGACGTCATCTCCATGCACCAGTGCGGCATTGAGAACGTGGTGGCAAACTCGGGAACAGCCCTGAGCATCCATCAGATAAGACTGCTCCACCGATTCACCAGCAACATCGTATTGCTCTACGACGGCGATGCTGCGGGCGTGCATGCGGCGCTGCGAGGAACCGACATGCTGCTGGAAGAGGAGATGAACGTGAAGGTGCTCCTCCTGCCCGAAGGCGACGACCCGGATAGCTTTGCCCGCAACCATACGGCAGAAGACTTCAGAAAATATATTGAAGACCATCAGGTAGACTTCATCCAGTTCAAGACCGACATTTCGCTCAGGGGCGTCACTGACCCCGTGAAGCGCAGCCAGGCAATCAATTCCATTGTAGAGAGCATCTCGAAAATCAAGAATCAGATTACCCGTGCAGCCTACATCACCGACTGTGCCCATCGCCTGGGCGTGAACGAGGCTATCATCGTCAACGCCCTGAACAACTTCGTGCGCAACGGAATGAGCGAGCAGGTGAAGGCTGAGCGCAGAGCTGCCGGACTCAGAGAACCGGTGGCCGGAACACCCCAGCCGGGACTGCAGCAGGGGATAAGGGGAACCTCGCCGCTGGACAAGCTGCTGGAGGTGGAAGACCTGCTGGTGAAGCTGATTATTCATTATGGCGACAAGATCATCACGGTGAAGGATGTGGACGAAAACGAGGTGCAGCTGCCCGTGGCTCAATACATCAGCCTGGATATGGGCGGCGACGGATTCAAGTTTCACAAGGACTTGTATAATCAGATTCTGCAGGAGGCTCTGGATCATCTCGATGAGGAGGGATTCGTGGCAGAGACCTATTTCACTACCCATTCCAATCCGGAAATCAGTCGCATTGCCGGAATGCCTTTGGGCGAACAGGAGATTGCCACGGCCAGTCTGCAGCTGAAACTGAGTCCGGAGAAGCTGCGCCAGTATGTGTTCAAGGACCTGCTCAGCTTCCGCACGCATTACATCGCCCAGCGCATCATCGAAGTGCAGCAGGAGTTTGCCAAGAACCCGACCAACCGCGAGCTGCTGCAGGAGTTTGTGAAACTCAAGCAGATGAATGCACTTGTGGCAAGTCAGACGAACTCAGTATTTAATTAGAATAAGGATATGGTTTATTTCCATTGGATTTATCTGTTGCTCTATGTCGCAATCATGATTCCTGCGATCATCCGCGTCTTGCTCGACAACCGACAGCCGGCGAAGACGATGGCTTGGATTCTCGTGCTCGCCTTCATGCCGTTCGTGGGAATCATCTTCTATATCTTCTTCGGACAGAACACCCGGAAGGAGCGTCACATCAGCGACCGGAGCATGGACCAGCTGACCAAGCGCTCGATGCTGGAATTCGTAGAGCAGGAGAACCTGCACCTGCCTGCCAACAACAAGCCGCTGATGAATCTCTTCACCAACCAGAACTGGGCGTTCCCGTTCAAGGACAACAGGGTGGACATCTTTACCGATGGTTATGAATTCATCTGTTCCTTATTATATAATATAGGTAAGGCTCAGCATCACATCCACCTGGATACTTACATCTTCGAGGACGATGCACTGGGCTATCTGGTGGCTGATGCGCTGATAGACAAGGCGGAGCAGGGAGTGGAAATAAGAGTGATTTATGACGACGTGGGCTGCTGGAAGGTGAAGGACGCCTTCTTCGAAAGGATGAGAGATACGGGCATTGACGTGCACGCCTTCATGCCCGTGCGCTTCCCGGCTTTTACCAGCAAGGTGAACTATCGCAACCACCGCAAGCTGTGCGTGATTGACGGCAAGGTGGGATTCATCGGGGGCATGAACATTGCCAAGAGATATGTGAAGGGAACGGGAAAGCAACCATGGCGAGATACGCATCTTCGCATCCAGGGTGGCGGTGTCTATGCGTTGCAGCGTGCGTTCCTCATCGACTGGTATTTCGTGGACCGCACGCTGATTACCAACCGCGTCTATTATCCTCCGGTGGATATTCATATCAACAACAGCTGTCTGGTCCAGGTTGTGACGAGCAGTCCTATTGCTCCATGGCCCGACATCATGCAGGGCTATGTGCGCATCCTGCTTCAGGCGCAGAAGTATGTGTATATGGAGACTCCTTATTTCCTGCCAACCGAACCGGTATTGTTTGCGATGAGAACGGCGGCATTGGCGGGAGTGGACATCAGGTTGATGATTCCCCGTAAGGCAGATGCGAAGCTGGTGGAATGGGCTTCGCGTTCGTATGTGATGGAAGCGATAGAGGCTGGAGTGAAG
Organism: Prevotella sp. SGI.167; assembly: GCF_050313615.1. Lineage (NCBI taxonomy): Bacteria > Pseudomonadati > Bacteroidota > Bacteroidia > Bacteroidales > Prevotellaceae > Prevotella > Prevotella sp. SGI.167. Next base: position 38,638 of record NZ_JBNPLT010000026.1, on the reverse strand, counting down.
GTTTATCTCTATATGGGTGGTTTCAACCACAGCAAGCTGCTGGTGAGTGATGATAATCTCTGCACGGTGGGAAGTACGAATATCGACTTCCGCAGTTTCGAGAATAATTTCGAGGCGAATGCCTTTTTCTATGATGAGGAAATGGCGCAGCGCATCAAGGCGATTTATCTGAAGGATGAATCGCAGAGCATCCTGGTGGATGATGTTGCCTATTTCGTGAAGCGCCCGTTCATGAAGCGATTGTTCGAAAGCATCGTCAGATTGCTTTCGCCGCTGCTGTGATTAGGCACGGATTTTTATTTAAGAATGGATTTTTATTTAAGTATGGATTTATTTAGGCACGGATTACACGGATTACACGGAGTTATGAGCTAAATTCAATATCCCGAATTTATAATCTCATACAAAATCCTTGTAATCCTTGTAATCCGTGCCTAAAATTTGCTTTTATCTGAATATCGAGAAATTGACGCTTCCATAGCTTCTGTGCTCCAGGAATCGGGGATGCTCGGAAAAATCATAATTCTTGCCATGTTCGAAAACGAAGATTCCATCTTCGTTCAGCAGGTCGCCATTCAGTACGAGGTCTGGAATCTCCGGGAGTTTCTCCAGCGCGTATGGCGGATCGGCAAAGATGAAATCAAACTTCTGCTTGCAGGTCTTCAGGAAGCGGAACACATCGCCACGAATCAGAAGATCCTTGTCTTCGCCCAGCTTCTTGAAACACTCGCGGATGAAGTTGGCGTGGTCGCGGTCTGCCTCTACGCTGATGACGCGCTGGCAACCTCGGGAAACGAGTTCCAGCGAGATGCTGCCCGTGCCGGCAAAGAGGTCGAGGGCGGTTGCATCCTCAAAATCGATGTAACCCTGCAAAACATTAAAGATATTCTCCTTTGCAAAATCTGTTGTAGGGCGCGCCTTGAACGAACGTGGAATGTCGAAATGGCGACCCTTATATTGTCCTGTTATGATTCTCATATTTTTACTTTGAACTTATTACTTTGAACTTTATGATTAGCTATGCTGTTGAATTGGCTTTCCCTTCGGCCGCCGAACGCTGTTTCTTCACTTTTCGTTCTTTACTCTTCACTTACTCAAGTACAGTGCCAGCAAGTCGAAAGGCATTCCCTTGATTTCCGTGATAGGGGCACGGTTGAATTCGGCGGCAGGATTCAGGAGGAAAGTCTTCCTGATGTAAAGCTTACTGTTATAAAGGAACCAGTCCTTGTCAGGAACTTCGCCCGAAACGTGTAGCTCGTCCTGCATCTGATCCAATCCCATCTGCTTCCATACGTAGAGGATGAAATAGAGCGCATCCTTGGCATGAGCCGCATTGAACGAATTGAAGAACTTGAAGCGGTTCTTGTCGAAACAGAAGAGGTCCAGCTTCTTGTCGTGGAAATAGGCATAGAGCTTGCGGTGAATGCCCGTGAAACTGCGCTGATGCAGATAGTGCCACATCGGCTGCATGATAGGAGTGAAGCGCACATCCCGAAAATTATCCTCCACCACCATCTTGAAATCCTTGTTGATAGGGAACACAGCCACTACGTTGAGAGCCGGCTGAACACGGTAGAGAATGGCGTCGGAATGATGACCGTCAAAGGCGTGCTGATAGAGCACGTCAAGGTCTTCTTCATGAAATTCCTCTATCGGAACCAGCAGGATTGGAGAGTCGATGTAGACTCGCACCTTCTGATAACCACGTTGCAGGAGTTCGCTTTCCTTGAAAGCCTGACGCAAGTTGGCTGCCATGGAAACACCGCTCTTCACGGTATAAGGCTCGTAAATGACCTGATGCTCAGCTTCGCGGTCAACTACCGAAAAGCTGAGTGTGTTCTTGCTCACTCTTATCGTGAGGCGTGCCTGAAGTGTTTTATTGCCTGTTAGCTGCATGATCATCTTGTTGTTTTACCAGTTGCCTGCGTTGTTATTATCTGTTGTTATGTCGCCAATCTTCAGTCCCGGATATTCTCCGGCATAGTTGGCCTGCTCGGTGATTTCCTGAATGGCGTTTTCGTCCAGCCCGTCGAGGAAATCTTCATAGGCGGCTCCGCATTCCATGAGCGGAATCTGCTTGCCGCTCTTACTGACAATCGTGGTAGCGGCGAGCGAGAATTTCTTGCCGTCGGAGTAGGGGATGAAGGAATCGGCAGCCTTCAGATACTTGCCCTTGACGAGGGTATTGAAGTCGCCCGTATACACCCCATGCTTGTCCTTGTACTTCTCTTCCGCTTCCCGGATGGTCATCAGCCTGGCTTTCACCTCTGCCTCTCTGCTCTTCATCCGTTTCTGGAAGATGAGGGGCTGACAGATGCTGAGTACGCAGAGGGTCATCATGACGATGACGCATGCTCCCAGGACCGCATTATTGTTTATTTTCCTTAATTTCATTCTCATTTCAAAAAGTATTATTACTTTTGCATTTGCTTCTGCAAAGATACTGCAAGCGAGCGCAATGAATGCTTGCTTTCAAATTGTCGAGTGCAGCTTTTGCTTCTGCAAAGATACAGCAAAACCGAGACAACACAAAATATTTGGTGTTGAAATTATTAAATATTAATTATAAATTATACATTCATGATTGTAGATGAACTAAAATATAAGATATTGGAGCAGTTTGGCTTTCCGCCAACTCCCGAACAGGCGAATGCGCTGGATGTCTTCGCCCGCTTCATGACCGATCGCAATCCTCATGCTGTGATGATATTGCGGGGTAGTGCGGGTACGGGTAAGACTTCGCTTTCGGGTGCCATCGTCCGCACGATGAAGGCCATCGGTCAGAAGGTGATGCTCTTGGCTCCTACGGGCAGGGCTGCCAAGGTCTTCTCCCTGAGCAGCGGTTCGCCTGCCTTCACCATCCATCGCCGCATCTATCGCGAGAAAGCATTTTCGGGCGTTGACGGCCAGTTCAATCTCAACGACAATCTCTATACGGATACGCTCTTCATGGTGGATGAGGCTTCGATGATTTCCAATCTGGGACTGGGTGGAACTACTTTCGGAAGTGGCTGTTTGCTGGATGATCTGGTTCATTTCGTTTATCAGGGTCATAACGACCGCCTGATGCTGATAGGCGACAAGGCGCAGTTGCCACCTATCGGCGAGGAGGAATCGCCTGCCCTTCATGCTGCCATGCTCGAAGGTTACGGCTTGTCGGTTTATGAATGCGACTTGAACGAGGTGCTCCGCCAGAGTGAACAGTCGGGCATTCTGTATAATGCCACGATGATTCGTCAGATGATTACGCACGATGACATTACGCAGCTTCCGAAAATCCATTTCTCCGGATTCTCCGACATCCAGCAGATGCCTGGAGCCGAACTCATAGAGGCGCTTGCCGACAGTTATCATCATGTGGGTCTGGACGACACCATCGTCGTGACTCGCAGTAACAAGCGTGCCAACATCTTCAACCAGGGCATTCGTAATATGGTGCTTGACAGGGATGAGGAACTTTCGCAGGGCGACATCCTCATGATTGTGAAAAACAATTATTACTGGATGGAAGAGGAGAGGAAGAAAGTAAGTGAAGAACGGAGAGTGAAGAGTGAAGAAACAGCGTTCGGCGGCCGAAGGGAAAGTCAATTCAATGGTTTAGCTAATCATAAAGTTCCAAGTTCAAAGTTCCATGTTCAAAGTAACGAAGTTCAAAGTAATCATAAAGTTCCAAGTTCCAAGTTTAAAGTTCTAAGTAACGAAGTTCAAAGTAAAGAACTTCCTGCTTTTCTTGCGAATGGCGACCGTGCCAAGGTCTTGCGGGTTCGTCGCCGCATCGACCTTTACGGTTTCCGTTTCGCCACGCTTCTGCTGCAGTTCCCCGATTATGACAATTACGAGCTGGAGGCAACGGTGCTGCTGGATACTTTGACGAGCGAGGCGCCAGCCTTGACCCATGAGCAGCAGGAGCAGCTCTTCCGTCAGATAGAAGAAGATTATCAGGACATTCCGCTCAAGGCGGATCGGATGAAGGCGATTCGCCAGGACCAGTTCTTCAATGCCCTGCAGGTGAAGTTTGCCTATGCCGTGACCTGCCATAAGGCGCAGGGCGGACAGTGGGCGCATGTTTATGTGGATCAGGGTTACATGACGGACGACATGCTCACGCCCGATTATATCCACTGGCTCTACACCGCCTTCACCCGTGCCACCGAGAAGTTGTATCTGGTCAACTGGCCGGAGACGCAAACCGCTACTTCTTAGTTTCAAATTGGTTCAATATCAGCGATTTCGGCAAATAAACATCAGAATATTTGTTGGTTTGAAAAAATAATCGTACTTTTGCATCCGGATAAATATGAAGTGTGTTCCGCACGCCATGAAAGGGCGTGTGGGGTTTTTATGCAAAGGTATAAGAAATTTATTAATTTATCATATATAAAAAATAAATGGAAAAAAGAAAAGTAGCTTTAATCACGGGTATTACAGGTCAAGATGGCTCTTATTTGGCAGAGTTGCTGCTGAGTAAGGGGTATGATGTTCACGGAACTATCCGACGTTCATCTACCGACTATCGCGAGCGCATCGCTCATCTGGAAGGTACCCCAAATTTCCATCTTCATTATGCCGACCTCGGTGACTCCATGAGTATCATCCAGGTGATGAACAAGGTGAAACCTACAGAGGTTTACAACCTTGCGGCACAGAGCCATGTACAGGTAAGTTTCGACTCTCCGGAGTTTACTGCCGATGTAGACGCAACGGGCGTTCTCCGCATCCTGGAGGCTATCCGCCAGTGTGGTTTGTCAGAAACCTGCCGCATGTATCAGGCTTCTACCTCCGAGCTTTACGGTAAGGTAGAAGAGGTCCCACAGAACGAGAACACTCCGTTCCACCCTTATTCTCCATACGCTGTTGCCAAGCAGTATGGCTTCTGGATTGTCAAGGAATATCGTGAGGCTTACAACATGTTCTGCTGCTCAGGAATTCTCTTCAACCATGAGAGTGAGCGCCGTGGCGAGACTTTCGTTACCCGCAAGATTACGCTGGCTGCAGCCCGTATCAAGCAGGGCAAGCAGAGCAAGCTCTATCTCGGTAACCTGGATTCTCTCCGCGACTGGGGTTATGCTAAGGATTACGTAGAGTGCATGTGGCTGATTCTCCAGGCAGAGAAGCCAGAGGATTTCGTCATTGCTACCGGTAAGCAGCACTCTGTCCGTGAGTTCGCCCAGCTGGCTTTCCACTATGTTGGAATCGAACTGAAGTGGGAAGGCAAGAATGAGAACGAGAAGGGTATCTGCGTTGAGGGTCCTGAGGAACTCATCGGCAAGACACTCGTTGAGGTTTCTCCTGACTTCTATCGTCCTACCGACGTGGTGAACCTCTGGGGTGACCCAACAAAGGCTAAGGCTAAGCTCAACTGGAATCCTAATTCTACCTCTTTCGAGGATCTCGTCAAGATTATGGTAGAGAGCGATATGGCGAAGGTGGCTGCCGAGGATGCTGGCGAGAAGGTTCGCTGCAACCTCGTGGAATACTTGGAAAAGGGAATTGTTAGGTAATTATGTTGGATAAGAATTCAAAGATTTATATAGCAGGACACCACGGACTTGTGGGGTCTGCTATCTGGAATAACCTCGAGAAGAGAGGCTATCATAACCTGGTGGGTCGTTCTCATAAAGAACTCGACTTGACCGACCAGTATGCAGTAGAGAAGTTCTTTGATGAGGAGAAGCCAGATGCAGTGGTTCTGGCTGCTGCCTTCGTGGGCGGAATCATGGCAAATTCGCTCTATCGTGCCGACTTCATCATGCAGAACATGAAGATTCAGTGCAACGTGATCAGCAATGCCTATTCTCATGGCGTGAAGAAACTCCTCTTCCTGGGCTCTACCTGCATCTATCCAAAGAATGCACCGCAGCCTATGAAGGAGGACGTGCTCCTTACTTCTCCTTTGGAATACACCAACGAGGAATACGCCATTGCCAAGATTGCCGGACTGAAGATGTGCGAGAGCTACAACCTTCAGTATGGAACCAACTATATCGCAGTAATGCCAACCAACCTCTATGGTCCGAATGATAATTTCCACCTGGAGAACAGTCACGTAATGCCTGCGATGATGCGCAAGATTTATCTTGCCAAGCTCATCCATGACGGCGACTGGCACAGTATTGAGGTAGATATGAACAAGCGTCCTATCAACCCTACTGACAAGCTTCGCGCCATTATCGGCGAGGGTAATGTGGACGGCAGCAACTCTCACGAGCGCATTCTGAAGGCGCTGGAGTTCTACGGAATCTACGACAACAAGGTGGTGCTTTGGGGAACCGGCAAGCCTTTGCGTGAGTTCCTCTGGAGCGAGGATATGGCTGACGCCAGTGTTCATGTGCTCCTGAATGTGGACTTCAAGGACATCATCGGCATTGAGAAATACAGCTCTGTATTCTATGGTGCCAAGGTGGATGGTGCTGTGGATAGAAACAATTCTGAAGGTAGAGGTGGTGCAATCCCATCTCTCGGTGAGATTCGCAACTGCCACATCAACGTGGGAACCGGTAAGGAACTTACCATCCGTGAGCTTTCAGAGCTTGTAGTAAAGGCAGTAGGTTTCGAAGGTGAGGTTGAGTTTGACGCCAGCAAGCCAGATGGAACCATGCGCAAGCTCATCTCCGTAGATAAGCTCCATAGCCTAGGGTGGACTCATAAGGTAGAAATCGAGGATGGTGTGAAGAAACTCTTCGACTGGTATCAGGAGAGCCTGAAGGACTAATCTTTTGATTGGGATAATCTTGAAATAAGAAAAGCGATGGACTGTAGAAATCCATCGCTTTTTTATGTTGTTTGTGTTCCAGTGAATCTGTAAAACAAAAAAATCCGATTCTCTTTCGAAAACCGGACTCTTAAATTTTTTGAGTTATTTTGGGAAAAGTGGGTAGTGATGGATTCGAACCACCGAAGGCATAGCCAGCAGATTTACAGTCTGCCCCATTTGGCCACTCTGGTAACTACCCAAACGCTTTGTTCTTAAAAGCGAGTGCAAAGGTAGTACTTTTTTTTCATTCCACCAAATTTTTCTGCAACTTTTTTCTGTTTTTCTTCAAAAAAGTTCAATTTACCCATAAAAAGTAAAGCTTTTTACCTTTTTACTTTTTTACCCTTTTACCTTTACCACGTGTCTTCTGCGATGCTTTCTTGACAATCTTCTGTGCTTGTAGTGCTCATATTTCTTGATGGCTACGAAGACGGTCAGGGCAAGGACTACGGCTAAGAGGAAGATAACGATTCCGCCACCCAGGTTGTCGCCCTTCACCTTCGACCACATGTCCAAAACTTCTGGAGTATGATCGCCAGCATCATGAATCATGGCGCATCTTGCCACCACTGTGCTGTCCGGATACATGATTGGATTCAGGTGCGCCTTTCTGCCTTCCTCTCCAAAGAAGTAAGCCAGGTTCACGGTCTCAGGATAAGCTTCCTTGTCGCTCATCGCTTCCAGCACCTTCCTGCCAGCCACGCTGCTCACATAACCCGTGGTCTCCATGTTGGCAAGTGCCACGTCTTCCTGGCAGAGATAGTTGATGAAGTAGGAGGCAGCCTTCGGATTGCGGGAGTATTTCGGAATCACCCAACCGTCAAACCATACGTTGCTGCCTTCCTCCGGCACTTCATAACCCAAATCAACACCCACGTTTCCGGCTTCCTCTATCGCCCATACAGCATCACCGCTCCAGGTCATGTTCAGGTAAGCCTTTCCCTTGGTCATCGTCTCCTTGCCGAAGTCTGCCTCCCATCCCTCGATGTTGGGCTTCAGCGCCTTCAGCTGTCTTTCTACGGTGGCAATAGCCTTTGGCGAATAATCGTTCATCAGTTCCGGAACGGTTACCTTGCCTGCAGCCAGGTCTTTGCGGTGTTCCCAGATCAGAGCCGTGCCGTAGGAATCGCGGTAGGAATCCTTCATCAGCAACTTGCCACGATACTTCCTGTTCCAGAGCGTGCCCCAGGTCTGTGCGTCCTTCTGCGGTACGTGTACCTTATTATATAAGATTCCGCAGGTTCCCCACATATAGGGAACGGCATAGTTGTGGGCGATGCGACCGTGATTGGAAGTTGCATCAATCTGCTCCACGATGTAGGGCGACAAGTTCTTCAGATAGTTCGGAGTCTTGCCGAACGCCGTGTCGATGGGCAGCAGAAGGTCCTTGCGGAGCATTCGCTCGATGATGTATTCCGACGGACACACCACGTCGTAGTCTTCATGACCGCGCTCTATCTTGGTCAGCATCACCTCATTGATGTCGAAGGTCTGGTAGATGACCCGGATCTTCTTGCCGGTCTGTTCCTCATACCATTTCGGGAATTCTGCAAGAATATCCTCGTCAATGTAGTCTCCCCAGTTGTAAACCTTCAGAATCTCCTCCCTATTCTCCTTGTTGTAGCAGGAAGAGAGCTGCAGAATCATCAGCAGGCTCAGGAAAAGAAAAGCTATTGTCTTGACTCCTTTAACTCCCTTGACTCCTTTAACTCCCAAAAATATCTTGTTCTTCATCTTATTTCTTCTTGTTTTTTTCTGAACGACGGTTGATGATAATCAGCATCACGAGCACCAGCACGAAGATAATCGTACTCAGCGGACGGAGTTCCGGCGTCAGTCCTCCCTTTCTCGCATCTGCATAGATAAAGGTGGAGAGCGTCTCCAGACCTTCGTTGCCGATGGTGAAGATGGTCACGGCGAAATCGTCGATACTCATGGTGATGGCGAGCATGAAGCCCGAAATCATTCCCGGCAATATTTCAGGGATAATCACCTTGCGCAAAGCCTGCATCGGTGAAGCTCCCAGGTCGAGTGCCGCCTCATAGAGGTTCGGGTTCATCTGCTTCAATCTAGGCATTACGCTCAGAATGACGTAGGGCATACAGAAGGTGATGTGGGCGATGACCACCGTGGTGTAGCCCTGCGGAATGCCCAGCGTGATGAAGAGCAGGAAGAGCGAAATACCGATGATGATGTCGCCGTTCAATATCGGAATGTTGTTCACAAACTGGATGGCGTTTCTCGCATAACGGTTCCGCAGATTATAGATTCCGATGGCGGTGAGGGTTCCGAAGAGGGTTGAAACGGTGGCGGTAATCAGCGCGATGCTAATCGTATTGACGAGTGCCGCTGTCAACGAATGGTGGGTTCCCTCTACGAAGAGATTCTTGTAGAGCTGCAGGGAGAAGCCGGTCCAGTTGCCCATCACCCTTGCCTCGGTAAACGAGAAGATGACGATGATGAGAATAGGGGAATAGAGCAGCAGCAGGAGCAGCCACAGATAGCCCTGGCAGAATACTTTCTTCATCATTTCCTTGCTGAATAATGTTTTCATCATCTGATGCCTCCTTCCTGCTTACTGCCGTCGCCGGCAATCAATGTTGATGCGCCGATGAGGAAGAGCATGATGAGCGAGAGGGCTGCACCATAGTTCCACATCGAATTGTTGATGTTCTCCTGGATGGTTGTTCCGAAGAGCTTGATGTTGTTCATCGTCAGCAGTTCCGAAATGGCGAAGGTGGAGATGGTGGGCATGAAAACCATCAGAATGCCACTAGCCACGCCCGGCATGGAGAGGGGAAGGATGACTTTGATGAACTGTTGCCAGGGCGATGCGCCCAGGTCTTCGGCTGCCTCTATGTAGCTGCGGTCCATCTTCTGCAGCGTATTATAGATAGGATAAATCATGAATGGGATGAAGTTGTAGACCATACCAAACAACAGGGCGCCTTCGCCCAACGGGAGGTCGGCGAAATCGAAGAGTGCCACGGTGGCAAGTGTGCGCACCAGGATGTTCACCCACATCGGCAGGATGAAGAGCATCACGATGGTGTTGGCGTATTTCATCTTGGTCTGGGTCAGAATATAGGCAGCCGGATAACCCAACAGAATGCAGAGCAGGGTGTTGAGAAAGGCAATGCCGATAGAATACACGAAGGTATTGATGGCTTCCGGGTGCGCCAGGAATTTCTGGAAATTGTAGAGCGTCAAACTCCCGTTCTCATCAGTAAATGCGAACACTACGATGAGAATCAACGGCAGCACCACGAATATTGCCGCAAAGATGGCGTATGGAATAGACCAGCTTTGTCGAGAGGATATAAACTTGATAATGTTCAATTTATAATTGATAATTAATAATTTATAATTTTTATTCAAACGAAATGCTTTCTCTTGGAATGGTGATTGCCACATGGTCGCCAAGGTCCCAGACATCCTGAGTGTCTACATAGAGCTTCTCGCCCCAGTCGGTGTCTACGGTCAGGTGATAATGGTCGCCCTTATAGAGAATGAAGCAGATGTCACCGGTAAAGGTTCCTTCGCTCTCGTTGTCGAAAAGCTCAATCTTTCCGAAATCTACATTTACGTTGATCACTTCCTTGCCTTCTTCATCGGTATGAATCTGGCTCTTCTTCTCTTCCGGAATCTCTATCTGGTATTCGCAGCCCAGGAACTCGATGGTTCCGTCGCCGTTCACCTTCGCCTGGAAGGTGTTCGTGGTGCGCTCCTTCTTCATGATGTGGATGTTGTCGGGAATCACGCTCATGCCGATGGTCTGTCCCACCTCGAAATGCTTGTAGTTCTGAATCAGGAACTCGTAGCCCTTGTCGCTCTCGGCAAGCATCTCGTAGTGCACGCCTTTGAAGATGGATGAGGTTATCTTGCCTACAAACTGGGCGTGCTCTGTGTCGGTAGAAACTTCAATGTCTTCCGGTCTGATCACTACATCCACTTCCTGGTTGCAGCCGAATCCCTTGTCCACACAAGGAATTTCTGCTCCTGCCACCTTGACCAGACAGTCGTGGACCATCGTTCCGCAGAAGATGTTGCTCTCGCCGATGAAGTCTGCCACAAAAGAGTTGGCTGGCTCGTTGTAGATATCGGTAGGGGTTCCTATCTGCTGAATCTCTCCCTCGCTCATCACCACGATGGTGTCGCTCAGGGTCAGGGCTTCTTCCTGGTCGTGGGTTACGTAGATGAAGGTAATGCCCAGTCGCTCGTGCATTTCCTTCAGTTCCAGCTGCATGTCCTTGCGCATCTTCAGGTCAAGTGCTGCAAGTGGTTCATCGAGCAGGAGTACTTCCGGCTCGTTCACGATGGCACGGGCGATAGCAATGCGCTGCTGCTGTCCACCCGAAAGCGAGTTGACGTCGCGGTATTCGTAATCGCTCATGTTCACCATCTTCAAGGCACGCTTCACCTTAGGCATGATCTGGTCCTTCGGCGTGTTCTTGAGTTTCAAGCCGAAAGCGATGTTGTCAAATACATTGAGGTGAGGAAACAGGGCGTATTTCTGGAACACCGTGTTTACGTTGCGTTTGTAGGGTGGCAGGTTGGTAATATCATTCCCTGCTATGGTGATGACGCCCTCTGTGGCTGTCTCGAATCCAGCCAGAAGTCGCAGGAGAGTAGTTTTTCCGCATCCCGAAGGACCGAGAATGGTCACGAATTCGCCCTTTCTCACAAAGAGGTTGATGTCGTTGAGGGCTACTTTCTCGCCAAATCTTTTAGACACATTCTGTATGTCAATGATGTGCTGTGCTGTTTTATTCATTTCTCGTTTTAAAATTTGGCTGCAAAGTTACTCATTTTCTAATAAATATGAATGTTTTTCCGGAAAAAAATGTATCTTTGCACTCGTTTTGTAATATGTAGACGATTCGTCTGAATAAATATACGATAAATATACAGATATGATAGTAACTATAGACTGGATGGAGGAGTGGTTCAAACGTTTTGACCAGGAATATTTCGGGGGTAAACTGCCGTTGCCGGAGCTGGGACTGACTCGTGCCAAGACCCGGTTGGGACAACTTGCCTTCAAGCGTTCTTCCCGATGGGGACGTACCAAGCTTTACGATTTCAAACTCTCCATGTCTACCTATTATGATATGACCGACAAGCAGGCAAAGAGTGTGCTTCTGCACGAGATGATACATTATATCATCGGTTATACGGGACTGAAGGATACGGCTCCTCATGGTGTCGTGTTCCGGGGCATGATGGACAGTCTGAATCGTAAATACGGTTGGGATATTCGGGTGATGACTTCTACCAAAGGCTGGAAGGTGAGCGAGAATGTGGTGGCTAGGAAGAAGGCAGCAGGACCTCAGACCTATCTGATTCTGGCTGTAGAACTGAAGGATGGCAAGCATTTCCTTTCTAGGGTAAGTCCCAGGTTCGCCCGCAGTCTGGAACGCCAGCTGTTGACGGTTAGTGAGTTGAGTTCGCATAACTGGTACACTACGCAGGAGTCTTATTTCGCTGATTTCCCGCAGGTGCGCAGTCTTCGGGGCAGGCGCATCACGAAGGCTGATTTCGAAAAGCTCAGGAATGTATTGACTCCGTTTGACATGGGTTGATTCCTTCCTGGGGTGTTGCCTCTTTTAAAGAGATAAAACGAAAGGATGAATTAGAACAATAATAGAGAAACAATAATTTAGAGAAACAATAATTAGTATTTCGTATGAGAAGACTCGTAACTCTTGCCTTCATGATGACCATGGTTGTTGTGATGGCGCATGCTCAGGGAGCATTGAAGAAAGTGTATAATGAGAGCATTGATCCGATGACTCAGATTGATGAGGCCTTGGTCAAGGCGAAGGCTGAAGGCAAGTTTGTGATTTGTCAGGTGGGTGGCAACTGGTGCCCTTGGTGCTTGAAGTTTGCCGATTTCGTAGAGAAGGATACTGCGGTAAACAAGGCGGTGAATGACAGCTTCGAGTACATCCACGTGAATTACAATCCTCGCAAAGCTGCGGGTGCTGAGGCTGTGAAGAAGGCAGAGTCATTGATGAAGCGCCTGAACAATCCTGCCCGTTTCGGTTTCCCAGTCTTTGTGGTTTTGGATGAGAAGGGAACTGTTCTCCATATCCAGGACTCCAGCTTCCTGGAAGAAGGTAAAGGCTATGATGAGAAGAAGGTTCTCCGCTTCTTGAAGAACTGGACTCCTAAGGCGGTAAAATAGTTGATAAAGTCTTATAAAAGAAAAAGCGTCCTCCTGATTTCTCAGGGAGACGCTTTTTTCTTATATGATTTTCTTGTCTTACATTCCTCTTGCCTTCAACAAGCCGGAAGCATCTGGCTGCTTCATGCCGGTGAAGTCGGTGAACATTTCCATCTGGTCCTTGGTGTTGCCACGGCTCAGAACCTTATCGCGGAATGCCTGACCAACGGCTGGATCCAAGGCACCATGCTTGGCAAAGTAATCTGCCACATTCACGGCAAGCACCTCTGTCCAGAGATAGCTGTAGTAACCTGCTGCATAACCACCGCCCCATACATGGTTGAAATAGGTGGTAGAGTAGCGAGGAGGAATCTGAGAATTGAGCAGACCTACATTGTTCAGGGCTTCCTTCTCGAAGGCGCCTGCCATATATGGTGAAGGAATCTCGTCTGGTGTCAACTCGTGCCAAGCCAGGTCGAGGCAGGTGGCTGCCAGATTCTCACCCAGGGCATAGGCTGGCTGGAAGTTGATGCTCTTCAGCATGCGCTCCTTCAGGTCGGCTGGCATGGCTGCTCCGGTCTGGGTGTGACGGGCGTAGTGGTCGAAGATTTCTGGAATGCTGGCGAATGACTCATTAAACTGGGATGGCATTTCCACAAAGTCGCGAGCCACGGCTGTTCCTGAAAGCGTATTGTAACCGCACTTTGACAACATTCCATGGAGGGCGTGACCGAACTCATGGAAAAGGGTGCAAACCTCATCCCATGTAATCAGGGTAGGCTGACCCTCTGGAGCTTTGGCATTGTTGCATACATTATATATAATAGGCAACTGTCCCCACTTGTCGCTCTGCTTGGCAAAGGCACTCATCCATGCACCGCCACGCTTGGTAGGGCGACGGAAGTAGTCGCTGTAGAAGAGGGCGATAGGCTTGCCGTTCTTGTCGCTTACCTCGAACACCTTCATGTCTGGGTGATAGGTAGGAATGTCCTTGCGCTGCTTGAAGTTCAAGCCGTATACGCGATGAGCTGCATAGAACACACCGTTCACCTGCACGCTGTCGATGTTGAAGTATGGCTTGATCTCATTGTCAGAGATGTTGAGCATCTCCTTCTTCATCTTTGCAGAATAGTAGAAGCGGTCGTATGGCTGCAACTTGAAGTCCTTGCCCTCAGTCTTCTGAGCATAAGCCTCAATGTCGTGGGTCTCAGCATCAGCCTTTGGCGCATATTCCTTGATCAGCTGCTGCAGGAATGCGTTTACATTCTTGGTGTTCTTAGCCATTGTCTTCTCTAATGAGTACTCGGCGTAGTTGTTGTAACCCATCAGCTGTCCCTTCTCGGCACGCAATTTGGCAATCTCGGTTACGATAGGGAAGGTGTTGAACTCAGGATTGGTTCCGTCAGCACGGTGGATGCTTGCCATATAAACCTTGCGGCGGAGCTCACGGTTCTGGAGATTGGTGAGGATAGCCTGCTGGGTGGTGTTCACGATGACGATGCAGTAAGGTGCCTTGCCTCCACGGCTCTCTGCATCCTTCTTGCATTGTGCGATGTCAGCATCGCTCAGGCCTGCGAGTTCTTCCTTGCTGTTTACCCAAACCACGGCGTTGTTGGTGGCTGCAGGAAGAAGATTGCCAAACTGCTCCTGGAGTTCAGAGATGCGTGAGTTGATCTGCTTCATGCGCTCCATCTTCTCTGGAGAAAGCAGGGCTCCTGAACGGACGAAACCCTTATAGATGACCTCGGTGAGTCGCTTGTCCTCACCCTTGAGCTTCTTGTATTCGTTGTCATAAACATATTTGATGCGCTCGAAGAGTTTCTGGTTGAATGAAATCTCGTTGTCCAGATTGGTGAGCAGAGGCATTACCTTCTTCTGGGTTTCTGCAATGCCTGGAGTCTTGTGGGCACTGGTAAGACCGAAGAATACGTTGGAAACACGATCCAGCAACATACCGCTGTTCTCATAAGCGAGGATGGTGTTCTGGAAGGTAGGCTTCTTCTTGTTGCTTACAATCTTCTGGATGTTGGCACGCTGATCCTTGATGGCTGCTTCGAAAGCAGGAAGATAATCACTCTCCTGAATCTTGCTGAAATCTGGAGCTCCGAATGGGAGACAGCTCTTCTGCAAGAGTGGATTCTGACGACTGCCGCCCGCATTTTGGGCGAACGATGAGGCTGGCATCTGCAGCAGGGCAGCTGCCAGACCGAGTGTTAAGAATGTCTTGTTAAGTTTCATCATGTTTTTTGTTTATATTGCAATTACTTAGCAAAGATAATGCAAACGAGCGCAATGAAAGCTTGCTTTCAAATTGCCGAGTGCAGCTTATCTTCTGCAAAGATACACTTTTATTTCGGATTATCGCACCTTTTATTCATATTTCTTATGAAAAACCAGCAAACAGATAGCTCCAGCCAATGCCATCGGCACTCCGATGAGGGCTGGATAGTTATAGCCCAATCCCATTGCTACCGGAATACCACCGAGGAAAGCACCCACGGCATTGCCCAGGTTGAAGGCACCCTGAATGCAGCATCCACCCAGCATTTCGCCACCTTTGGCGTGCTTTACAATGAGGAACTGCTCTGGCGAACCGATGCCGAAAAGACAGACGCAGCAGACGAACATCAACGCTACTGATATCCAGCCGAAAGGAGCGAGGAAGAAGGTGAGCAATAACGATGCTGCCGCAAGAAACTGGAGATAACAGGTGAAGCGCCCCGGCTTGAAACGGTCGGCAAGCAACGCACTCACCTGGTTACCAACTACCATTCCACCGCCGGCAAGAATCATCAGCAATGAGATGCTGGCTGCGCTGAATCCGCCCTCCATCTGAAGCAGAGGAGAGATGTAGCTGAACCAGCAGAGAATGCCGCCATTGCCCAGGAAGGTGGCTGCGATGATGAGCCAGGGAGCCAAGCTGCGGAGGAAGTGGAACTGTGCTTTCATTCCCTTATTAGGCAACGCTGCCACGTCCGGAACCCATCTGTGAATCATATACATCGTCATGATACCGAGCAATATGCAACTGACAAATGGTACTCGCCAGCTGAACGCATGACTCAGGAAGGTGCCGATAGGTACGCCCACCAGATTGGCTACCGGCATTCCAGCACACATCATTGCCACCGCCTTGGTTCCCTTTCCCTCCTTTGCCATCTTCACAGCCACGATGGTAGCCGTTCCGAAGTAGGCACCATGAGGCAGACCCTGAATGAACCGGGCACAGAGCAACAGCCAGTAAGTTGGGGCTACGGATGCGATGATGGCTCCGATGGTGATGATGGAAGCCAGGAACATCAATATCTTCTTGGGGCGATACTTGTGCATGAGTATCAGTGAAAAGGCTCCAGCACAGACGCCCAGCGCATAGATGGAAATGAGGTGGCCTGCCTCTGGAATGGATACGTTCATGTTGTGGGCAACATCGGTAATGATACCCTCGATGATAAACTCAGTCATGCCCAGGGTGAATGTACCCAAAGCGAGTGCAAAAAGTCCTTTTTTCATTTGTTTTTGTAATCTCTATATTATCCTAAAAAAAGTTTCTCTCTTAATTTTATGTCTTTGTGAGACAATCGTTTCAGAAATTCGTATGCAAAGTTACTCATATTCCCATTATCCTGCAAGTTTTTCCGCTGGAATATAGTAAAGATTAACAGAAAGTGTGGGGTCATTCATGCTCATTCTTAAGCCTTTGCTGTTCTATATAGATGTGCCTCCGTCTGTTCTCGATAGTGGATTGGGGCGTTGATGGATATAGGAAGAGGTGCTGAAAGTACCGGCATAAGTTGTTGGAAGATATAGGATAAGTTGTTGGAAGAGATAGTATATGTCGTAGGAAAAGTTACTATCATGAACCGCACAACAGCTGTTGTGCGCTTGCATATCAGCTGTTGTGCGCTCGTCCATCAGCTGTTGTGCGCTCGTCATCCACCTGTTGTGCGGTAAGTTTATATACAGAAATGCGTCTGCATTTTTTGTTTATGTAGCGAATCTTTTTATTTCATTTTGCTTCCAAAGAACTTCATATTTCTCTGGGCAGTATGCATATTGTATTTTATCTGCAAATTTCAGGAGAGAATCGGCAGGAATATCTAAAGCTGCTTCCTAATTTAAAAAAAAATGAGTTCCTTATGCAATATAGTTTTAGATAATCCGTTATATAGTAATCCGCAAAAACGAAAATGCTGATAATCTTTGTGGATGTAGTAAGATTTGAAGCAAAAAGTGTAACATCAAAACGATTAATTATGAGAAGAATTGCATTTTATCCAGTAGGAGGAGAGCGTGTTAGTCTACCAGAGAGGCATATCAAGGCTTATGTAGACGATTATTGTCACGAGTTTGGACAGACGGATACAGACACAAAGTTGATGCATCTGCTTTATGTTGCCGACAAGGGCTTTGATATCTTATCGCATATTCGTGAGTTTTTAGACAATCATCCTGAGATTGCCCAAGATAGTATCAAGCAAACATTGGCGTATTTCGTTTCGCATCTTAGATATCCTGACGGTGATAGATACGTAGATGACCAGTTTGCAATGGCTAATTATCTTAAAGAAACACTTAGTTTAGAGAAAGTGTTGGATCTTCTCATGATGGAGATTAGATTGAGATTCTCTTATACAGAAGACGATAAGTCTGTAACTTTTACGCAGAAATACCTAAGGTGGGATAGTCTGGCTTCATTGAAAAAGTCTTTGAAAGGTGAAGAGCTACTCAAACGAATTGTCAATCCGTCAGGATTTTACTGCGTTTCAGAATCAGATATTGTTAAAGAAAATCTTTGGCCTAAGCTACAAGGGGATTATATGCGCTCTCATTGGTATAATGAAAATATAAAGATAGTCTATCCAAATTCTTATGAAGAACAGGTAATAGATGAGTTCAACCGAAATGCAAAGGAAGATTATAAGTATGTCCTTGGTGCTCCTGCTGAGCCATGGAGAGGTAACCCACTCAAGGCAAAAGTCGTTATTCTTAGCCTAAATCCAGGATTTAAGTTAGGTGTGAATGATGAGGTGAAAGATAATGTTGACATTCGTTTGCGAGAGGGTGCTATGTCCGAATTGTGCGATACGTTGACATTTAAGGTAGATGGCTTGCTGTTTCCTCAAGAATATTATGTTAAGGGGCATGAAGAATACAAAGAGAAATGTAGCATAAACTTAAGTAATGTAGATTATGGCGATGCGTTGAATGAGATCGGTGACTATTATTGGTATAACAATATTAATCGCCTCAATATAAATCATCAGAAAGAATATGAGTTTTTCCGAAACTTTGCAATAGTTCAGTATTGTGCTTACACTTCTGTTTCTTTTAAGGATTTTCCAAGGGGTGTTGTGTTGCCATCTCAGGAATTAACAAAGAAACTAATTAGATATTTGGCTTACGAAAGAGAAGATGTAGTGTTTGTTATCATGCGAAGTGCAGCTAAATGGAAGGAATTACTAGATGCTGATGTTTGGGAAAAGATGCAATCACGTCTTATCGTTAATAAGAACATGAGCCAGTCTTTATCTGAGAATAATCTTGGAAAAAAGAACTTCAATATGCTCATAGAACGTTTGAAATAACTGAAGAAAAGGTACGGGGTTTCTTAGGCTACTTTTTAAAGTATTCTAAGTGTCAGAATGTTGTTTTCTGAAATCAGCAAACAGTCTGGCACGGGTGAGCTGGATGCGATTGCCGATTCTGTCGAACAGTCGCACCCCATATCCTTCTCCAGCTTCTGTATGTGCTTGCTTTACATATCTTCCATCGACAATCCTTGGTATCCGATATCGAATTTCTTGAATTTTCCTGTAGCCTGGAAGAAATGCTCGGCTTTATCTTTTAAAATGCCGAGATTTATATCCTTAGCTTGGCGTTTTACCTCATAAAAAATAACCTTCTGCTCCAGTTCATCGGCAGCGATAATATCGATTTCATTCTCTCCCTTTCTGTCCCACCAGGAGGCTATCTGGGTATATTCTTCGCTCTCTATCATCTTGGCAATAAAATATCTTTCCAGAACCTTGCCGGTGTATGTGGTGTAGCTCTTATCCATGACCATTTTTAGTTTTTTATTGGCGCCAACCTCTATCATGTATCCATATTTGTAGATGTAGCGAAACCAGACGCGAAGGAAGTTGTCTTCTATCTGATAGCGAATGTTGCGATTGGTCTTTTGAAACATCGGTGTATAACGGGAGATCAAGCTATAGTCGTTCTCCAGTTTGGTGAGATAGCACGAAAGTTCTATTTTCATGATGCTTTCTATTTCACCTCGGGTTGTGTAGCCTGAAGCGATAAGTTGCAGTATCTCGAAATAGCGGGCATAGTCTTTGCCAAATTCTTCTATCAGCATATTTTTTCCTTCGTAGATGAAATAAGAGTTTTTTGCAATAAACCGCTCTGTCATCTGTTCCTTGGTCGTGGCTCCTGCATCCATCATCATTTCTACATATTCTGCTACTCCGCCTGTATAACTGTAGAGAGCCAGTAGGTCATCATTGGTATAGGCAGAATTATATGTAGAGAGAATTTCCTTAATGACAGAAGGGGGAAATGGAGTGACTTTTATTTCTCCAGTCTGCCTACCATAAAGAGGTTGCTTGTTATTTTTAAAGATGATGTTCATAAGTGAATAAACAGAACCGCAGACCACAAGATTAATATGAGCTTCCTGTTTGTTTAGGTCCCATATCTTTTGCATATCTGAAAAGATTGATGGATTAACCCGCTTGAAATCCTGAAACTCATCAATGATGAGAGTGATAGGGCGAATCTTGGATAGTTGAAGCAGATATTTAAAGATATCAGCAAAGCGTGTTACTTCGCCGAGAATAGGAAGCTGAAGTTTGCTCGTCATCTCTTCGATAAAATCTCTGCAGAGTTCTGCTTCTGATTTTCTTGCAACAAAGAAATACAGCATATCCTGAACATCCTCGTATGCTTTTATCAATAAGGATGTCTTACCGCTACGTCGGCGTCCGGTTACGATTGTAAAACGGGCCGTTTGCAAAGATAGATTTCTTATCTCTTGCAATTCTTTTATTTCATTTTGCTTCCAAAGAACTTCATATTTCTATAATTTTACAGTTTCTTTTTGATGCTATTTTTCGAAACCGCTGTTTCGGAAATGGCGGTTTCGAATGCAAAGGTAATAAAAATGCCTGAATATCAGTTTGTTTGTTTGCTAATTTAAGTTTTTTTTATTTGTTTGTGTGCTTCTTGTTTTTCCGAAATGGCGGTTTCGAAAGTAAAAATGATGGAGTTGTCAGAATTGAGGTCATATTCTTTTCTGGGCAGTATGCATATTGTATTTCATCTGCAATTTAATCTTTCCTCTTCATCTTTTCTTCTCCCTATGTCAGTTTTTGATGCCACCGTGCAGTTGAATGGTGGAGGCAGAAATCCTGAGCCTTACCAGTTGGCAGATGGAAGCCAGTCATGGTCTCCTCGTTTCCATAGCTTCGGGCAAGTGAGTGCACAGGTTACGAGATGGTTCCGCCATTGGAGTATCTATGTGGGAGGCGAAAACCTTACTGGTTTCAAGCAGAAAACTCCTATCTATGGTGCCAGCAACCCATGGGGAAGCGATTTCGAACCAACCTTGGTTTGGGGACCAGTAGAGGGCAGGATGTTCTACGCAGGAGTGAGGGTACACTTTTAATTGAAAATGTTTAAAGTTGAATGATTAAAGCAAATAGAAAAGTTATGAAGAAGATTTTAGTAATGTTCACAATGATGATGGTGGCAATGGTAACCTTTGCCAAGGACATCAAGACCGTAGTGTTCACCACAACCCCACAGATGCACTGTGCGGCTTGTGAGAATAAAATCAAGAGCAACCTTCGTTTCGAAAAGGGTATCAAGAGCATAGAGACCTCTGTGCCAGACCAGACAGTCACAGTACAGTATAATGCCGACAAGACAACCCCAGAGAAACTCCAGAAAGGTTTTGAGAAGTTTGGCTATAAGGCTCGCATCCTGAAAGATGGCGAGAAGGTTGAGAAGAACATTGGGGAGAAGTGTGACTTGATGTAATATTCCTGTTTCTAATTTGATAGAAACTTAACCATTGGCACGCAGGAATCCTTGCGTGCTATATGATAGAATTGGTTCCTTTCTTCATGTCTTCTTGGAACCAATTCTTTTTCATTTTTTCTTGCTCGTTTTGAAAAGTTTGCCTATCTTTGCAGCGCAATTCCAAACATAGGGAGTGCAAAGGTCTTTGACATATTGGAGATATATTCAGAATGGTGGACATGATTTGACATTTGATGTTGTCTAACACATGATGCGTTGTGTATATTATTTATTATTAATTTTCAATTTTATCAAACCGTTGGCGAATAGTAGGTAATAATTACTTGCTTTAGCTGACATAAAACCAACAAAGTCATGAAAAAAAACAACAGAAAAGAAAGTGTCATCAATGGTAAGAATGTGTTGAGAACTGTAGCGTTGGCTAGTTCTTGTCTTGCAGTAGCAGCAATGCTTGCACCTACAACTCCTGTAATCGGAGGAATTGGGCTTGTTTGTTCTAAGACAATCCCATCTTGGTTGCGAGGACACGCATTCTTTTAATGCCCTCATTTTGCATCGCTTCTATACAGACGATGTTTGTGTAGAAGCATGCAAAAAATGGTAAGTGAGTTATGTAACATTTTGAAGAATATTTAAAAAATCAAAGATATGAAGAAAGTAAGTGAAAAAACAGTAATCAATAGTGCGTCAGCAACATGTAGCGCTCAGTCAACAAACAACTATATGCAGTACCCAAAGTACCGTAACAAACAAGGACATGGTTGGGCTGCAGAAGATGCTAATGCAATGGCAGACCGTCTTTCTGGAAAGAAAGTAGAACAGGTTGGTCGTGATAACTGCCTTAACGGTGCAGATCGCATTAGCAATGGTATAGAAATTCAGACGAAGTATTGTTCTTCCCCATCTAAGACTATAGGGGCTGCTTTTTCTGATGGCTCGTATCGCTATGGTGGAATGAAACTTGAAGTTCCAAAGGAGCAGTACGATGAATGTGTTCGATTGATGGCTGATAAGATTCGTTCTGGTCAAGTTCCAGGTATAACAGATCCTGCAGTGGCAAAAGATATAGTCATTAAGGGCAATTGTACCTACAATCAAGCGGTGAACATTGCCAAAGCTGGAACTTTGGATTCTGTTAAGTTTGATGTAAAGACTCAATCGGTTTCTTGTTCTATCACCTGTGGTTTTTCCTTTGTGCTTGGATATGCTAATGCTATCCGTAGTGGTAAAAGTCATGGTGAAGCCCTCAAAACAGCGTCTGTGCAAATGGCCAAGTCTGGAGGTACTTCTTTGGTTGTAGGTGTTGGAACACAACAGTTACTCCGTACAACTGTCGGTCGTTCAATGGCATCGGCTGCAACAAGCTCTGCCAGGACCATACTTGATGTTGCAACAACAACTCAAGTCGGGAAGACTGTTGTCGAGAAGACGGCTTCGGCGTTAGTTGGCAAGGAAGTCGTTGGACAGGCTGCGAAGAATGTAATCGCTAAGGGTATGCGAACTAACATGATAACAGGTGGAATCATGTTGGCAGCACAGACGATACCTGATGCTGTGAAAATGTGTAAGGGAAAGATGTCGGCTGGCGAGTTTGCCGAAAACACAACAAGTAATGCAGCCGGAATTGGTGCAGGCTATGCTGGTGGAACCTTTGGCGCAGCGTTAGGAACTTTTGTTTGTCCTGGAGTTGGAACAGTTATAGGTGGACTTGTCGGTGGAGTTGCAGGTGGCCTTGCTGGTTCTTCCGTTGTACGTGGAGTATTCTCGCTTTTTAAGTGAGAATACTCGCTGTAAAGCATAAGTTTTTTTAGTTTTTTGTAGAACACTTAGAAGGATAAATTATGAGCAAGATAGATTTAGTGAGCATATTAGTAAGGCAACTTTGTGAGTTGGATGACCATGAGAGCGATTTGGCAGAAGATGCTTTGTACGATTTTGTGAGTAATCCTAATACATCACTTTCTGAAAAACAAGATGCATTAGCTTTGATAGAACGGAAAATCAAGCATATTGCTAAAGAGATTGGTTTCTTCGAGGAAGAAGATATTACAGTTAGGATAAGTGATAAGGATAAGTTTGCGCTATATTCGCTTCTTGTAGCTCGACGTTATCTGATGGATCAGATGATGGGTGAGCCAAGCAAGGATTACGTGGAACGTGTCTCTTACCAAAGTGATAAGTTGGCAATACTGATGGGCGAATGTTTGAAGCAAGGTACTGAGATGTGGAATGCTGTTAAGAATTCTTCATCTTTTAAGGAGAATGACTATCTGCAATATGGGGAGTATGTCTTAGAATATAAGGCTGATTCTTGTCAGGCGGTATTGGCTTTGGAAGACGATGATGTCTATGGTTCGGCTTTTCCTTTCATACATCGGCTGATTTACACTCTTGGTGAACAGATAAATCTGTTTGACAATAACTTGATGAAGAAAAAACTGATATTGGATGCTCTTGCAGATAAAGGTTGGGCTGCGGAGGATTTGCCATCTGAGGTCACTAGTTGGGATGAAAGTGTGCTCTTTACTCCAGCTTTTGAAAAGATCAAGATATGTCCTGCACTACTTGCTTTGCATTGTTCTTTGCCTTATAGTATTCCAGATATTGTGAGGATGAACAACTTTGTCAGCAGAACAGCCATTACGTGCGAGAAAAGCTTTAGTGAAGATACTTACCATGTCAATGATGATATGATGGATATGTAAGTGTTTTGTGAGTAATAACAAATAAAAGATAGAAATTATGGAAAAGAATATCAAGAAAAGAGTGTGTAGGTTGGCATTGGTAGTGATTGCAGTGCTGGTAGTGTTATTTGGCTATTGGTTCTTCTTGAACCCTCATGGCTATTGGCAGAAGCAGAAAGAAGCTGAAAAAAATGAATACATGGAAAAGCAAATGCTTTGGCGGAAGTCGGAGAAGATGACAATGCAACAGATGTTGTCGGACATGACGCTAATGGCTAAGGGGGATTCTGTCCTGGTTTGTT
This sequence comes from Prevotella sp. SGI.167, assembly GCF_050313615.1. Taxonomy (NCBI): domain Bacteria; kingdom Pseudomonadati; phylum Bacteroidota; class Bacteroidia; order Bacteroidales; family Prevotellaceae; genus Prevotella; species Prevotella sp. SGI.167. The sequence continues at coordinate 14,689 of NZ_JBNPLT010000026.1, read as the reverse complement.
GGCTAACTGGTCTCTCGCTTCCCGTTTATCGTGACTTCATTCATGGTACTGCACAACCAACAAGAAATGCTTGGGCTGAGACGAGATATTGGTATATGTCTTCTCTCGCTAAAGGCAGAGAATGGATGGAGGAGCGTGCCAAGACGAGGATTCACAAGAGCCTGATCTTTGTGGAATCGAGTAGATTTCAGGTGCAGAAGGATTCCTTGAAGGATTATCTCAATGAGAAACCTACTCATACGGAGATTGAATATAACAAGATGTATCCAGCTTTTGGTAAATCTACTGATAAAGAGTTTGATGATAGGAGAAAAGTGTAGATTCTAACTTAAAAGTGTACCTGTCTGGAGGGGATGTACGTGCTCTTCAACCACCTCTCGCTTAGGGCTGACACCAAGTCCACCATCATTACGACAAACCTCGCCTTTGATCGATGGGGAGTAATCATAAAGGATAAGGTGTTGGTGACTGCTCTGGTTGACAGACTCACACACAATGCTTTCTTGGTAAACATGAATGGGGAGTCATACAGATTAAAAGAAACTAAGAAATTTAATGAGCAAAACAGATGATTTTATGGATTTTATTTGGTTGTTTGATTATTTAAGCATACCTTTGCAAGCGGTTTGGAGTGGTACACTTTTTAATTAGTATATACAGAGAAAAGAGTATAGACGTTTTTGGCGCATGGATCGTTCTTCTTGCCTAATCTGGTGAGGCATCTCTTTGACGGCGATGTCCTTTTCAAGGCTACCAATTGTACTACAGGTTATCATGTTGCCTGGTGAATAGTTACAGTCGGTTCGTGCATCGGTTGGCTCGTTGATGCAACCTTCTCTTTTATGAAGGCATCGGCATTTGTAGGTAGTGATAAAGAATAAATTAATATAAATACGATGAATAGTATGGTTGATAAAAAAGCTGCAAAGCGTGATAAGATGATGAACATGCCGTCATATCGTCTGATGGTAGGTACGGCGAAGTATATGGACAAGTGGTTCTTGGATCCTATCCTTGGCTTCATCCTTCCTGTCGGTATCGGTGATGCTTTGACGAGCGTGTTTGCATTCCCATTTATCTATTACAGTCTTTGCGTGGTTAAGTCGATTCCGCTGACTTTGGCTGTCATCTATAATATCTTGATGGATGTGCTGATAGGTGCCATACCTTTCTATATAGGTGATGTGCTGGATGTATTCAAGCGTTCGTATGTAGAAAACTTGAAGCTGATTACAGGCTATATCGAGGATGATAAGGAGATTATCAATAAGGTGAATAAGAAGGCATTCTGGACGGCTGTGTTCATCGTCGTGCTTTGCTGGTTGATTTATGTGGTGATTTCGTGGGCCATTCGCTTGGGAACCATGGCTTATGATTGGATAGTTTCATTATTTTAAAATATGAATAGCAACATTTTCTTCTTGCCTTTTATTGGCAGGTATTATGCCAATGGAGGCTTGTTCGGTAAGCGAATAATGATATTGGGCGAGAGCCACTATTGTGACGGAGGTTGCTGCGACTGCGGCAACTGCCGTCTATGGAGGCAGTGTGCAAAGTTTACGCAGAATGTCCTCCGTGACTTTCTCGATGAGAGAAAGGAGCGTCAGAACTGGATGCGTACTTTCGTGAAGTTCGAACGGTCGCTTGTTGGAAAGATGACCGATTGGGCGTTGAAACGGAAGATATGGGATTCTGTTATGTTCTATAACTATCTGCAAGTGGCGATGGGTGGTCCTCGTAAGGCTGGTACGTCAGCGCAATACAAACAGGCTGCCAATGCTTTCTTTGAGGTTATAGATAAGTATGAACCTGAATGTATTATCGTTTGGGGTAAGCGACTATGGAACAATATGCCAAACGAACGATGGCAGGATGGCGACGATATCGTAGTGGACGGCAATCACATTGCTACGGGATATTATCTCTTGAGCAATGGCAAGCGAGCAAAGGTCGTGGCTGTATATCATCCTTCCGGGGGATATTCCTGGGATTATTGGCATAAAGTGATAAAACGTCTGCTTGAATAAATCAGACAGAGTGTTAGTGCCGCACCAATGTGTGGCACTAACAATAAGAATTAATATTTTGTTAGACCGACAAAATGTTATATCTTTGCAATCGACAGAGGGAACATCTCTGCATATTAGAAACTTACAATGTTAAATAGGCATATAAATAAGATATGATTAAAGACGATAAAAAAGATACAAAAGATAAAGAGTTGCAAGAGGCAAGTGTCAAGTTCCTACCTTTTGTAGGCGATAATTATGAGCATGGCATTTCCTTTGACAAGGATGGAAACCTTGTGCTTGGAACGGAAGAAAATCAGGGAAAGAAGGTGCTGGTTCTTGGTGAAAGCCACTATTGTGATGGGGATTGTTGCGACTGTGGCAACTTCAAGCTACATAAGGAATGTGCCGAGTTTACTCGGAATGTCATCAATGAATATCTTGATGAGAGCAAGGAGCGTCAGAACTGGATGCGAACCTTCTTAAAGTTTGAACGTGCATTGTCTAATGCTGATCCAAATATCGATAGTAATAGCATTTGGAACCATTTAATCTTCTATAATTACCTCCAACGTCCATTGCGAGGAACACGAATGGCAGGTGGTTCGAAAGATTATGAGAATGCCGCAACCCCATTCTATGCAATTTTGAAGATGTTTAAACCAGATTGTGTAATAGTTTGGGGGCGTAGGCTTTTTGCAAATTTGCCTTATAAACATGGAGAGGAAGGTGAATATATGCCGAGTATTGATTCCTGCACTTGGAACTATCAGATATATGGTCATACGATTAAAGTTTTACCAATTTATCATCCATCTGTTGGTTTCTCTTGGGATTATTGGCATGAGGTTATTGTTGATTTTTTAAAATAGTTTGTTATGAAACTTACGGACTTTGAAAGAGTTTACTTAAGAATAAAACCTGATAAGTATGGATTTAATCCATATGTCATAAAGCTATTTCATACACTACTCCAAAAAGTAGAGAGAGAGCCTTATAGGAAATGGACGCATTATTTATTGCGTAATTATGTGAATGCGGCATATCAGTTGTGTATTACCTTAAATACCAACGTTAATGCAACAGAAGAAAACAAAATAAATCTTTATAAAAAGAACCATTTGAATGTGTATTTTACAGGTTTATATACCCCTAAAACATACCAAGGATTAAAGAACGGATTGTATTTTGTCGGTAATCCTTCAAATGGCTTTTCTGTAATGACAAGGAAAGAAATTCTTGAAGCATCTGAGTTTGATGGAAACGAGGTGTTAAAGCATATAGACCATAGAGATTCTTTTGAAAATGAATTGGTTGGTAATGAAGATCTGAAATTAGTAAATATTAGAATCCTTAATACTCCAATAAATTCAGATGTAAAAGTGGATCCCATGAGTTCTGATACTGCATATAATATATCACATAAAAGTCATTCTGATATTAGGGAAGAAATAGCTGGTAAACGTTGGCTTCATTTATTAAAAGATGGTATTGACAATGTACCAGAGGATTTTGTAAAAAGTTTTTTCAATATACCACGAAAAAACGAAATTAATTGGGATAAGATTAAAAAATATTTAAAAACGGATATTGAAAATAAAGAAATACGTTTCGAATATTATCAGCAGATAATTATAGATACAATAAACGAACAGATTTGTAACAAAGAATATCTGCCCATAATTTTTTACATAAATCCACCTAAAGATTCTAATGAGGATAAAAAAAATACATCAGAAAAAGATACTGAGGCTTATAAATATAACTATTTATTGCCCATGTATTTGCAAAACTCTGAGAAACCCGACTTTTGTATTGTATTAGCTAGGATTGAGGGTACGGAAGGCGACTGGGAACCTGTTACCTCTTTAAATATGGATGAGGTATATTGTGATATTCGAGTGTTTGGAAAGGATGCGGTAGAACGTGTCCGTGACTGGTGGTAATTAAAACAAGTGGCAAGATGCATCAAGTAAAAGGCAATATTTTTAATGGAGATAGTTATAAAGCGATTTTTGCACGGGCAATCTACAAGCGACTCATGAGTCGTGAGTGGGTTACTCTTGCAGAGATAATGAGTGACTATCTTGGAGAGCCATGCGAGAATCCATCGAAAGAAGAGCACTATGGAGAACTTAAAAAGGCTTTCGGTGAGATAAAGCAGCTTATTATAGAGAAAGTGGGTAAAGACAGCATTGAGGTAGAAGGCAACAATCGCAACCAGCGTTTTCGATATAAAGGCAATATAGACGATCCCTTGTCCGACTTGTACAATTATGGTAGGGTTATCCGTGATTTGAAAACGTATTGGCAATTCTGCCAAGACTCTGCCGGGTTCTTTCCTGAATCATGGTTGGAATACTTCTTCAAAGAATGTCAAGACCTTTTGGAGATTAAGAAGAAAAAGGAAGATGGCGAACAGGTGTTGAGTGCCAGCTTGGATAGAAAGCTAACGAATATAGAATTGCTGCCGTTTCTTTATGAAACAATCATCCAAAAGAAGGTCCTGCAGATTGAATACAAACCATACAACAAGAAATGCCAAACACAGATCGTTCATCCCCATATGTTGAAGGAATTTAATGGAAGATGGTATTTGTTCGGTTATGAGGAAGGTGATGTACCTATGCATATTTGCAATATAGCCTTAGATAGGATATGTGCGAAGCCGAAAACATGTAATGGCGTGACATACCAGTCAGTACCAAAAGGATTCTACGATAAATATTTCAAGAATCTTGTTGGCGTAACTCATTATAAGAAAGCAACGGCATTTCAGATTCGTGTGCGAGCTCATAGCAATTATATGTTTAAACTGACAGAAACTAAGCCTATACACCAAAGCCAGCAGACAACCATCCCTTTCGGTAAGCATGAAGATGGAGAATATGGCGAGTTTACAGTCTATGTTGAGCTAAACAATGAGTTTATAGGTCGTATCCTGCAAATGGGAGCTGGTCTTGAGATTGTTGGTCCTGATGAAGTGAGGAGTGAGTTCAAAAAACGTACGGCTGAGCTTGCCAAGCTGTATGAATAGCAAAACGAGAGTGTAAAAAACATCTAATTTTACACTCTCTCTCATGTCCGTTAATTATCCCACCGCAGGCTATTCATGGGAGTATTGGTATCGTCCGCTCTCTTCTAATATGGACTTGTATTGTTCACAACAATTCAATATCTTTGTCATGGATAAGGCTTTCAGTAATCTAAACGTCACTTTCATTGTGCTTGTTTGCACTATCTCTTAACCATTGAAACTAACTATTCGCTGTTTCGGCTGAAAAGCAGACTCAGCATCATACAATAACTTAAAAACTGAATGCTTATGAGTTAAAGATATTCTAAGGCAATATTTGATTATGTCTTTTGTTAATAAAAAATATAAGCAAATAGTCTGTATCACAGAAAGTTTTAAATAGAAATAATAATATTTGGACTTCTGCTATCATTTGACATATCTGTATAGTTATTTCGCAGCCGAAATCAAATGTATAACTATATAAGGTAATGTAACAATGGAAAAGAACATCAGGAAAAGAGTATGTAGGTTGGCTGCGGTATTGAGTGCCGGGCTGGTAGTATTATTTGGCTATTGGTTTTTCTTGAACCCTTATGGCTATTGGCAAAAGAAGAAGGAGGCAGAGAAGAATGAATATATGGATAGGAGAATGCTTTGGCGGAAGTCGGAGAAAATGACCATGCAACAGATGCTGTCGGACATGACGCTAATGGCTAAGGGGGATTCGGTCCTGGTTTGTTGGCTAACTGGTCTCTCGCTTCCCGTTTATCGTGACTTCATTTATGGTACTGCGCAACCTACAAGGAATGCTTGGGCTGAGACGAGATATTGGTATATGTCTTCTCTCGCTAAAGGCAGAGAATGGATGGAGGAGCGTGCCAAGACGAGGATTCACAAGAGCCTGATCTTTGTGGAATCGAGTAGATTTCAGGTGCAGAAGGATTCCTTGAAGGATTATCGTAAAGAGAAACTTACTCCAACTGAGATTAGGAACAACAAGATGTATCTAAAAGATAATTGTCTGTATAGATGAAATCATAGCATAAATAAAGTGTAACGAAAAATGAATAAAATTATAGGGCTTCTTGTAATGGTTTTCATGTTCCTACCCTGGCGACCAATCGTTGCTATAGTGGCAGCAGTATTGTTTGTCAACATCAATGGTACGGAATTGTATGGATGGCAAGCTGGTTTGGCGCATGGATTGTTCTTCCTGCCTAATCTGGTGAGGCATCTCTTTGACGGCGATGTCCTTTTCAAGGCTACCAATTGTACTACAGGTTATCTTGTTGCCTGGTGGATAGCTACAGTCGGTTCGTGCATCGGTTGGCTCGTTGATGCAACCTTCTCTTTTATGAAGGCATCGGCATTTGTAGGAAGTGATAAAGAATAAATAAATATAAATACGATGAACAGTATGGCTGATAATCAAAAAGTATATCAGGCAATCAAGACGATTGCTGATGAACTCTGCAAGGAGAACAAGACGTATCTTCGTGCAGATTTGGCTTTTGAACTGAAAAAGTATGGTATAGCTTCCGATTCCTCGGAGGTGAGTAAGCTGGTATTTGATGCCTACAGATATTTCCATGATAATGGCAATATCGCCATTGCTTTTGTTTCCAATAATTCACGTACAACCCTTGTGGCTGAATACAAGTTGAATGACAGCCTGGAACAGGGCAACAAGGAGGAGGCCTTGAAGATAGCCGAGACGGAACTGACGTTGTCTTCATCTGCTTTGGAGCAGTTGAAAGAGCAAGTGGAATTGAACCTTAACCTGGTTCTTGCTAAGGGAACGTCGAAGATGGCTGATATTGTCATGGGTACGAATGGCGTGAAAGATGTAAGAAGTAAGGCGTCTACCATGTTTGATAAATATACCAAGATGGTGGAGGCTTATCACTATGCTGAGGATAGCGTTCGTGGAAACATCGAAGATTTTACCTCCTTGCGTAGTGATATCGGGACGGTTTATCGTGACTATGCCCTGAAACTGATTGATATCTATGGCGACTCCATCAAGATGGTTTCACCTGATCTGTTCGACTTCAAGCGAATAGAGTGGCTGGATGTGGACGAGATGCTTAAGTATGTGGAGCTGGAATATAACAAGCTCACGGAGAAATGTGCAGCTTTGATTGGTGAGATTTCTGATAGTTTCCGTACTTCTTTGCAGGGTTCTTTGCAGGCTTATAAGTCTTTGTCGAACGGCAACAAGTCATTGGGATTGGCGATGGCAGGACTGACGATGCTCGAACACTATATGGGAGCAAGTGAACGCGCTAATCGTTTGAAGTCTGATTTATCAGTTTTCCAAACCAGCGTGAAGCATGATGCCACTCGCATCAAGGCTGATATGGGACGATTGTTGGTAATCTGCAAAACGCTCAATGATGTGGTAATCCCGAAGGCGAATGTGTTCTTGCGTTATGGAGAAAAACTGTTGGCTTCTGACTTGAAGGCGACGCTTGATGCTTTGTATGCGGATGAGACTATTCGTCCATTGGAGGAGCAACGAAAATGTCTGCTTCAGCAGATGAAGGCGCTGGACATGGAAATGAACGACCATCTTCAGAACATCGATGTCTATACCTCGCTGATTAATGACATCACCGCCACCTTGGAGTCTAAGCAGGGAAGCTATATGGAAGCGAAGGCGAAGAAGCCTTCCAAGCCTTTCTTCCTCGTCAACTGGATCACCTTTGGTATGGCCAACAAGAACTACTATCGCGACTTTGCTGAATGGAATGCGGTATGCTTCCCTCTTGTGAGAGAATACGAGAGCTATCAGGTAGATTTGAAGTTGGATAAGGAGGAATTGGAATCGCATCGTGAGGAACAAACCCGCATCAAAAATGAGTATGCCAAACTTTCCAGTGAACTGGATAAAGTTTCTCAGGAAATCAGAAGCAAGATAGTTTGCTCTGACGACTTGAAGCTGAAGATGCTGAAACATCTTCGTGATATGGTTGCCATGCTGAAACTCGGACGTGAAATCATGGAGAGCAAGATTGATGAGAAGTTGGTGCATACGGTCGATATTCCTGATTATAGGGAGGCAGCCAAACTTCCTACTGATGTGGAGCAGAACCTTTCTCTGTTTACTGGAATGTTGGCAGACAATCTTCATGCCGACAAGGATATGGCTAAGAATTTGCTCGATGGAGTGGAAGCATACACGAAAGACCATAAGAAGATAGAGGGCAAGACCGCACAACAGAACAAACCTGCTGAGTATAGCGAGGAAGACTTGGCGCAGTTAACTGGTGCTATGGAACAATCCTTACAGAAAGGTATTGCTCTGTTTGATAGTTTCGCTAAGCTCAAAGCGCAGCAGCTCAACGGTAGCTTGGCTTCGGCTGCATACGATAAGGAGTTGAAGAAACATGCTGATGAGTTTAAGCGTGAAATGGCTAAGATAGACAACAAGAGTGCTTATCTTCGTGAGGTGTTCAAGCGTATCAATCTGGCTGGTAGTGAGGAGGAACGTAAGCAAGCTATGGAGTTGATGAGCGACTTGAGCGGTTTCTCTCTTTCGGAACAGGAGTTCATGGAATTTATAAATGGTAAGAAACAAATAGAATTATAAGGCGTATGGAAAGTTCAAGAAGACAGCAGGCCCAGGCTGATTTGGGCATGGATTTCGCAAAAGAAGATCAAAAGCGAGAGGCGGCTCTTGCCAAAGAACAGGCGAGGGCTGATAAAAAAGCTGCAAAGCGTGAGAAGATGATGAACATGCCATCTTATCGTCTGATGGTAGGTACGGCGAAGTATATGGACAAGTGGTTCTTGGATCCTATCCTTGGCTTCATCCTTCCTGTCGGTATCGGTGATGCTTTGACGAGCGTGTTTGCATTCCCATTTATCTATTACAGTCTTTGCGTGGTTAAGTCTATTCCGCTGACTTTGGCTGTCATCTATAATATCTTGATGGATGTGCTGATAGGTGCCATACCTTTCTATATAGGTGATGTGCTGGATGTATTCAAGCGTTCGTATGTAGAAAACTTGAAGCTGATTACAGGCTATATCGAGGATGATAAGGAGATTATCAATAAGGTGAATAAGAAGGCATTCTGGACGGCTGTGTTCATCGTAGTGCTTTGCTGGTTGATTTATGTGGTGATTTCGTGGGCCATTCGCTTGGGAAATTGGATTGTTTCATTATTTTAAAATATGAATAGCAACATTTTCTTTCAGCCTTTCGTTGGCAAGGATTATGCCAACGGGGGGATATTCGGCAAGCGAATCATGATATTGGGCGAGAGTCATTATTGTGATGAGAGTTGTACGGATTGTGGCGACTGCCAGCTACATCGGGAGTGTATGAACTTTACGCAGCAGGTGCTTGATGATTATCTCAATGAGAATAAGGAACGGCAAAACTGGATGCGGACTTTCTTGAAGTTTGAGCGTTCGTTAGTGGGAGAGGAGACCAATCAAGCAATGAGGCTGAAGATCTGGAATTCGGTCATCTTCTTCAACTATCTGCAAGTGGCGATGGGTGGCCCTCGCGAGGCTGGCACTGCCGAGCAATATCACCAGGCTGGGAAGGCTTTCTTTGAGGTCATCGAAAAGTATCAGCCTCAGTACATCATTGTATGGGGTAAGAGGCTTTGGAACAATTTACCTGGCGGTCACTGGCGCCAAGAGCAAATTTCTGATGTTCACTGGGTGGATTGCAATGACATGGAAGTGGAAGGCACTTGGGTGCCTAATGGCTTCTACATGATGCCTGGTGGCAAGCATGTTAAGGCTCTTGTGGTGAATCATCCTTCCGTAGGCTATTCCTGGGACTATTGGTACAAGGTGATACAAAGATTTTTGAGATAATTTTCTCGCTTGCGTCACGATTTGACACACCTGACCTGTACCTTTGCAGCTGTAAACATAAAACAAGGAATTATGGCACAGATTACAATCAATATCCAGACTTTGGACTGGACAATGGGGGAAACCGTAGGCTTGCACTTGATGTTGAAGAAAGACAGCAAGGCAGGGATTGCATGGGGCGATGGAAGGGTACAGGTCGTGACAGGCAAACAGGAACAGAATTCTGAGAAGTTGACTTGGGTTAAGGCTGGTCATTCCTATCCTGAGAAGGGCGTGAACTATACCATTACCATCTGCTCGGAAGAGGAAGATGCCATTATCGGATTTGATGGCTGTGGCATGTTCGAGGTGAAAACCTTTGATGTGATTCTCACGGAATGTCCTAGCTTGCGTATCCTGGGATATTCGGGATATGGTGGGCAATGGCTCGACGTAAGCAAAAATCCTTTGCTGGAGTTCATCGACTTCAGCGCGATAAGAAACGAGAAGTTGGATTTCTCTGCCAATCCTCTCTTGGAGGAGTTGCATATTGATGGATCCGAAGATTTGGTGTCTTTGGATTTGAGTAAGAACGACAAGTTGCGTCGCTTGGACATCTTCATGTGTCACAATCTTCAGCATCTCGCTTTGAGCAATCAGTCGCAACTGAATGAGGTGGATTTCGCTCTCACTCACCTTCGTCCCAAGGATCTGGAGTATTTGGAGAAGACGTTGAAGCGAAACTCTCCCTACAAGGTACGGGGAGGAAGCTTTGGCGACGATAAGATAAAGGAAATTGATAATGGTAAAATAGTAGGGGAATATGAAGGAAAATTGTGATTGGAAAAAATGCTTGGACAGAATTGAGGATAAGGGATTTGACGACGATGATGCTTATTCAGAGATTCTAGAATATATCCGAGAGGTGGCTACTGTTGATGAGAAACGTGAGGTGTTACAAAATGTGGAGCAACGTGTGAAGAAAATCGTGAACTATGATTTTGCAAAGGCATGGTTCCTACGTCGCATGAGTGAAAGCGAGCATGATGTCATCGAAGACTTGATGGGAGTAAGATATGTTGTATTGAATGAGATGATGCTTCATCCGACTCCTGCCGAAGTGGAGAGATTTCGCTATCAGAATGATAAACTCTTCAAATTGACTCAGGAATGTTATGCCCAGTGCAGAAACATGTGGCGCACTTTGTTTCATACGCCTTATAAGGTGGATGATCGCTATCGTTATGAGGTGGAAGGAGTGTTGCGTTTCGAGTATGGAGATGACGATGCTGTAGTAAAGATGGAGAACGATGATTATTACGGATCTGATTTTCAATATATGATTCATCTGTTAGATGAACTGATGAGTGCAGGACGCTGTAAGATGGATACAATTTTGAATGGAGTCTTTGGCACATTTGATGGGGCTACCGAGGATGGGTATAAGCAGATAAACAACATGTTGGACGATGGAGATTCCTGGGATGAGTGTAGCCTTCATAAACCCGAGTTTGCTGATATTTGCGTTTGTTATGCCATGCATGCTCTGCATACGCATCAAGACTATAGCCTGCCCGACATTCTTCGCATGGATGATTTCGTGGTAAAGGTTCATTTGCAATATGAGAATGAAGTTTGTGATACGAGAGATGCAGAGATTGGACCGCTCGATTATGAACCATCGTGGTTCCAAAAACTTGTAGAGGAAGATGTGAAAGAGTTCGGAGGAAAACATACGCTGAATCCGACAAGAAAGAAATAGCATATATAATAAAACAAGAAGTTTAACGTCATATATAAAAAATAGAAGATTATGAAGTTAGCAGAAGCATTGAGCATCAGAGCCGATTTGCAGAAGAAAGTGGCTCAACTGAAAGAACGTATCAAGGAGAGCGCCAAGGTACAGGAGGGCGATGAACCTTGCGATAACGTGGAGGAACTGTACAAGGAACTGGATGACGTACTCGTTCAGTTGGAAGATCTGGTTTATCGTATTAACATCACCAACGTTCAGATAGTTCAGGACGGAGACTCCTTGACTCGATTGATAGCCAAGAGAGACGTCTTGTCGATGCGTGTCAAGGCATTGAAAGAGGTGGTGAACTATGTAGCAGCCAACGATACTCGCTTTGGCAGAAACGAACTGAAATATGTTAGAACCATAGATATAAAGGTTCTTCGCAAGGAGGCTGATACCTATGCCAAGCAGTATCGGGAACTCGACCTGAAAATTCAGAGTTTGAACTGGACTGTAGATTTGGTAGATTTGCAAGACTTGCCCCGATAATGGAGCGAGGATTGAAATTTTCATTAAGTAGATTAAAACTTTCGGAGAAAAGATAGAGGCAGCAAGAGGCTGACATCAGGCAATAGGTCTGTGTTAGCATTATTAAAAATTCATGTGTTTCATGCAAAGAGACGAGTTTGTTCACAGTTCATTTCAAGCATCGGGCACAAGTGTATCGCGCATTGGTATATGACAAAAGTCAGAAACGCCAGCATTTAGCATTACCATTTTGTTGGCTATCTTTTCTCCTTTTCTTTTTAGGCATTTCTCGTAAATATTCATTAGATTTTTAGAGATTATGGACAATCGTGTAAAATTCTATAGTTGGCTGATAGGCCTCTTGGATCGTAAGCATCTTACCTTTGAGGAGATTGCTAATGAGTGGCGTGATGCCAACGCTAATCAGGATGAGGATGAGCTGGACAAACGTACCTTTCATCGTTATCGTGAAAATATCCAGTCGCAGTTTGGCATTACTGTGGAATGCGACAAGAGCGACGGCTATCGGTATTATCTGAAGCGTGATCCGATCGCTAATGATGATGTGACGGAATGGATGCTGAGTTCCCTGCGGCTGGCTTCGTTAGGTGATATGCTGAAGTTTCACAATAAGGTGATGCTTGATACACCGCCATACAACACGGAATATCTGGATGATATTCTTGCAGCGATAGATAAGCAATATCTGCTGAAGTTTAAGTATGTTTCGGGATTTGGAGCGGAGAGTGATATTATTCTGCAACCGGCTTTCGTGAGATATTTCAAACAACGGTGGTATGTTGTGGGAGTGAAGAAACAACGTTCGGCGTCCGAAGGGAAAGCCAATTCAAGTGCTGAACAGGATGAGAAGAAGCTCGTTCGCTGTCTTCCTTTCGACCGCATCAGTTTCCTTAAGCTTATTTGCGAGAAGCATCCGTTGTCGGCAAAGATGAAGAAGTTCCTGACTCCAGAGAATTATTATGAAGATTGCTTTGGTATCTATCGGATGGAAGATGTGCCCGTAGAGAAAATCCGCATCCGTGCCTTCTATCCGGAATACAATTATATCGAGGAGGTTCCGCTGCACGAGAGTCAGCAGACAGTAAAGGAGTCGAAAGACGGAATGTATCGGGAATATACCCTCACCGTTCGCCCCAGCCGTGATTTTCTTCAGGAACTGTTGTGGCATGGCAGAAATATCATCGTACTGAAGCCTGAGAGCTTGAGGCAGGAGATGATTGATATCTTAAAGGATATGACGAAGAGTTATGAGACGGGCGAATGCCTGAATGGGGAGGAATAAAAGAATCCTCAGATCGGGAACACACTGTGTGCCCAATCTGAGAAATTCCTGTTATTTATATTCCTTCTGTCAGGAATTTGCGAAGATGCAGGTGCGTGATCCCGTCATTATCATTTTTGGTGAGCAGAGGAGTCATGGAGATAACGTACTTCGGATAGTTGTCCTTGATGGCACGGAGATTGCCAAACTCATGCTCTCTGGTTGCATCGTCGGCTATGATGTAGGAAGCTTGCACGTAGATGCGTTCGCCTCCTGGCTTAGTACAAACAAAGTCGATTTCTCCAGCTTGCAGTTGTCCTACATAAACTTGATAGCCCAAGCGTATGAGGTTCTGATATATGATATTCTCTATCACTTTCTCGATGTCTCCTTCACGTGTTCCCCCGGCAATGGCATTTCTAATGCCGTTGTCTTCAAAATAAAACTTATCGTTGGTTTCAAAGATACGTTTGCCGTGGATGTCATAGCGGTTCACCTTGTGCAGGATATAGGCTTCACAAAGGAAGGATATGTAATTGATGATAGCTGTGGACGTTATAGATTCGCCTTGTGATTTCATATATTTGGCGATACTGTTGGCGGAAATCAACTTACCGGTGTTGTCTGCGAGGAAACGTACTAAATTCTCTAAGAATGGCACGTTTCTTATCTGGTTGCGCATAATGACATCCTTAAGTAAGACGGTATGGTAAATATCCATTTGATATTCACGTGCATCATCCTCTTCAAGCCCTATCTTTGCCAGACCAGGCAGGCCACCATACTGAATGTACAGAGCAAGTGCTTCGTCATTATCTGATAGTTGATGAAATTCCAGAAACTCGTTATAGCTCAGCGATTGGATATAGATTTCCTTATATCTGCCACCGATGAGTGTGCTCAGTTCATTGCTCAGCATGCGAGCATTGCTACCTGTGATGATAATGTCGGTGTTGGGTTCTGTGCGATAACTTCGAATGGAGCGTTCAAATTCCCTGATGTCTTGTATCTCATCGATAAGGATATAGTTATGTTTATCAGATAAAAAGTGCTCTCCGATATAGTCGTTGAGATCTTGATAGGTCTGAATGTTGTCAAACTCTCTTTTCTCCTTATCTATAAAGATGATATTGTTGCAGTCATCTGCCTTCTTGCGGTCACGAATCATTTTCATCATGCAGCTTTTACCTACACGACGTTGACCTACTAATACGATGATAGTCTCCTTACCAAGATACTTTTCTATCTTGTCGATATATGATTGACGAATAATAGTTGCCATATTTTTATCACTTATA